>JBKQMU010000251.1:0-59538 GCA_052146555.1 Isosphaeraceae bacterium
TTGATGGGCTTGCCTGGCATGAAGAGCCGGATGTTCCGAGCCCGCGAGGAAACCGGGAGTGCGGCCTTTCCGTCGAGCAAGACGATCGCACGGCTGGATGCCATTGCTCAAGGAACCAAACTCAGCCAGGATGGTCCCCCGGCGGGATGGAGCCACATCGTCATCAAGCCCGTTCCGCGGCTAGAGTCGGGCGACCTCGATACGGTCTCACCGCGGGCGTTTGACGTCGCCCAGCGGATTCGTCCGCTCATCTTGGCCGATGTCGAGCGGGTTGAATCCGAAGGCGAATCGACATTCCGGCTCGCCCGGGTCGGGGTAGGGCTCTGTGCGCCGGGGCATGACGGGTCGGGAGACGTCGTCGTGACGCCCCGGTCGGTCGAGGGAACCAAAGGGGCGTGGTCAACCAAGGAGCGGATCATCCTGACGGCCATGTCGTTCGAGGCAAGTCGCGCACGGCTGGTCGCGGCCACGCCGACATTTGCTCTGCTGCGGACACCCAATGTCTTCCTCGTTTCCGGCAAGCATCGCAAGCTCGATGCCTGGTACGCCCTGCTGGTCGATCCTCGGACCGGTGCGCTGCGGAGCTTGGTCTGGCGCGACGGAGTCGATACAAGCACGCCCGAGCGTCCATTCGGCCAGGTTCGGCGGATCGATCAGCACCTCTTCGACCTGCCCATGGACGTCCACGCCACCCGCCTGCCGGGAAATATTCCCGTGGCTTGGTCGTTCGCGATCCGAGTGCTCGCGCCCGGCATCGACCTGCCGCTGCCGCAGGAAGTGGTCAGCATGCCCGGATGGAAATCCGACGACGCCGATCCGCGTGAGGCCGCCCAGCTTGAGCGGGCGTTTGCCAGGGTTCTGGGCAAGCCGTAATGACGCCTGCGAGTGCCCCGGGCACAGGACCCGGCGCCGGAACACCATTGCAAGGCCAGGAATAACGCCGACACCGAATCTCATGAGGGCCGGTGTCTAGTTCGCAACAACTCGAATGACCGACCCGATCGGGTGCACGCCGAGCGTGACGCGGCGTGTTAGCCCGTGTGGGGCGGTCGCTCGATGGCGGCATGCAACGACGTTCGGGTACTGGCAGCCTTCGGGTGCTCGCAGCCTTTGCTGATACCGGTGTAGTGTGGGGCGGTCGCTCGACGTCGCATTCAACACCGGTGGTGTGTGGCAGACGCTATGCGGGCGGAGCCCAAGTTTCGCCGGGTGAAGGGCCACCGGTCGATGCCCACAATCATGAAGGCCCTGGGGGTCAGCGTCGCAGGGCGAATGGCTGAAAACGAGCGTGACGTGATGTGAGAATGATCGGAGAAGCCGCCTCCTGTTCCAAACCACGGGAGGGACGCGCTCCTAAGGAGGTACTGATGGGAACTCTGGCGGTCCGATTCCGGTATCTGACGGGTTTGAAGCGCGAGCTGTTCCGCAACGCGCGGCTCGCGGGCAGTTGGGATGGGTCAGGGCGATTCTCCGCCGTCTGGAGCGAAACTCCCATGACGGCGGGGTTGGCCGAGGACGGGTGTCCATGTTTCACCGCGACGGTGAACTTCGACCCTGGTGAAGCCGGCAAGCGGTTTCGCTGGGGCGTCCGCCTCGACGGCCCTTCCGGTCCGAACATCTGGGGGATCCCGACCGAGATCCAGGACATGAACTCGATGGAGCGATACCGCGAGTTCACCCTGTCCGCCGATGAGGCGGCGCGCGACCAGGACTTCTACTTCACCTACGCTCGCCGGCTGGGCGCGCGCGAGATCTACAGCGGAGGCAGCCACGCCGATCTGCGGTTCGCTGTCTGGGCCCCGAATGCCAAGGGTGTCGACGTCGTATTCGGGAAGCGCGACAACGGGTACATTAGCGACGACGGTACCGGGATCGACGCAAGCGCGAAGGTGTTTCCGCTCACCAAGGGAGACGAGGGGATCTGGCAGAGCGAAGTCATCCCCGACTTCGCGACGTTCCAAGGCGCGCCGTACATGTACCGTGTCACGAACGCGCAGGGGAAGCAGGTCTTCCGCACCGACTTGTTCTCACGCGAGCAGATCGGTTGTGGGGCGATCGACCCGCAGGGAGGCCCATACAAGGGTGACCCGTCCACGCTCGACGGTACGAAAAGTTGCAGCCTCGTCCGGAGCATCGACACTGTGGCGAAGGACGTCGCTCACCCCGAGGGCGACCGGATCTCCGTCAGCGATTTCTGGGCCTCCGAATTCACTCCGGGGCTCTCGGTGCCCAGCCGGATCGAAGATCTGGTCATCTACGAGCTGCACGTCAACTCCCTGGGCGCCGGGAAGAGCGGACCCGGCAACCTCCAGGACGCCATCGCGCTGCTGCCGCACTTGGTCGACCTCGGCGTCAACGCGGTCGAGCTACTCCCGATGTCGGAGTTCTCCGGTGGGGCCGGCTGGGGGTACGGCGACTCCCACCATTTCACCGTCCAGACGACTGCCGGCGGCCGGTCGCAGTATAGGCACTTCGTGCGGGAGTGCCATCGTCGCGGCATCGCCGTGATTCAGGACGTCTGTTACAACCACTGGGATTTCAACGCCGAACGCGACGAGTGGCAGTATGACTCGACCGCGCCCGAACAGAACATTTACTACTGGTACGAGGGCAAGCCGTCGGACTACAGTTTCCCCGAGGGAGGTTACGTCGATAACGGCTCGAGCGGCTTCAGCCCGCGGTACTGGGAGCAGGTGGTGCGGCACGTCTTCGTCAGCAGTGCCGCGGTGCTCCTTGAGGAGCTTCACGTCGATGGCCTCCGTGTCGACCTAACGCAGGCGATCCACCGCGATAACGCCTTGCACGCCAATGGACGGGGACTGGGCAACGTGAACCTGTTCGGCATCAAGATGCTGCGCGAATGGAGCCGAACCCTGCGCATGATCCGCCCCAGTGCGATGTTGATTGCGGAGGACCACACGGGTTGGGACGCTGTCACTCGCCTGCCCGACTTCGGCGGACTCGGCTTCGGGGCAACCTGGCAAGCCTCCTTTTACCACAACTTGATCGGCGACTCGGACATGGCCGGCGGCAAGGCGCGGTTGATCAAGCAGGCCGGCTACGGCGGCGACGGCCCGCTCGACATCGGACAGTTCGCCGGTGAGTTATTCGGCAGCCAGTTCAACCACGTCGTCTACCAAGAGTCGCACGACGAGGCCGGAAACGCGGGCGGGACGGCGCGGACGATCGTGGTCGCTGTCAACGGTGCGCCTCTGATTGGCACCACGCGCGAGTTCGCCGAGGCGCGGGATCGCGTGGCGTTCGGCCTCTCGCTACTCTCCGCCGGCACACCCATGTTCTTTATGGCCGAAGAGGTCGGCGCTGCCCAGCCGTACCGCTTCAGCGATTTCATGCAACACCGCGAGGACATTGCCGGCCTCCGTGCAGGCATCGGCGCAAAGCTCTTCCGCTTCTACCAGGATCTGATTCACTTCGGCAAGCAGCACCCGGCGACCCGGGGCCATTACATCGACATCATCCATGCCCTCGGCGACAGCCGGTTGATTGCCTTCACCCGCTTCGTCGGCACCGACCGCTTGCTGGTCGTCGCCAGCCTCCGGAACCAGCCCTTCCTTGACGGCTACATCATACAGAGCGACCCGTCGCGGCTGCCGAACGGACGATGGCGAGAGTCGTTCAACAGCGACGCGGCGATCTACGGCGGTCACAACGTCGGCAACTTCGGGGCCGATGTCCCCGTTGTCAACGGCCGGATCCAAGTCCGCGTTCCGGCCAACGGCCTCCTCATCTTCCAGAACGTCTGAGGCCGGACTCGTGGAGCGAAACCGGAGCGGTGCGCTGCGGACTTGGTCTGGCGCGACGGTGTCGACACAAGCACGCCCGAGCGTCCTTTCGGCGAGACCCGGCGGATCGATCAACCTCTCTTCGACCTGCCCATGGACGTTCACGCCACCCGCCTGCCGGGCAATATTCCCGTGGCCTGGTCGTTCGCGATCCGCGTGCTCGCGCCCGGCATCGACCTACCGCTACCACAGGAAGTGACAATCATGCCCAGCTTGAACTCGGACGAGGCCGATCCGCTCGGATCGGCCCGGCTCGAGCAGGCGTTTGCCGGGGTTCTGAAAGCACACGAGTGACGCTCTTAAGCGAAGGCCCCAAGAAGGCATCCCTGTCGGGTCACCTTTCCCGAGGCCGGGAAAGGCGCTCCGACACTGATCTTCTCTTCCAAGGCACTCAACTGCACTGCCACAAAAACTTCGCCGAGTGAGAGCATTTTGGGCAGACGAAGGCGTACCCGCTGCCGACATCGCCAAAGTTGATTCCGCCGCCGCCGTGACATTCGAGTTGTGCCACGAAGACCATCGGCTCGCCACACTGACATGAGGGAGTCTCGTCGCCTTGGATCCAGTCGGGGCGGCCGCCGATCTTGCCGAGTACTTGAGAGTCTTCGGCGAAGGCTTCGTAATACGCGTCGTCCGGGCCGTTTTCTTGCCGAGAGTCGTCATACTCTCGAAAGCCCACGGGTGAGACGGCATCGAGCAGCGTCGGGCCGGACGGGACATCGAGCCTCTGCAGCCCGGCCTCACCTACGAGCAGGGCGGCGTTGCCGCCACCATCCGCGTCCCATTCCTCACACAACCCGGGCTGGTTCTGGCACTGGAAGAGAAGGAGACGTTGGCCGCGGGCGACCAGTCGTTCATCACCACAATGGCAAAGCGGCAACTGGGCGATGAACTGCATCGGCGAACCGCACATACGGCACAACGGCCACTCCGTCTCCGCCTCCGCCCACGGCACGCCGCCGACGGAGTCCTTTGTGTCTGCTTTGGGCGTCTCGATGATGAGCTTTGCCATTTCGACCTCCAGCCACGAGAGCGAATGGGCGCCTGAACCCTGAGCCTTGCCGCCAAAGGTCGGATTATCGCACGTTGGGCCGAGTTTTGAATAAGGACGAGCGATGAGGTCAAAATTGGTTGCGGCGGTTGCCCGTCCGATCGCTTGTCATGGCGGCGCTGGGCCTTTACGATGAGCCAGTCGGAATCGCTCGTGGCCGAATCCCAGAGGCTTGATCCGTGGAACAGCCAAAGAGCGTCAAGCCCGTCCGCGACGACAGCCAGAGCTTGGCTGAGGGCCCCGTCTCCTCCCGGCCCGCGTGCCCGGTCTGCGGCGGCAGACTGATCGAGCACCGCGGGAAGCTGATCTGTTCACGCTGCCGCACGGTCTGCGAGACCTGTTGCGAGGGGAGTCGGGGATAACTGCGGCATCACCAAGGAACCGGCAGGAAAATCCTCAGTCGATGCCCGCGAGCACTGAAGGTCTGATCGGCTCGCGCTCAAAGGGGATTTCACCGCGCGACGAAGATCAAGACCACCAGGCTGGCCACGCCAACAGCAACCGGCACGACCCGCACGACTTGCGGCCGAGCAGCCAGCCTGGGGTATGTCGACTACTGGTGGATCCAGCAATCTTCTGTGGATATTCGCACGGGCCGAGACCAAACGCAAGAGTCCCGGCACGAGGGAACACGGACGCTTCATTCCGGAGCAGAAGTCTACCAGAGGCTATTTTGGATCTCAAGATCCGGAATAAATCATCGTGGACGCCTTCTCAAAATATTGCCTTGCGGCGACACGGAGGGCCTTGCACGTGTCCGCGGGACGGCCAGGTCACGTAAAGTGCGCCAAGTGTCAGGGATCTCGATCAAGCTCGGGCCGTTGTGGGCAAAGGCACAGCGCAGGGCCTCGGCCAGCTCCGCCGCCGTGGCCGCGCGGTGGGCGGGAACTCCGAAAGCCGCCGCGTAGGTGAGAAAGTCGGGGTTATTGAGATCGACGTCGAGGTAGCGGCCGTCGAAGACTTGCTGCTGAATGTTCTTGATAGCACCGAAGGTTGAGTCGTTGTGCACCAGAGCAATGACCGGAAGCCGGTACCGAACCGCGGTCGCGAGCTCCTGGGCAGTCATGAGAAAACCGCCGTCGCCACTGAGTGAAACGACGTGCGGCCCGCCGAGGGCAACGGCCGCTCCGACCGCCGCGGGGAAAGCCCAGCCCAGAGAGATGTAATTCGACGGATAGAAGAACTGGCGAGGCGCGTAAGAGGGCCAGTCCGTTTGCATTCGGTATCCCAGCTCGCAGGCATCGGTGAAGACGACCGTCGCTTCCGGCAGCTCGGCGCGGAGTGTCTCGATCAGCCACTCAGGCCGCGGATTCTCAGTCTGCCGGGCTTGTTCCCAGAGCTTGCCCCAGTCGGAACCAGCGGGTGTCTCTGGCAAATTCTCGCACAGAGCGGCAAGGGCGGCCCGCGCGTCGGCCACGATGCCGACGGTTACCGGGTAGTTCATGCCGATCTGAACCGGATCGATATCGATCTGCACGAGCTGCGTGGGCACAGTCAAGCGCCGCCAGTCGGAAAGCACCTCGGTGAAGCGGCAGCCGACGGCGAGCATGGCATCGGCGTGCTCAAGCGCAGCCCGCGCCCGGACCGAGCGGGCGTGGCCCAGAGAATAAGAGTCGCGCTCGTCGATGAGACCCTTCGCATTGAGCGTGGTGACAATCGGGCAGTCGAGCTTCCCGGCGAGCCGCCGCACCTCCTCGCCGGCATCGGCCCAGAGTGCGCCGCCGCCAGCGAGGATGACGAGCCGCCGGGCCTTCGTGAGCACCTCGATCGCCTCGGCGATGACTTTCCCGTGCATCCGCGGCCTAGGTAAGGGGGCGAAGCGCAGCACGTCGATCGCCGCGGAACACGGCTCTCGCATCAAGTCCTGGGGGAGAAAGATCGCCGCCGTCCGGGGACGACCAGCGCCCATTGTCCCGAAGGCCTGGCCAACCAGCGCCGGGATCTGAGCACTTTGACGGACCGTGCCACACCAGCCCGTGACCGGTTGGAAGATTCGTTCCAGATCGACTTCGTGGTAATTGCCGCAATAGCGATCCAGATCGGCCACGTTGACCTGCCCGGCAAGCAAGAGCAAAGGGACCGCGTCCGCCCAGGCTTCAGCAATTCCGGAAAGTGCGTTCGTGGCACCAGGGCCGGCCGTGGTGCAGACGACTCCCGGCCGGGCAGTCACCCGCGCGTATCCGTCCGCCATGAACGCCGCAGCCTGCTCATTCCGCGCGAGGACGGTGGCAATCGTCTTGGTTCGCGCCAGGGCGTCGTAGATTGCCGTCGAGTGCGACCCAGGCATTCCGAAGATGTGCCGAACATCGTGGCTGGCGACACAATTGACCAGGACATCCGCACCCGTCATGGTCATACCATGGCTCCCGATGGCCGCGCAACCGCTCCGTTCTGTGTCGTCAAGGACATTATTATCAAGGCAGACCCATCCGGACGCCAGCATCTCCTCATTGTCATGAATCGACGACAGCCGGGCTCTGGTTCGCGGTGCCGCAGAGGGGACGGCGAAGCGGTCTCAGCTGCCAACAAATCCGAGCTCCTGATCCCTCTGGAGCGACTGAAACGCCTAGCACGAGTGTCTGCAACACAGCAGCTTGCGAAGAACGAGCGCCGAGCGAGCATCGAGTAAGTGGGTTCGCAATGACATCGAGATTTTTCCAACGATCGAATCATGTCACCTTGATTGCTGCCACGCACTACGCCCGAGGCGGGCACGCGATGCCATGCACGAGATCATGCAACAAGAGAGCTGCAGGCTCTGTCTTCGCGCCGCGGTCTTGCTCCTATTGCGAGCCTCGGCCAGCTTTACTTCGAGCAACGCAACCGTATCAAGTACAATGAGATGCAAGAAAGCAGCGAACGGGGAGGCGAAGCCTGGCGGAAAAAAGCCGGTCACGAGTCGTTAAAGAATTTTCATGGTGAACCTTGATTGTTGTTTCTGTGCAACATTTGGCAGCGACTTACGTCATTGTCGGGAAAAATGTCTCTCACAAACCACTCTAGGTTAGGTTTTTTTCATAACTGGGTCGCAAATGATGCGAACCTTTTGTTACCTACTTGACGGGTCACGCCATTCGAGCTTAAATGAGGCCATACGTGCGGGCACTGTCATTCACACTCTCAGTCGCATGGTTGGAGAAATCTGCGGCAAAGTGTGAAAGGCCTGGGTCGTGGCTGTGTGCCAGAAAGCATGCATGTCGCCGTAAGGCTGGGTCGGCCAACCGGGAAGAAAAAACAGAGATTGCTGGGGACCATTGATGAACGCCACGAGTCACAAGATTCAAAGCTGCAATGTTGCTCTTGATGAATGGGGCAATACGTCAATCTCTCGTTATGTTTGGTTGAGGTCGGTGCTCGACTTTTTGCTAACTGTCATCTGTCTGGCCGTTTTTTCACCGGTCATCCTGGGGGCCATGTTGCTGGTGCGGTTGACCTCCCGTGGCCCAGCCATTTACACCCAGAAACGTGCCGGGCTCAATGGAAAGACGTTCACGATCTATAAGATCCGTTCGATGTACCTTAACAGTGAGCCCAACGGTGCGAAGTGGTGTATCGTCGGTGATCCCAGAGTGACGCCGATTGGCCGTCTTCTCCGCGCAACTCACATCGACGAGATGCCGCAGCTCATCAACATTTTGCGGGGCGATATGAGCTTGATTGGACCGCGCCCGGAGCGGCCCGAGATTGTCACCCAGCTCGAGCGAGCCTTCCCCGATTACAGTCGTCGCCTCCTGGTTCGGCCGGGCCTCACCGGCCTGGCGCAGGTACTGCAGGCTCCCGATACGGACCTGGCCAGTGTTTGCCGCAAGCTCAATTACGACATCTACTATGTCGAACGGTTAAGCCCGGGTCTCGACTTCCGTATCCTCTTTGCCACGGCCCTTCTTTTCCTCAGCATTCCGAAGCCGCTGATCGCGACTCTCTTTCAACTCCCGTACGAACACGTACCTGCCGCACAGCCGGCGATCGAACTCCCGTACGAACACGTACCTGCCGCACAGCCGGCGATCGAAAGCTAAGGACCCTCCTTCAGCGACTATCCGGAAATGGGTGACTCGTGACTGAGTAGGGTGGGCTAGCGAAGCGCAAATCACCAACGAGACTGTTCTTTCGAAGGTGAGTTATGCTTTGCTGACCCATCCTACGAGGTCCATCGCAGGCGTTCCGGATAGCCTCTTGGGACCGGCACACCTCCGGCTGGTCCGATCCGATGGCTTCCGACAGAGCGGGCACGCTCGTGGCAGTGGCCCAGCCTTCCATCGCCTTAGCAACCGGTACTTTAAGTCGGGATTCCAGCAACTGAAGACTATTGGCATGCCACACTCCCTGCAGGGCTATCGAGTCCGGCATTTCCCAGTGCCACTCAGTCAGGCATGACACAGTAGAGCGTCCCTACGCGATCGTGGCACAACCCTGAATCATCACGCCGGCCAGCCTGGGGCATCTGCGAAGAAAAAGTATAGTGATAGGAAAAGAAGAATTCATGGGGTGTTTGTCTGACTGCGCAGGATTATGCACTCAATGCGAATCCGGGCAAGCAACGAGAAACAGCGATTCTCGCAGATAGAAACCCGGTGTCGGTTCTCCTTCTCTGGCATTGAACACGAGCCGACACCGGATGGACACACGACTCTTCAAAAACTCTCTGGCCAGCGGCGGGTCACTTCGAGCGATTCGCCGGTTTCGAGCAGACTCTTGAGGCTCGACAGAATGGGCGGCCATCCGCTCGAGATCGCCTTGATCAGTTGCGACTGGGGCTTGTCCATTTCGTGGATGAGCGTCAGTTTGACCGAATCGCCGTGTTCTTCCAGCTCATAGGTCAGGCGGGAATGTCCCTCGGCACGCATTTCGGCAAACAGCTCATTTTGCCACGAGAGAACCAACCGGCGATGCGGCTCGATCTCGAGAATCTCGCCGCCGTCGGCGACGCGGCCGTCCGGAGTCATGAGCTGCCACGATGCGCCCGGCTTCCACTGCGATTCCTGATGCGTTTCACACCAGTAGCGACGGGTGAACTCGGGATCGAGGAGAGCCTGCCAGAGCTTCTCGGGCGCGGTGCGAATGTAGGTGACATAGACGAATCTCGATTCAGCCTTCGGTTTCTCCCTCCAGTTGTTTCTTGAGTTCGGCAAGGGCACGAAGCCGGCCCCGCTCGAACTTGCCAATCCAGCGCTCGGCAATGTCGTGGATCGGTACCGGGTTGAGGTAGTGCAACTTCTCGCGGCCCCGCCAGATGATGACCACGAGATTCGCCTCCTCGAGCACTGCGAGGTGCTTGGACACCGCCTGGCGCGTTATTTCCAAGTGCTCGCAGAGCTGCCCGAGCGTTTGCCCGTCCTCCGCGCGCAAACGGTCCAGCAACAGCCGCCGGCCACGATCGGCAAGCGCCCGAAACACCTTGTCCATGTCCGCGTCCACGACCCTATTATGCAACCGATTGGTTGCATTTCAAGTGCGCTTGGTCGGAATCTCATGGGGGATTCTGGTGTCACGTGTCACTCGTTCGGCGCGGATCTTTGACCCCGCCGATGCGCACACCCGAAGGTCTCCAAGGCGACTGAAAACACTCAATGCGCCGCGCCTCGCGAGCTATCGAGTCATTCCGCCGAGAATGGCACGCGTCAAATGCTCGGGAAGATTACCCGGCAAATCGACCTCCGCCTCAGGCGGAAGAGCCAGGTAATACAAGAAAAGTGGGCCGGCGATCATGGCGCAGGCGACGTCGGTGGGCACGTCGGCACGAAGCTCCTCGCGGGCGCGGGCACGCTCCACAAGGCCGCGCAGTTCGTTGAGTCGGGGAGTGAGCATGTGCTTACAATACAGGGTGAGCAGTTCCGGATTACAAATGAAAACCGGCCTTAATCCTCGTGCACTTTGATCGAGCGGCTTGGGCGCAAGATGACCGCGGTGGGGCCTTTGAAGGTGATGATCGGAGCCGGGCCGGTGAGGTCGACGTGGGGCGTTGTGGCGCCCGGCTCGGGAGCGAAGGAGGGATCTTCAGTCGTCAGGATCAATTCCCAATGCTGAACCGATGACGCGGCGGGAATCTCCAGGCGAACGGTTCGTGAACCTTTCAAGCAAACGGCCACCCAGATCGACGATGCACCGTCGGCATCACGGCGGAGCAAGAGTGTATCGGCGTCCAAGGCGGTCGCTTCGTACTTCCCACGCCGTTGGCACTGGAGTGCTGGCTCGGTGCGACGGAGGTGAAGGAGGGTCCGATAGAGCCGCAAGATCGACGCATGAGGCTCGCGGTCGCGTTCGTTCCAGTCCAGCTTGCAGGCGAGAAAGGTCGATTCGGCCTGGCAATCGGGAATCCGCTTGAGAGTCTCGGGATCGGCGAACGCCGCATATTCGCGAAACTCATGCCGCCGGCCCTCTTTCACGAGCGTGCCTAGCGGCTCGGCGTGGTCGGTGAAGAAGAGGAAAGGCGCCGAGGACGCCCATTCTTGACCCATGAAAAGGAGCGGAATCTGAGGCGTGGCCACGAGCAGCGCGGACGCCGCGCGGAAAGTGGCCGGGCTCACCTGGTGGTTGAGACGCTCACCCAAGGCGCGGTTGCCGGTCCGGTCGTGATTTTGAAGGAAGAAAACGAACCGGCTGGGGTCGAGCCCGGCCGGATCGGTCCCTCGGTTGTAGCCGCGGTGGATCGAGTAGGCGCCACAGAAGAGCCATCCACGGTTGATCGTCAGGGCAAGGTCATCGAGACGGCCTCGGAAGTCGCGAAAGGCACCGTCGGCATCGCCCACCAGGTACCTGCGCAGATCGTGATGAAAATCGTCGGACCAGAGTGCATCCAGTCCCCAGCCCCCCTCCGCCTCCAGTCGGACCATGAAGGCGAGGTTGCGCGGGTCCTCGGCGATCAGGTGAATGGTGCGATCGGTAATCTTTGCGTGGACGACCGCGGAGAGCTCAGCCACGAAGTGGCGAGGGCTTTCGTCGAAGAGGTAGTGCGTCGCGTCGAGCCGGAGGCCGTCGAGATGATACTCGGAGAGCCAGTGCAGGGCGTTTTCGAAGAAGTATGCGCGGACCGCATCGCTGTGCGGACCATCGAGATTGATGGCCGGCCCCCAGAGGGTCTTGTGACGTTCCGAGAAGTAATGGCGACTGAACTGGGCTAGATAGTTGCCATCCGGCCCGAGGTGGTTGTAAACGACGTCCAAGAGTACGGCCAGGCCCAGGCGGTGGGCCTCGTCGACCAAGTGTCGCAGGTCGTCGGGCCTGCCGTAGCACCGCGCGGGGGCAAACAGGTTCACACCGTCGTAGCCCCAATTGCGAGCGCCTGGGAAGTCGGCCACGGGTAAGAGCTCGATCGCCGTGATGCCCAACTCGGCAAGCTGCGGCAGCCTGCGATTGACGGCATCGAAGGTGCCTTCGGGTGTAAAGGTGCCGATGTGTAGCTCGTCGATCACGAGCTCTTCGCGTGGCACTCCGCGCCACTCTTGATCGGTCCAGGCGAACCTGGCCGCGTCTATGATTTCCGACGGGCCGTGAACGCCGTCAGGCTGGAACCGCGAGACTGGGTCGGGAAACGGGCCCTGACCGTCGACGCGGTAGCGATAGAGCGTACCGGCGGACAGCCCAGGCACGTAGCCTGAAAAGAAGCCGCCGGGTTCTTTGAAAAGGGGGATGACCTGGTGCCCGGGGCGCTCCAGGACGACCTCGACGGAAGCGCGATCCGGAGCCCAGACCCGGAAGTGCGTGCCCAGGTAGTCGGGGCAGGCACCGAGGGTCCTTTGGCAGGTCATCGCCGGGTCATCTTCAGGATGAGGATCGAGAGGGCCGGGATGACAAGGTTAAGCGACTGGGGCTGCCGGTTCCAGCTGATCGGAGAGGGTGTGAGCCCTCCCATGTTGCCGTTGCCGCCGCCGCCGTAGAGCGTTGCGTCGCTGTTGAGGATCTCCTCCCAGCGACCGCTACGGGGAACGCCGACGCGAAAGTTGCGGTAGACCTCCGGGCTGAAATTGCAGACCGTGAGGATCTGATCGTTCTCCTGGGAACCCTTGCGAAGAAAGACCAGGACGCACTCCTTGGCGCAGTTGGCCTCGATCCAGGCGAAGCCGGAGGGCTGGCAATCCAGCTCATGCAGGGCCGGCTCGGCCCGGTACTGAGTATTGAGGTCGCGCACCCAGCGCTGGAGGCCGCGATGCCGCGGGTCCTCGAGCAAGTGCCAGTCCAGGCTCTTGTCGAAGGACCATTCTTTCCACTGCCCGAACTCATCGCCCATGAACATGAGCTTCTTGCCGGGAAGCGTGAACATGTAGCCATAGAGCAACCGCAAGTTGGCCCGCATCTGCCACTCATCGCCCTGCATCTTCGCCACGAGCGACTGAAGGCCCGGCCTGGTGTCGTCATGCGAGAGCGGCAGAATGTAGTTTTCGTTGAAGGCGTAGTGCATGCGAAAAACGAGCTTGGAATGGTGCTCTGGACGTTCCTCGAACTCGAGCTCCAAATACTCGTGCGCGGTGTCGTGGGCCCAGCCCAAATCCCACTTGTAATCAAACCCGAGCCCGCCGCTGGTGGCCGTCCGGGTGATGCCCGGCCGTGCCGTCGCGTCTTCGGCGAAGGTGAGGACGCCGGGAAATGTCTCGTGGACCTTGCGGTTGAAGCCCTGTAGAAAGGCGATGGCGGCGAGATTTTCATTGCCGCCGAACTGGTTGGGCTGCCACTTTCCCTTTTCGCGCTGGAAATCGAGGCGGATCATCGCTTCGATACCGTCGACTCTCAGACCGTCGAAGTGATAGATCTGGAGCCAGTAAAGCGCATTGGCCGTGAGGAAGTTGACCACTTGCGGGCTGTCGAAGTTGTACGCGAAGGTGTTCCAGATCGGGAACTTGCGCCGCATCGGGTCGGCCGGTTCATAGAGCGGAGTACCGTCGAACTCCGCCAGGCCGTGGGAGTCGGAAGCAAAATGACCGGGAACCCAGTCGAGGATGACGCCGATCCCCTTGCGGTGCAGGTTGTCGACCAGGAACATGAGGTCATCAGGTGTGCCGAACCGCGCCGAGGGGGCATACAGGCTGACGACCTGGTAACCCCAGGATTCGGCCGCGGGATACTCTGAGACCGGCATGAGCTCGACGTGAGTAAATCCCATGCCGGCGACGTAGTCGGCCAGCCGCAAGGCGGCCTCGCGGTAGGTTAGGGCGCGGTTGCCCTGTTCGGGAACGCGCATCCACGAGCCGAGGTGGACCTCGTAAATGCTGATTGCCGCGGTGAGCGATTGACGGGCGGCCCGGTGGGCCATCCAGTCGCCATCGGTCCATTCGAACTTGGACGGGTCCCAGATCTTCGAAGCGGTGCCCGGCGGAATTTCGGCGGCGAAGGCATACGGGTCAGCCCGGTCGAACCGCGAGTGTCCGTCCGGTGAGACGATCGAATACTTGTAGAGGGCTCCCTGGGCGATTCCGGGGACGAACCCGGACCAGACCCCCGCTGAGCCCCTTCGCGCCAGCGGATCAACGCTAGGGTTCCAGCCATTGAAGTCGCCGATGACGGAAACCTCGCGGGCGTTGGGAGCCCAGACAGCGAAGTGCGTGCCGGAAGCGCCGTCGAGGTCCAGGACATGGGCCCCCAGCTTCTCGTAGATGGTGTCGTGGCTTCCCTGGCCAATCTGCTCGAGATCGGAGTCGCTGAGGATGATCATCGCTGTGAAAACGGTCCTTTCCACTCCGGACCGGCTATTGGCCGGGCCGCCGCGGGATCACATGAAGTAGTCGAAGTCCTGCTCGGTACGGATCTTCCGCCTGACCTGGAAGATGTGCGCGGGGTTGCTCTTGGGGTCGAGCCGCACGAAGTTGGTCGCGCCCTGCCAGAGGAACCGTTCGTCGCTGATCAGGTCGTGCACCTGGTACGATTCGGTGATCCCCGAGCCTAGGTACAGGTCGTGGACGGGCAGCCGGACCCACCCGGTGTGGGTGTGATACGGATCAAGGTTGACGATCACGACGATCAGGTTGGCCATATCCGGGGTCGACTTGCCGTAGCAGATCAGTGCCTCGTTGTCGATTTCAAAGAACCGCAAATTGCGGGTGTAATGGAGCGCCCGGTTTTCGCGGCGGATCTCATTGACGCGCCTGATGTAGTCGCGCAGGCTCCAGGGGACGTCGAGGTCCCAGTGAGTGATCTGGTACTTCTCGGAATCGAGATACTCTTCCGATCCCGGCCGGACCGGCGTGGCAACACAATGCTCGAAGGGAGGGCCGTAAATGCCGTACGTAGCGCCCAAGGTCGCGGCCAGAACCAGGCGTGCGATGAACGCCGGCCGGCCGCCCATCTGGAGGTATTCCGGCAGGATGTCCGGCGTGTTGGCAAAGAGGTTGCCGCGCATGTAATCGGCTGACTCACCCCGGGAGAGCTCGGTCAGGTACTCGGTCAGCTCTTTCTTGGTATTCCGCCAGGTGAAGTAGGTGTACGACTGCGTGTACCCACCCCTGGCTAACCGGGCCATCACCTTCGGCCGGGTGAACGCCTCGGAGAGAAAGATGGCATCGGGATGGCGCTGCCAGACTTCGCCGATGACCCAGTCCCAGAATCGGAACGGTTTGGTATGCGGATTGTCGACGCGGAAAATCGAGACGCCGTGTCCGATCCAGAAGAGAAAGACGTCGCGTACCTCGGCCCAGAGCGCCTTCCAGTCATCGCACTCGAAATCGATCGGGTAGATATCCTGGTATTTCTTGGGCGGGTTCTCGGCGTACTTGATGGTTCCGTCGGGCCGGTGCCGGAACCACTGGGGATGGTCGCGCACGTAGGGATGGTCAGGCGAGCACTGAAACGCGATATCCAGCGCAATTTCCAGGCCCAATTCGCGGGCGGCCTTGACCAGGTGGTCGAAATCGTCGATCGTCCCCAGCTCGGGATGAACGGCCATGTGCCCCCCTTCGGGTCCGCCGATGGCCCAGGGGCTTCCCGGATCGTTGGGACCGGGGGTCAGTGTGTTGTTCGGGCCTTTGCGGAAGGCACGGCCGATCGGGTGGATCGGCGGCAGATAGAGGACATCGAAACCCATGTCCGCGACGTAGCCGAGCCGCGCTTCGACATCTTTGAACGTGCCGTGCCGGCCTCTTTCTGGGGAGCAGGACCTGGGGAACATCTCGTACCAGGCCCCGAAGCGAGCGCGTTGCCGCTCCACCATGAGGCGCAGCGCCTTGTCGTAGGTGCAGGCCGTGCCGCGAACGGGATAGCGCGTCATCCGCTCGACGACGTCTTCCTTCAACCCCGCCCAGACCCGCGCCTGCTGGCTCTCGGAGCCGGCCAAGAAGCGAGCCCGCTCGCGCAGCCAGTCGGCGTCGGCTCCCGAAGCCCGCTCGGCCGCCTGGCGGACGAGCTCGGCGCCTTCGAGCAGCTCGCTGGAGAGATCCTGCTGCCCGGCCTCGTGCTTCTTGATGAGCTCGCGATGCCACGACAGGTAGCGATCGACCCAGGCCTCGAGTGTGTACTCGTACCACCCTGGCTGCGTGACCGTGAACTTGCCGGTCCAGCGATCGTTGGACAGCAAGGTCATGGCTGTTTCGTCCCAGCGGGGCGTCCCGACCGCCCTGTGTTGCAGCACCGCGACAATCACGTCGTGCCCGTCGGCGAAGATGTCGGCTGCGACGACCACCTCCTCACCGACTGTCCGCTTGATCGGAAACCGGCCGCCGTCAACTTCCGGAGAGATCCCCGCGATGACGACCCGGGACGGTGCAGGGTCCGGCGCCACGTCCGACCGCGCCGCTTTTACCAGTGCCATGAGATGCCCTCCACTGCGGTCATCCGGGCGTGCCGCCTCCACCAAGCCGCGACGAGTAACGGCAACAGCCTGCCTCCTACTTTCCGTGACCGACACCGAGCAATCCAAGGAGCCCGCGTAGATCGCTGATCACGTCGACAGCTGGCCCACCGGCCTGCTTACACACATCGCGGTCGCCGCAACGGCAGACCCAGACCCCCCGGATGCCTGCATCCCGGGCGCCTACCATATCGTGATCCCACGAATCTCCCACGTAGACGACCTCGTCGCTTCTAAGCCCCATCAGGTCCAGGGCGTTCTGGAACATCCGGCGCTCAGGTTTACGGTATCCGAGCCGCGACGAGATCACAACTACCTCGAACAATCCTTCCAGCGATGTCGCGCGCAACTCAGGCTCGATATAGAGTTTCTGACTATCCGAGATCAGTCCCAGGCGGTACTGCCGGCCGAGCGTCTCGAGTACTTCCCGGGACTCGGGAAAGAGGCCCAGGCGGCGGATCGAGAGCGACCGGAACAGTTGCGCAAGAAGTGAGGGCAGCTCGGGCCCGCCGTCCGCGCCGCACCGCTTCAACACCTCGCCGAAGACGTCCTCGACATCCAGCTCCGGATGTGCCAAAGGGGACATTGCGAGGCCCGCTTGCAAGGTCTGGCGATAAAGCTCGCGGAGCTCAGCAGCGGTGACGCAAGCGCCGCGATAGCCCAGGAACGAGGCCAGAATCTGCCAGAGCCGCACCTGCGTCTCGTCGGTCTTGATATCGACGATCGTCTGGTAGAAGTCGAAGAGGACCGCCCGGACTGGCTGGCCGGCGGAGGCGATGAGTTTTCCACGCCGTGCTGCAGCCTTTTGACGGGGAGCTGCCGGCTTGCCCGATGCGTTGCGGCCCCGCGGCGAGGGCGTATCAGGGAGCTTGGGCCGGCCGCCCCGTTTCGGCCTGTCGCTCATGAGAAGATCGCCGTGATCGGCTGGCCGGCGGCGATCCGGTCGCAAAGCCAGTGGTGAAAGATCCAGCCCCCCTTGGCACCCATCGCCTTCTCTTCTTTGCAAAGCAGGCCGGCCCGCTTGAGCGGCCGGAACTCCGCGAGCGGAGGACATTCGAGCAACTCGGACATCAGGCGCGACCGTTTCCCGGAATCGCGACCGGGAAGATTGTCCCGGCGGCCTGACGGCGAAAACGAGGCCGCGGCAAGAGGCCCTGCCGCGACGAGCGGTTGCCGATGCGCTAGGGCGCGCTGCCCCCAGCCAGGCGGCGGATCCCTCAACAGCCAGTTAGACGGCTGGGCCAACGCCGGACTCCTTCGTACCGATTGCCCTTCCGCTCCAAGCACGCCGCTTCCCGGCACGATTTTGGTGAAACTTAGCGTCCTAGCTTCCGCGGCGTCAAGCTCGCGGCGAGGCAGGGGGACCGTCGGGGAGGCGATGGTGGGCTGCCGTGATCCTGGGAGAATACTTGGACGCGGCGCCAGACGCCGCGGAGCGTCATTCGAGCTCGACGGACCAGTAGGCGCTCTCGAGGAAGGCTTTCCAACTTCGATACTTGCGGTGCGATAACTTGAGGCGTAGCGACGGGCTGGTACGGGGTTCAGAGGGTTCGCGGTAGAGGCGCATGCCGGCCTCGCGAGGAGTCCTTCCTCCCTTGCGAACATTGCACTTCACGCAGGCGCAGACGATGTTCTCCCAGGTGGCCCTCCCCCCCTGGCTGCGGGGGACGACGTGGTCGAGGCTCAGCTCGCTGGTGGCGAACTTGCGACCGCAATACTGACAGCGATTGCCGTCGCGGGCGAAGATATTGCGGCGGTTGAACTTGACCTTCTGCCTGGGCAGCCGGTCGTAGGTCAGGAGACGAATGATCCGGGGCACCTCGATCTCGAAGTGCACCGTGCGAATGAACTCATCATCGGGGCCTTTAAAGAGCAACCGCGCCTGGGAGGCTTCGCGCCAGGAAGTGAAGTTGAAGGCGACATATTGGCCGTCGTCGATTGTAATGACCTCGGCCAGTTCCTTAAGCAGCAGGCAGAAGGCGCGGCGGACCGAGATCACATGGACGGCCATATAGAACTTGTTGAGGACCAGCACGCTGCCATCGAGTGCACAGAGTCCGCCGCTGTTCATGGACGAGGCTCTCCTGGGGTTCAGGTGCGTAACTCGAGTCGAGCGAACCGGATGTCCAAGGCGGAACGTCCGGTAGGGCGTTGCAATCGCCTGAGGGTTTCCCAATCCCAGATATTGTCCTGTTCACCGCAGCGCATCCCGCACCGCGCGGCTTACGTCGGCAGAATGCGCATTGCCTCCGAGGTCGGGCGTTCGGGGCGCTTTTTGTTCGAGGACCCGGGCTACCGCCCGCCGGATGCGCCCGGCCGCGGCCGCAAGGCTCTGGTGGTCAAGCATCATCGCCAGCGACAAGATAGCGGCCAGCGGGTTGGCGATGCCCCGGCCAGCGATATCCGGGGCAGAACCATGCACCGGCTCGAACATGCTCGGCGCGGTCCGCTCGGGGTTGAGGTTGCCGGACGCGGCCAAGCCCATCCCCCCCTGGAGCACAGCCCCCAGATCGGTGATGATGTCCCCGAACATGTTGGTGGTAACGATCACGTCGAACCGCTCGGGACTGACGACCATTCGCATGCAGCATGCGTCAACGTGCTGATAATCGCACTTGATCTCCGGATAGTCACGGGAAGTTTCCGTGAAGGTTCGCATCCAGAGATCGTGGGCGTAGGTCAGCACGTTGGTCTTGGCCACCAGAGTAAGCTGCCGCACCATCCCGCGATCGACCTCGGCGGCCGAGAGCCCCCGAAACGGGCCCAGGTCAGCGCGCAGGCGGGCCTGCTCCAGCGCAAAGCGGACACAGCGTTCGACGCCCGGCCGGGTGTTGATCGAGGTCTGGATCGCCACCTCTTCAGCCGTCCCCTTGCGGCTAAAACCGCCGGCCCCCACGTAGAGGTCCTCGTTGTTCTCGCGAACGACCACCATGTCGATCGACTCGGGGCCCTTTCCCCGGATCGGCGTTTCGACCCCAGGATAAAGGCGGACCGGCCGCAGATTGATGTACTGGTGAAAATCGAACCGCAGCCGCAGCAAGATTCCCTTCTCGAGAATTCCGGGCGGAACATCGGGGTGTCCCACAGCGCCCAGCAGGATCACGTCACAGGCCCGCAACTGTTCGATGACCTGCCCGGGTAGGGCTTCGCCTGTGCTAAGGTAACGCTCGCCGCCAAGCGAGAACGTCTCGAGTCTGTACTCAAAGCCCTCGATGCTGGCCACATCGCTAAGCACAGCAAGACTTTCTGTGATGACTTCAGGCCCTACCCCGTCACCTGGAATCACGCCTATTGTAAGCAAGCTTGCCTCCGCACTGCGGCCAGCGGACGGAACTTTCCCGTCCTGCCGGAACGTGTCTGGACGACAACCACCCTCAAGTCACCACCTGGGGCGCATCATCGTAGCCATTTCGATCACTGGCGCGTTATGATAACTAGAGGCCCTTGGCCCAACAAGTTGTCAGGGGTACGGGGGAAACCTGCTTGATGGCCGGCTCGTTCCTGCTCGAACGTGGAACCGAAGGGAGCAAAACCGTTGACATCTCCACATCCGGTCACGATCGACTCGCGGAGGCAAAGCAGGGCTGCGCAGTGATTTGTCATCTCTCTCTTGAGGCCTTACAATTCAATCAGGCTTGAATGCCTGTACCAGAGAGTCGGGATGGTCCCCAAGCAGGCGCGGCGGGGGCCCGGGGACGGCGGGCATGACCACTCCGGTCGAGAACAACGGATCAGGAAAAGACCAGAAGAGTCTCTCGGGGCTGGATGAAACCAACCTGGAGAAGTCGATCCTCCGCCGCGGGTTGGCGACGGCCGCGGAGATCCAGGCCTGCAAGGCTCAGCGCACTCAGCTTTCGGCCAAGAGCAAAGACGTTTCCCCTACGCTTCTGGAGGTCATGGTGGACGCCAAGGTTCTGACCCGAAGCCAGATGACGCGCCTGATCCAGGAAAAGGGCGAAGGGGGCCGAAAGCTCGAGATCCCCGGCTACCAGATTCTCGACCGGCTGGGCCAAGGCTCAATGGGCGCTGTGTTCAAAGCACGACAGCTCTCGGTCGACCGGTTCGTGGCCGTCAAGGTCCTGCTCAATTCCCTGGCCCAGAACAAGGAATACATCAAGCGGTTCGAGCGCGAGGCGAAAATCGCCGCCAGGCTTTCCCACAATAACGTGGTCAATGCCATCGACGCTGGCGAGGTTGGGGGCCGGTTCTACTTCGTGATGGAATACGTCGAAGGACTGACCATCAAGGACCATCTCCTTAAGCATAAGGTTTTCGAAGAGAAAGAAGCAATCCGCATTGTTCTAGCAGTCGCCGAGGCCCTCAAGCATGCAGGCCACCGTGGGCTCATCCATCGTGATATCAAGCCTGAGAACGTGATCTTGACCAGGGACGGTGGCGTCAAGCTCGCCGATCTCGGGCTGGCCCGGTTGACCGATGACGAGAAATGGGGACTCTCCGAGGCGGGCATGGCCATCGGCACCCCGTACTACATTAGCCCGGAGCAGGTCCGGGGCCAGACCGACATCGACATCCGCGCTGACATCTATAGCCTAGGCGCGACGTTTTATCACATGGTCACCGGCCGGGTTCCCTACAGCGGTGAAACCCCGTCGGAAGTCATGCGCAAACACGTCAACCCGCGGGTTCAGCTCGTCCCGCCGGACCACCTCAATACCCGGCTTTCCAGTGGCCTGGGCATGGTGATCGAGACCATGCTCGCCAAGAACCGCGAGCACCGCTACGCCACGCCCGACGATCTCATCCTCGACCTGAAGTGTTTGATGCAGGGCGAGATACCGATGCTCGCCGGGCAAAACCCTGATAGCCTGCAGGCCCTCACCCAGGGGGAATTGAACCACGAGGAACCACAGGAAACAGACGAGCAGCAGATGATTGAGCTGGCGGGCATCGTCAATAGCCGCAATCAGATCATCGTCGCCATCGCCATGCTGCTTGCCGTCTCGGTGATTACCAATGTCATCCTGCTGACGACGCACTAGATTCAAGAGCTGCTTCCGGAGCGGTGCGCCCGGAATTGGCGGTCACGATGTCGAGGCTGCCATCCCCATGCACTCGATGCAAGAGCTGCTTCCGGAGCGGTGCGCCCGGAATTGGCGGTCACGATGTCGAGGCTGCCATCCCCATGCCCCAGATGCAACAGCTGCTTCCAGAGCGGTGCGCCCGCCACGAGGATGGCTCGGCTCTCGAAAGGGTGGTTCAGTTCTTGCTGAAATCAAAAGACCGGATCGTCTCTTTGCCCAGCGGGTCGCTGACAAATTTGCGATGGCAGGCCGGGCAGAGATCGAATCGGAAGCCCTTGTGAAGAGTTGTCGCTAGATCGTCGGAGGACAGTGTCTCATCGCGCTGAAGAAGCTGTGAGACCGCCTCCATCGGATCATCTTCGAGGTCATCCTGCTTGATCTCGGTTGGGTCAAAGCCGGGATATGCTTCGATCTTGACCACGAACCGACCATCTCCGGACGTGGTCAAGTCCTTGCCGCAGAGATCGCACGTGAAGTGGACCATCAGCGTTTCAACCCTCAGAATCAATGAGCCGGTCCCAAGTGTCCGGTTAGATCACAACTCGATTCTAACCCGGGGGCTTGAATCCGTCCAAGCCCTGTATTGGTTATTCCAGGAATCCAGAAACGTGCCAGATCTGTCAAGGCGAGTATCGTCCCCAGGACCCCAAGGGACGAGGCCACGAGCGCATAAAACATCTCCGGCGGTTCATATTCCAGCTCTATGAGATGATTTCCCGGCGGCACGGAAATGGCCAGGAAGGTTTCCTCGGCGGCAAATAGAGGCGCAGGAGTCCCGTCGATCCGGGCGCGCCAGCCGGGGTCGTAGGTTTCCCGGATCACGACGAGGTCGGCTAGAGCCGCGCGGCTGCGCAGCTTGATCCGCCCGGGCTCGCGGCCGACGGTTTCGAGCGTACCTCCCTCTTGGCTCTCTGCCCAAGCCCGTGGGGTCAGCCACGCGATAAAGACCTGGCCGACCCGCTCGACTTTCGGAAACCAGTCCGCCGGAGGGGCCGTGGTGGCGATAACGGCCGCGACGCAGCTCTCCTCCAGCCGCTTGCGTGCCCGCCTTACCCCGGCCCACGTGATGCTCCGGCGGCTCGAGAGCGGCTCGTCCGAGGGCTTGAAAAGGGGTTCAAACCAGCGCAGGCTGCGTGCCAGCTCGATCGAGTCGTAATTCCGCGGATCGTCCAGGGCGAACCGCGAGAGCACGTTGGGAGGCAGTTCCTCGCCACATCCCAGAGCCCGCTCGCCTGGCTTAAGACGCGCCCGCAGACGCGCAATCACGGGGGGTTCGAAGTGCTGAAGCTCGGCAGGGATGGAAGGATTTAACCCCATCCCGAAACCGAAGAGATCCACCAGCGTAAGCGCCAAGAGAAGCCCTGGTAGCCGCTGCGCGAACCGATCGCTCCGCCGAGCCGCAGCCGCCAGCGACGCCAGCAGCATGAGCTCGGACGCGGCCAGTCCGTAGTAGCGCGGAATGAAGGCCAGCGCCGCCTGAACTTGCCGCCTGGCGCGCACTTCGAGCCGACCCGCTGGTGGTTCGTCGCCCTCCTGCGGTCGTTTGCGGTAATGACGCTCGGCAGATGCGTGCAAGAGCGGCTCGAGCCGGGGCGTGGCAGCGGCGATTCCGCCCATGACGAGGGCGCCAAGCAGCCAGGAAGCGATCCAGCCCCGAGGCACCCGGCCGCCACGCGCAAGTGAGTCGAGCCCGAACCCTCCCAAGACGCTCAAGCTGAAGGCAACCCAAAGCGCCAGCCGGCGGTTGTCGGTGACCTCAAGCACCGGCAGAGCACGCAGCAGGTTGTCCACCGGCGGCAGCCACAGTGCGCCTGCCGCCCCGACTAGTCCTAAAGCTGTCAGAAAGACGGCCTCGCTCCGGCGGCCAGGGCGGACGAGGGCCAGCGGAGCAAGCCAGATGAGTGTGGCCAGCCCGGCATAACCGCCTGCGGCCTCGTTCAGGTTGTGCACGCCTAGCCCGCGCGCCAGGTTGGGATGGCCCCGGCGCTGGCTGCCGTACGCATAGGGAAAGACCATGCAGACCGCGTCAAGCCAACGCGGCCGCACCAGGGTCTGCCATGATTTCATCTCGTGCCGGCGATCGCCCCAAACGCGGCTCTTCGCCAAGTAAAACCCCAGCGGAAGAATCTGGACGGCGGCCAAGACCAGACCCAGCACGATGCCCGCAGCCCAGACGCCGAGCCGCCGCCAGCGGTCGCGCCATGATGCCCTCCCACTTCCTGCTCGCCAGAGTGCCAAGAGACCGGCCGCCAGCAAGACATGGGCGCTGGTCTGGATATGCCCGCCCAAGAGGACCAGCCCGACAACGAGCGCCAGCGAGCCCACCCTGGCGGCACTCGGCTCGCGCAGGAGACGCTCGGTCACCAGCATCAGCCAGGGGAGCCAGATGGCCACCGGCGATACCGGGTAGAGCAGCCAGACAATGAGAAACCCGCAGAACGGGTAAACCAGCCCCGCGAACCAGCGTCCCCAGAGGCCTGCTCGCCAGACCCGGGCCAGCAGGAACATTCCCAGACCAGCGATCCAGAGCCGCGCGGCGGCCATCGGCCCGAGCGATGGGGCCACCGCGCCCACGGAAGCCATCAGGTTGAACGGGTCAAAAACGGCGCTCTGACCATTGGCCAGATGGGGCGTTCCACAACCTGCGTGCGGGTTCCAGAGCGGCAGCCGCCCCTGGCGGAGCATCGAACGATTGAACTCCAGCCAAGGCTGAAACTGGAGCACTGGGTCCATGAGCAGCCGATTGAGCGGCTCGTAATCGCCTCCCGCGTCGGCCCGATCTTCGCCCTGGAAACTGGCCTCCACCAGCAGGACGTCCGCAGGACTTAAGACCTTGCCGCCTAGGAGCGACTCGTGGAAAAAGGCCGTCAGCAAAGCGAGTAGCGCAGCGGCGAAGCTCGCGGTCTCGCGCCACGATCCCATGGGGAAATTGCCTCCTTGCTCCAGGCCTGAAAATCCGCTGGGCAGCCGGCGCCTGCCCACGATACGACAAGAAGCGGAAAAGACAAAATCCAGACGCACTCAAGAACTCAAGCGCCCATCGCCAGGTCGCTCTTGAATCCGGACCTGAGAAAGCGATAATAATATTTTTCGATCGACAGGAAGCCTCGTGATTCTCTGCGGGAGATCTGCTTCGTGGCCGTACCAAAGCGACGTAAGTCAATATCAGCCAAAGGAAAGCGAAGGAGCCACGATTTTCTAGTGGCCCCGTCGCTGAATGTTTGTCCGCAGTGCAAGAAGGCCTTTCCGCCGCACAAGGTGTGTGAGCTCGTCGAAGAATGTGGTAACGTTCAGCGCAGCAAGCCGCACAATCCGCTGGCCAAAGAGAAGGCCAAGAAATAACCTCGACGGGTCCGTGACGCAAGCAGCAATCAGGACGCAGCCGGGCGGTTGCCAGGAGATGGTTCGATGGGCAGGCAGTGCGAAGTCAGCGGCAAGAAGACCTCATTTGGCAACCACAAGACCGAGCGTGGCAAGGCCAAGTATCTCGGCGGCGTCGGCAAGAAGACGACGGGTATCAGCCGGCGCACGTTCAAGCCGAACTTGCAGTGGACCCACGTTTGGCTACCCAACGGGACGACGCGGTACGTGCGCGTGGCCACTTCCGTGATCCGCAGCGGTCAGTTGACGCTCGAAGTCGACGGCAAGATGCAGACGTTTCCGCTGATCAAGGCGTCCAAAGGCAGCGCCAAAGCCCGCCAGCAGCTCAAAAACTTGTACCCGATCTGAGCAAAAAACGCCGCGACGAGCCTCAGCCGGCCGGTCGCGGCGATGCATGCGGGGGGCCGAGCCGTCCCCGGAGCGGGTGCCGGTGGGGACAGCGTGTTTGTGGCTCTTACTTTTCCTCAGCGGCCTTTTGCTCCTCGAACCGGCGGAGCCGCACGACCGCGCTGAGGTCCTCGAGCGTCGAGGTATCACCGGCAGTGTCGACACCTGCGGCGATATCCCGCAGGAAGCGCCTCATAATCTTGCCGCTGCGCGTCTTGGGCAGGGCATCGGTGAAATGGATATCGTCGGGACGGGCAAGCGCCCCGATCTCCTTGACGACGTGGTCGCGCAACTCCTTACGGAGGGCTTCGCTGGGGCTATAGCCCGACTCGAGGGTCACGAAGGCGGCAATGGCCTGACCCTTGAGCTCATCGGGCTTGCCCACGACGGCCGCCTCGGCGACCGACTTGTGGCTCACCAGGGCGCTTTCGATCTCCATGGTCGAGAGCTTGAGTTCGGCGACGTTGAGGACGTCGTCAACCCGGCCCAGGATCCAGTAATTGCCGTTCTCGTCGCGGCGGGCGCCGTCGCCGGTGAAGTAGAAGCCGGGAATGTCGCTCCAGTACTGCGCTTTGTAGCGCTCGTCGTCGCCGTAGATGGTCCGCAGCATGGAGGGCCAGGGCTGTTTCATGACGAGGAAGCCCCCCTGGTTGGGTCCCACCGGCTGACCGTCCTTGGTGACGATCTCCGGCACGACGCCGGGAAGCGGCCGGGTGGCCGAGCCCGGCACGGTGGGCGTAGCTCCGGGCATGGGAGAGATCATGATCGCGCCGGTTTCCGTTTGCCACCAGGTATCAACGATGGGGCAACGGCCGCCGCCAATGACCTTGTAGTACCAGATCCAGGCCTCGGGATTGATCGGCTCGCCGACGGTTCCGAGCAGCCGCAAGCTCGAGAGGTCGTATCGCCGGGGATACTGCTCGCCCCACTTCTTGAAGGCGCGGATGGCCGTAGGCGTGGTGTACAGGATCGTGACCCGATAGTCTTCGACCATCCGCCAGAACCTTCCCTCGTCGGGCCAGTTTGGCGCCCCCTCATACATGACGCAGGTCGCACCCAGGGCGAGCGGACCGTAGATAATGTAGGAGTGCCCTGTCACCCAGCCGATATCGGCGGTGCACCAGTAGGTGTCGTCGGGCTTCAAGTCGAAGACCCAGTGGGTGCTTGCCGCCGTGCCCAGCAGATAGCCCGCGGTCGTGTGCAGGATGCCCTTGGGCTTGCCCGTGGAGCCGGAGGTGTAAAGGATGAACAGGGGATGTTCGCTGTCGACCGGCTCTGGCGGGCAATCACTCGAGGCGTTGACTTCCAGCTCGTGCCACCAGTGGTCGCGGCCAGGTGTCCAGGCGATCTCCGAGCCGGTCCGCCGATAGACGACCACGTGCTGGAGGTTTGGGCATTCGGCGGCCGCGACGTCGGCATTATCCTTGAGTGGGACGATCTTGCCCCCGCGATAACCGCCGTCGGCGGTAATCAGCACCTTGGCCTTGCAGTCCTGGATTCTTCCCGCTAAAGCCTCGGCGCTAAAGCCCCCGAAGATCACGGTGTGCGGCGCGCCGATCCGGGCGCAGGCGAGCGTCGCGACGACCAGCTCGGGAATCATCGGCAGGTAGATGCCAACCACATCTCCCTTCTTCACGCCCAGGCTCTTGAGGATGCTGCCGAACTTGCAGACCTCGCGCAGCAGGTCCTGGTAGCGAAGCACGCGGCGATCACCAGGCTCGCCCTCGAAGATCAAAGCGGCCTTGTTTTTATTGGGGCCTTGGCAATGGCGGTCGATGCAGTTGTAGGACGCGTTGATCTGCCCACCTGTGAACCAGCGGGCAAAGGGCGAGTTCCATTCGAGCACATTATCCCACCTTCGGAACCAGGAAAGATGCTTGTCGGCCTGCTCGCCCCAGAATCCCTCCGGGTCGTCCTTGGCCCGGTTCCAAAGTGCTTGATACTCCTCAAGGCTCTTTATGTGTGCCGACTGAGTGAACTCGGCAGGAGGGGGAAAGACGCGGGTCTCCTGCAGGATGCTGATGATCGATCCGCTGCTAGTCCCAGAAGCCATGTTCGCACGCTCCTCGCCCGCCAGCAGCTCAAAAACTTGTACCCGATCTGAGCAAGAAAACGCCGCGACGAGCCTCAGCCGGCCGGTCGCGGCGATGCATCGATGAGCCAAACCGTCCCCGGGGCAATGCCGGCGGGGACGGCCTGATTTGTGCTCTTATTCGTCGTCGGCGGCCTTTTGTGCCTCGAACCGACGGAGCCGCACGAGCACGCTGAGGTCTTCGAGCGTCGAGGTATCACCGGCGGTATCGACACCGGAGGCGATATCTCGCAGCAGGCGCCTCATGATCTTGCCGCTGCGCGTCTTGGGCAGGGCATCGGTGAAGTGGATGTCGTCGGGACGGGCAAGCGCCCCGATCTCCTTGGCGACGTGGTCGCGGAGCTCTTTGCGGAGAGCATCGCTCGGGGTAAGGCCCGTCTCGAGGGTCACGAAGGCGGCGATGGCCTGACCCTTGAGCTCGTCGGGCCTGCCCACGACGGCCGCCTCGGCGACCGATTTGTGGCTCGCCAGTGCGCTTTCGATCTCCATGGTCGAGAGCCGATGTCCAGCGACGTTGAGGACGTCATCGACCCGGCCCAGGATCCAGTAATTGCCGTTCTCGTCGCAGCGGGCGCCGTCGCCGGTGAAGTAGACGCCGGGAATGTCGCTCCAGTACTGGGCCTTGTAGCGCTCGTCGTCGCCGTAGATCGTCCGCAGCATGGAGGGCCACGGCTGTCTCATGACGAGGAAGCCCCCCTGGTTGGGTCCCACCGACTTGCCGTCCTTGGTGACGATGTCTGGCACAATGCCGGGAAGTGGCCGGGTGGCCGAGCCCGGCACGGTGGGCGTAGCTCCGGGCATGGGAGAGATCATGATCGCGCCGGTTTCCGTCTGCCACCAGGTATCGACGATCGGGCAACGGCCGCCGCCTATGACCTTGTGGTACCAGATCCAGGCCTCGGGATTGATTGGCTCACCGACGGTTCCGAGCAACCGCAGGCTGGAGAGGTCGTGCCGCCTGGGGTATTGTTCACCCCACTTCATGAAGGCGCGGATGGCCGTGGGCGCGGTGTACAGGATGGTGACCCGATAGTCTTCGACCATCCGCCAGAACCGCCCCTCGTCGGGCCAGTTGGGCGCCCCCTCAAACATGACGCAGGTCGCACCCAGGCAGAGCGGACCGTAAATAATATAGGAGTGCCCTGTCACCCAGCCGATATCGGCGGTGCACCAGTAGGTATCGTCGGGCTTCAAGTCGAAGACCCAGTGGGTGCTTGTCGCCGTGCCCAGCAGATAGCCCGCGGTCGTGTGCAGGATGCCCTTGGGCTTGCCCGTGGAGCCGGAGGTGTAAAGGATGAACAGGGGATGTTCGCTGTCGACCGGCTCCGGCGGGCAATCAGTCGAGGCGTTGACTTCCAGCTCGTGCCACCAGTGGTCGCGGCCAGGTGTCCAGGAGATCTCCGAGCCGGTCCGCCGATAGACGACTACGTGCTGGAGGTTTGGGCATTCGGCGGCCGCGCCGTCGGCATTTTCCTTGAGCGGGACGACCTTGCCCCGGCGGTAACCGCCGTCGGCGGTGATGAGTACCTTGGCCTTACAATCCTGAATTCTTCCCGCCAGTGCCTCGGCGCTGAAGCCGCCGAAGATCACGGTGTGCGGCGCGCCGATCCGGGCGCAGGCGAGCGTCGCGACGACCAGCTCGGGAATCATCGGCAGGTAGATGGCAACGACGTCTCCCTTCTTCACGCCCAGGCTCTTGAGGATGCTGCCAAACTTACTGACCTCGCGCAGCAGGTCCTGGTAGCGAAGCACGCGGCGATCACCAGGCTCACCCTCGAAGATCAAGGCAGCCTTGTTCTTATTGGGGCCTTCACAATGGCGATCGACGCAGTTGTAAGACGCGTTGATCAGCCCACCAGTGAACCAGCGGGCAAAGGGCAAGTTCCAGTCGAGAACCTTATCCCAGGTTCGGAACCAGGAAAGATGTTTCTTGGCCTGCTCGCCCCAGAATCCCTCCGGGTCGTCTTTAGCCCGGTTCCAGAGTTCTTGATACTCCTCAAGGCTCTTTATGTGTGCCGACCGAGTGAACTCGGCAGGAGGAGGGAATACGCGGGTCTCCTGCAAGACGCTCGTGATCGATCCACTGCTCGTTTCGGTAGCCATACTCGCACGCTCCACGGTCGAGAAGAGAGATGGGACGACTGAGACTGGACGGCCTAGCCCGGCCAAAGGTACGATCGCACAGGCCCTCGCAGCGTGCCGACCAGGCCCGGCGCCGATTGTGAGTGGATCTTAAGGGCGACGTGACGGCGCGTCAATCACCTGGAAATTATGCGCCCACCGCTCCCGTGAGCGTGATGACATCAGGTGTTATATTAGGAGTGATCGCGCTGATCGTGGCAAGAAGGAGAAGCTGCATCTCTAGGCGCTGGAGCCGCCGAGCCAAGGTTTCCCGCTCGCTTCCTGGTTTCGCGCCGGTGCAGAGTTCGATCATCGCCATCGCGTTCCAGGACCCATAGGCCAAAATTTTCGCGCCCAGGTTTTCGACGTCATGCGATTGTAAGGTCTGCGTGGCTTCGCCGGCTAACGCCTCGAACAGAGGATGACGGCCGACCCTCCGGAACCAGTAGGCGGCGTTGCCGGCATCCGGCTCGCGGCGATGGGCAATACCATGCCAGTACTCCGAGAACGAGGGCTCGCCCAGGTCGTCGGCCTCCTGGGCAGCCTGGTGGCTCTGGTCCCAGAAGTCGTGAATCTGGAGCAATCCGGCGGCCAGCGCCAGCCGAGCCGGGCGAGTCGACGAGGTCAAGAGCCGGGCCAGCGCCGGCTCGGAGAGCGCGGCGGCCAGGCGTGGCCGGGTTGGTGTTTGCTGCACAAGCGCCGGGCCCAGGCCATCGTGGCCCTCCAGGCCGATTCGGCCCAGCGCGGTGATGACCTCGAGAGCCGAAAGCCCCAGCGCCTCGAGAGCTTCTCCCGACTCGAGCCGCCGGACGATGTGAGCGGCGGAGGCGCGTCTGGGGTCCTCATCCTGCGAGGGATTTTCTGACTTCTCGCCATGCTCGGCCATGGGGCACCTCGGTTCGGCAAGACTCGAGCGGTCAGAGAGAAGGTCTGCCTTGCAGACGGTCCGGATCTCAAAACAGCTTCCAGTTCTCGATGCTCCAGAGGACGTCCTGGAAGAGGGCGAAGATCATCAGGCAGACGACCAGCACGATTCCGGTCACCGTCAGCGGGATGATGGCCGATTCGGGCAGGGGACGGCCCCGGACCTTCTCGGCCAGAAGGAAGGCCATCTGCCCTCCGTCAAGCGGAGGAATGGGCAGAAAATTGATGACGGCAAGATTGATGCTCAAGAATCCCAGGAAGTGGACCAGCTCGGTGACGCTCGAGCGGGCGGTCGTGTAAGCGAACTGGACGATCCGAATCGGACCTGCTAGCCCCTTAAGCGCCACCCGCCCCAGGATCAGACTGCGGATGCTGCCGTAAATATTGAGGATGTTCTCGATCGTATCGTCCCAGCCCCGCCGCAGCGCCGCGGTGATGCTCTGGGAGGGAACCTTGCGGAAGAGGCGCATGAACATGACGCCTCGCCAGGGGAAAGACCAGCTCGGGTCTGCTACGGCCTTGAGCTCAACGGGCCGCGAGCCCTTGTTCACAACCATCGTGACGGCCCTGTCGGAGGCGTACTGAAGCGTCCAGAACGCTTTGACCCACGCCGGCTTTGTCTCGTCGAAGGTGACGGTCTCAGGCTTTAGCGCCGGGGCGGCTTTGCTGTTCTTAATGCGGAAGATCTCGACGAGGTGGGGTGGAGCGATCGTCATCGAGCTGATCAGGTCGCCGGCCTTCAGCCCCACTTTGGCCGCCGGCGAATCGGGGGTAACGTGGGTGATGTGCGGCCGCACCGGATAACAGAGGCCAAGGCCGGGAACGTCCAGCGCGTCGCTGGCAGCCGGCATCACAGTCCAGGGAGGCGTATCGTCCGGGGTGACTGATAGCGTTTGCCGACTGGTCGAGCCGTCGGCCGAGACCCGTTCCACCTCGAAGCTCATCGGCTTGCCCGCGCTTTCATAGCAGCGAGTTGGCAGATGCAGCGGATCGAAGTCGTCTTGGCCGTTGACCTTGACGATCCGGTCGCCCTTGCGAAATCCCGCCTGATCGGCCGGTGAGTCCTTCTGGATGCCGCTGATCGGCTCGATGGCCAAGCGAAACCCAAAATCGACGAAATTCGCCGCCGGAAACGTGACCTCGAACGTGCTCTTGACCGCCCCCTGGCCGTCGTCGCTGTTCTCACGGCGCTCGATCACGTGCCGCAGCGGCTTGCCACTATTCCGCGCCACCAGCCGCTGGTACGAGGTGATATCCGCGACCGGCGTCGGCTCCTGTCCCGGCACGCCGACGGCCACGACCGTGTCGATCGCGGTGGGGTCGTCGGAGCTCTCGATGGGCGGATAATCGGGCAGGCTGGGCATCCCGGCGGGCGGCTGCATGTACCAGAGCTGCATGCTCGTCATCGGCATCACCCCGATGGTCGGCCAGTCCATGCCGACTTCGCGGCGGGGCTGGATATCCATGCCGATGAGCTTCTCTCGGCCGGGCCTCTTGATGTCGAAATGCAGCGTCTGTCCCAGGGTGCTGAGCCTCACCCGCAACTGCATGGTGGACCAGCTCAACTCGCCGTGGCCGTCGATCGCAACGATCTCGTCGCCTTCCTTGATGCCTGCCTCGTACGCGGGCGAGGCCGGCTCGACCCCGCCAAGCATGGCGGGAATCTCAGGCAAGCCTTTGCCGTAGGCGTAGGCGAAGCAGACCAGCCCCAGGATCACGTTCATGATTACGCCGGCCGAGATGATCGCCATCCTCGCGCCTACGGTCTTGTTGTTGTACGCCCGGGGGTCGGTCGATCGGCTGGCCTCGTCGGTGGCCTCTTCCCCCAGCATCTTGACGAATCCGCCCAGCGGAATCGCCGCCAGGACGTACTCGGTCTCGCCGCGGCGGAAGCCCAGAAGCGTCGGCCCGAAACCGATCGAGAACTTCTCGACCTTGACTCCGTTCCACTTGGCCAGGAGGAAGTGGCCCAGCTCGTGAAAGAAGATCACCAGTCCCAGGCCGAAGAGGACCTTGAAGACGTTCAGGAACCAACTCAGCGTTTCCAACGTTGCACCTCCAGGCGAGCCCGCGCGTCGACATTCCACAACTGATCGAGCGAGGGATGAGGATCGTAATTGTGACTGTCGAGGGCCGCCCGGCACGCCCGGGGAATATCGCGAAAACCAATCTGGCCGGCCAGGAACCGCGCGACGGCCGCCTCGTTGGCCGCGTTCAAGGCTGCGCCTGCGGTCCCGCCTCGGGCCATCACCTCGAAACCCAGGTCCAGGCAGGGGAAGGTCTCGCGGTCCGGCGGCTCGAAGTGGAGCGACGCCGGACTTGCCAGGTCGAACCGAGGGCCAGGGCAGCTTTGCCGCTGGGGGTAAGTCAGCGCATACTGGATGGGCAGCCGCATGTCCGGCGGAGAGAGCTGGGCGACGATACTGCCGTCGATGAACTCGACCATGGAATGAACGATGCTCTCGGGGTGGATCACCACCTCGATCTGGTCGGGTCGTAATCCAAAAAGCCAGCGTGCCTCGATCACCTCGAGCGCCTTATTCATGAGTGTGGCCGAGTCAATCGTGATCTTCGGGCCCATTCGCCAGGTCGGGTGCTGGAGCGCGGCCTCGGGCGTCACGTCGTCCAGGTCGCGTGCGGACCTGCCGCGGAAAGGCCCTCCCGAGGACGTCAAAACGACCCGGCGGACGTCACCGTGGCTGCCGGCGTGGAGGGCTTGGAAGATCGCCGAATGCTCGCTGTCCACCGGCAAGAGCGCGGCTTGGCGGCTTTGCGCCAGCTCCATCACAAGCGGACCGGCGACGACCAGCGTTTCCTTGTTGGCCAGCGCCACCGTCTTGCCGGCCTCGAGCGCCGCCCATGTCCCCTCCAGCCCCGCTGCGCCCACGATCGCGCTCAGAACCCGGTCGGTCGCAGGATCCTGGACCATCCGGACGATGCCTTCCGGCCCGGCCAGAACTTCCACGTCGTGCCCGGCAAGCTCGCGCTGCACCGCTTTGGCGGCCTGGCGGTCGGTGGCCGTGACGAAGCGGGGTCGATGCGATTGCGCCTGCTCGACCAAGGCCGCCGCGCTTTTGTGAGCACCCAAACCCCAAGTTCTCAAATGCTTTCCGGCATCGTGGTCGATCACACTGAGGCAGTTGCGGCCGATCGAGCCGGTCGAGCCCAGGATCACCACGCGGGTGAGGCAGTCGTCCGCTTCCGTCAACGTCCCACACCCCCGCCTGATACTTCTCCGCCTCGCCCGAAGTCGCCCCATCGGCTGCCCGGAAGGTCATTAGCACTATAGAAATTCGCTCACGAGCCGACAAGGATCGGCCCACCTGGCAATGTCTCAGTTTGAGATCCCGAAGTGAGTGGAAAGTTGCTGCGGCTGCGGCTAATCTCCAGACGATGGAAGGCGAAAAATTCTCACAGGGCGAATGGTTCAGCGGCAAAGTAGAGATTGTTCCCTACGATCCCGTTTGGCCATTTCAATTCGAACAACAAGCCGAGTTGATTCGCAAAGCTTTGGGCGCCGCGGCGATTGCGATTGATCATGCAGGCTCAACCGCCGTACCTGGTTTGGCGGCAAAACCAGTCTTGGACATCCTATTGACTATGAAAGACTCTTCACAGGAAGACAGTTATTCGTCAGCCCTGGAAGCGGAAGGCTTCTCACTATTGATTCGCGAACCGGAATGGTTTGAGCATCGGATGTTCAAACATTTTTCGCCCGCGACCAACCTCCACGTCTTTTCAGCGGGTTGCCCAGAGATAAAGCGAGTGAAACGGTTTCGTGATTGGCTTCGTACCAATGAGACGGATTGCATACTCTACGAGACGTCAAAGCGACGGCTTGCAGCGCGCAGATGGCGCTCTGTGCAGGATTATGCAGACGCTAAGACCGAAGTCATCAACGAAATCCTGGAGCGAGCGCTCAGTGGATGAACGTCGCTCCCAGTCGAGAGCGAAATTTCGAGAATGAGACGCTACCGCCCGCCTGGCCAGAGTGCCAGCCGGCGCCTCAATCCACGGTCCACCGCCGGGGCGGGCCGACCTCGAACTTGCCGGTGGGGGGACTGAACCGGACTCCAATCTTCCAGAGCAGCTCGGGCTGGTGCTTGGCCAGCAGGTACTTCATCACGACCTCGTCGGACGGCGGCATGCCCGGATCCTCAAAGGCGACGCAGAGCCGGGCCAGGGGCCGGCGGCTCTGGGCATCCCAGACCTCGATCAAACCGTGCGGCCGCCGCGGGATCCGGTAATAACGGTCCTGGTTCTTGATCGTGATCATGTCGAACTGGCAGAATTCGTGGAATTCCTTGGGCTCGACGACGTCGCGGACAAGCTCCGCGGCGACCAGCTCGGGCACACCCTGGTCGTAAAGGGCCGCATCGAGGGCAATCGGCGTCTCCGACGTGGGCGCGGGATTGCTCTTGCCCTCGATGACGCGGAAGACCTCGGCTTCCACGAGCCGGGCATAGCCCGCGCGAAGTGCGGGGCTGGAGATGACGAGCTGAGGAAACGACGACGCCACCCGGACCACTTCATGAGCAAATGCGGAGGCCTCGCGCTGGAGCTTCTCCATCCAGTAGCGGAGCATCGCGGCGCGGTCGGCTTCGCTGTACCTGAAACGGTGGGGCCCGACGTCGGGAATCACCAGCTCGACCTCGCCACCTTCGCGGTCGATCGTGCGCAGCACGCAGTCATACGTAGATTCGCCGCGAACGAATCGGTCGGCCGCCTCGCCATGGTTGGCCTTCTTGACGCGAACTACCCGATGCGTGGGCCGCGCCCGGAAGATGACCTCGCGCGCCAGGTTGTCGACCTGGCTACGCACGTCATCGACCTCGATCTCCCACCGCAAGTAACCGGTCCTGATCATGGTACTGACCGCGCTGCGTGCCGCTCTGGCCGGAAGGCGGCGGGAGCCGACAAGCGCAACGCGGAGCGTCACCCTCCCTGAATGGCAGGCACGATCAGGATCTCGGCCGCGGCGGGGTCGAACTGGCGAATCGCCCGCGACTGACCGGGCCCATCTAGGCGGAAGGCAAGCCGTCCCGGCGTCAGGTGCTCGGCGAAAAGTGATTCGGCCACGGCGATCGTCTCAGGCCGGCTTCGTTCCCACTCGGCAAGGGTTAAGTCCCCGTGCCCGGACTTGAGCAATCGCAGTTTCGCCATGGCTCGAGTACTCCTTCTCTTCCCTCAGAGGGCTCGGTGGGCCACCGCGCGACAGAGGCTTCCGCCCGCGGATCTCTCCTCCGCTAACATAAACGATTTTACCGGCTCGGGCCCACACCAGCCAGACGACTCCTGCCCTTGCAGGCCCTCCGCCAGGAGCGAGACGCAAAGTTTCCTCAAGCTGCCGGGGCGCCAGGCTGCGTGTTCTTCTTTTTCTGGTTGGATGCCCTTAGCCGCCGCTTGCCGAAGGTGCCCCGAAACAGCTTGCCCCGCTTGCTGCGCCTGTCACCCTTGCCCATGGTTTCATCTCCTTCTAGATACTAGATACTCGCAGACACGCTCATCCGGCAGGAAACGCAGGCAGGTGCCGCAATGTCGCAGCCCCGGGCGTACTGGAGGATCGAGCCGCAAGAGGATCGATTGTATGTTCTTGAGTTTTCGAAGATCAACCTCAATGCCGGCCGCGACCATCACGGGTGGGCCAATTGCACTCTCCCGGCCGGCGCTGAAATTCCCGCGGGCCTGGTCCTGAGAAAGACCGATGCCCGCGGCGACAACCCGACCGATCGACCTGTCACTCCGGCCGATCTGGCTGCCGTGCTTTACCTCAAGCTGGGCGTCGACCCCGAACACAAGTTCGAGGCACCCGACGGACGACCCATCCGGATCGTCGAGAACGCCCAGCCGACACGGGAAGTGCTCTAGGTCGCCCTGGCTGCGTCACGCCGGGTGCATCATGCGGCCTTTTCCTTTTCTTTCATGGCCTTGCACAGCTCCCGGCAGACCTGCTCGCAATCACGACATTTGCGAGCACAATCTTTCATAATCTCACCATCGCTCTTGTCGCACTCCTCGGCGCAGCAGTGGCAGGCCTCTGCGCAGGCCTCGTGAGCATACCTGGCCAGCGGGCTCCTGCGAGCGGTAAGCGTGGCGGCCAGGATGCAGAACTCCTGGCAGTCCCGCGTCAGCTCGAGAGCCCTGGCATGATGCTCGCGATGATCGGAGCTCTCCATCTTCAAGTGCTCGAGACAGTGATGGGACGCTTCGTTGCAGGCCCTGATGCACTCACCGATTGTCTTCATGTGCTCGCAATGCTCATGATGCTCATGTTCCTGGTCGTCCAGCGCGCTTGCCCTGCTCGTGCCGGCCGCCAGCAGCCCTGCCGCACTGGCGCCCATCCATCCCAAGAGTTCTCGACGGTCCATGGTGGTCTCCTCATGCAAGAAGGGTAAGAATCTCCGGCCGGGCCCCTGAATTCTGCCGCCCGGCGACTCCTTTTCGCCGGCAACTGCCGGGCCAAGCTGAGGACGCGGCCGACGCTCAAAGTCATGTGGGCTCGGGTTGCCCCCAGGCTTCGCGGCATTCAATGATGAGCCATTGCTGTTGAAGGCGAGTCACAGTCGCAAGAAAGCCGAGTGATGAGCTTCCGCCTGGCACACTAGACAGCATTCTCAAGCAAGCTGGCCTCAAGCAGTGAGACATGTCATGAAACGCTACGCCATCGTGATCGAGAGAGCCGCGTCAAACTACGGCGGTTACATTCCCGACTTACCCGGCTGTGTCGCCACCGGCTCGACGGTGGAGGAAACCGAGCGGCTGCTCCACGAGGCGATCGAGATGCATCTTGAGGGGATGCGCGAGGATGGAATCCCGGCTCCCGAACCGTCCAGCCAAGTTCGCTATGTCGAGGTCAACGCTTGAGCGATGAAGGGGAAATACCGCGAACGAGAGTACCGATCGAAAGTGGGCTGGCGAGCCCGCATAGCCGTTCAACAGCGATTTTCCCCCTCCCTTCTTCGATTCCGCTGCTTTGAGCAATCCGTGCGTGAAGCATTTGCGAACCTTTGCTTGCCGCGAACGAGGTTAGTGAGCCTCAGGGTGCCCCGACTTCGTTGCCCGTGGAGCATTCCGAGGCAGATGCTGCAGAGCAGCACGCGCTTGTCGACCTCGTCGAGCACTTCGGCGGAAACGACGCGCCTGATTAAGTTATTGTATTGTGGGTGCTTCTTATCCGGATTGACGTGGTCGAACGTCACATGAACAGGCAGTGTCGGTGCGTGCCTTTGCCACTTCTCAACCGCATTCCTTATCCTCGTCCTCGAACGTCCCCGTAGACCGTCACTTGTGGCCAAGTAAGGCCGGCGGAATTTTCACGTAGATTCTGCAAGAATTCGTAACGCTTCAGCGGAATTCAGTGACTGCCCCCGCCTGACTAGGCAGTGACAGGGACAGCCCTTCCCCCCAGTCAACTGGCCCTATGCGTCTCCAGAATTCGGGACTCTCGTTGTTGCTGAATTCCCACTCTCGTTGTTGCTGAATTCCGCTGAAGCGTAAAAAAAATGAGAGGGCGTCCGAACAATATCCTTGAGAACGTGTGTTTCTAAGCCATTTTGCCGCTGTGCTCCCTTGCATGAATCCCTGATCCAATCCAAAATGTATCCTGACACATCGTGGTGTCAAGCAACGGCGAAGCGCCTCTAAGGAGAGATTGAAAGATAAGGAACGGAGAGACTGAAAGATGAGGAACCTGAGGAAGCTGGCGCCTTCGGCGGCCCGGCGTGGATTCACCCTGATCGAGCTGCTGGTCGTGATCGCCATCATCGCGATCTTGGCCTCCTTGCTACTGCCTGCGGTGCAGACGGCTCGCGAAGCGGCCCGCCGCGCCCAGTGCGTCAACAACCTCAAGCAGATCGGTCTGGCCTGCCACAACTATGAGAGCGCCTTCCGAGCCTTCCCCCCCGCCGGTGAAGGTACGCAGTTCCAGGGCCTGCAGCTTAACAGCTCTGGCGGTTTGGTCCCCGCCGGCACCTACCTCGCCAAAGGTGCGACCTGTTTCGCCGACGGCGCCGGTGTCTTCCCCCGGCTGCTGGCCTTCTACGAGCAGGGCGCCAAGTTCGACGCCTTCAACTTCAGCCTGCCCTACAACGTTTCGACCGGTGCCAACTTCACCGCCTCGAGCGCTTCGCTGAACGTGCTGCTGTGCCCCTCGGCTGACCGCGTCCCCCAGGGCCTGGGCCAGGATAGCATCGACCCGAACGACAATCTTACGGCTGTCTACAGTCACGGTTACGGATTCGACGACTACGGTCCGACCTGCTACACCGACATCGACCCCCAGGGCCAGATCGGTACTGACGGCACCCCCTACGCCGCCACGCCCTACCGTAACAAGTCGTCCCGTGCCGAGGGCCTGCTGGGCCGCGGTATGACCAAGGTCGGCGCGGTCATTGACGGCCTATCGAACACCATCCTGGTCGGTGAAGATGCCGGCCGCGACGCCCGGTTCCAGAGCCCCTACACCGAAGGCTATGCCTACCAGGACACCGGCGGCAACAACGTGGCCCCGCCCTACACGACCTGGGCGAATCCTGTCTCGCCCGCGGACGGCCTTGCTGCTTTCCGCCGCTTCTGGCGTTGGGCCGAGGCCGACACGGCCTTCGGCGTCTCCGGCAATCCCAACAACGGCTACTTCCCTGACCACAGCACCTCGGAATGGCCCTCCGGGGCGACGACTTTAGCCGGCAACAACGCCAACGCCAACGACGAGCTCTTCTCGTACCACCGCGGCGGCGTCAACATCGTCATGGGCGACGGCACGGTCCGCTTCCTGGGTGACAACATCAACGTCGTCGTGCTCCGGGCACTAGTCACCCGCAACGGCAATGAAATTGTCAATGACGACGACTGGGTGCAGTACTGACGCCACACCTGGAGTGAGCCTGACGAAAACCAAGAGGTTATTCCTCTCTGCTACCGCGTCCTGGGTCAAATAGGCAAGCATCGCGGGGAAATCCAAGGGCCCTTGCTAGTTGTTCCGGTAATCTGCAAAAGTCAGGAAAATAACCAGCACAAGTCAAGGACCCGCGATTTCGCTCGAACTGGTAGAATGACTGCCCATAACTTGCCAAACCTTCAAATCCGCGGCTGACAAAGAGGAATGCTGTTGAGGCTACCCGCAAAACGTGCTCTTCGCGAATCTCCAATCCATTCCGTCCGATCTACGAACTCTCGTCGATGGGACGACCGGATCTTCCCGTCAAGGGAATTTGCCCCGGGATTCCGGAAATTCCTCACAGCTTCAGGCGATTGCGATCGATAACTAGTCCACGTGGACTGGTCGCCTCGATTGTACGCGAGTCGCCGGTACGATCGGTCATCACTCGGTCAAGCGGTCCCGGCACCAGAAGCCGGCGGGGCGTGAGAGCCCTGGGCGCGTTCGCGCACGTTCCCAAGGAGGGGAAAGATAATGTTCCAATCCGCGCGGCACCGAAGCCCGATGACCCCGCGCTGGGTTCGCGGCCTTTTGACGGGTGCCTTCCTCACGGTGATCGCCACGACGCATCTGGGGTGCGGTATCGACTATGTCTTTCGCGGTATCTCGCCGCTTCACCCTACCGGTTGGTCGTTCGCCTGGCCGATCTTACCGTCGCAATCGCAGCGGCTCGAGGAAGACATCAAACGCGAGGAACGTGACAAGGTGCCCATCCTCGACCCGATTCCGGCCGAGGGCATCGGCGCGGCTTGCCTGGACCCGCCGTCGGAAGAAGAAGTCTGGAACAAGGTGCCCAAGTTCAAGAACGGTGCCTATTTCTTCTATGAGACCCAGCGGAACAACGTCCGTATCCTGATCGAAAAGATCGGCGAAAAGGTCGACAGTTGCAAGATCTACCCGCTGGCCGGACCCTGCCAGCTCGTGCACTGCCACTACAAGTGTACCGTTTACTATGACGAGCTCTACTGGTCGGATTATCCCATCCCGTTTAACCACGTGGATCACAAGGTCGAGGTGGTTTACATCGACAAGGACCACCTGAGGCGGTGCGGCGGACCGGCCCAAGCCGCGACCCCGCCCATCTGACCAATCAGGTAAGGAACAGAGCGCGCTTCATCTGTTTCGCCCGCCTCGCCTAAATCCAACGGCGCAACATGACGCGAGCCGGCCAGCCGCTAGACAGTGCGGCGGACCGGCTCGCGTTCGTTGGCGCTTTGCTGCTTGCGGTCGATCGTCGGCTTGAAGGGCGGGAAGTTCCCCAGCAGCTCCGTGCGCGAGGGGCCGGCTGCAGCACTCGCAGATCTCGAACGCCTCGACGCACCTGAGGGCCTCGATGCCGGGCTTGGCCCACAGCGCAACCGTTCCGCCGGCTGCCCGCTCGCGATCGTTGGGAGGAGCGCCGAAATCGATCACCGGCAATTGGTGAGCAAAGCCGTGAGATTCCGCGGCAATTGCGCTCGAAGAGCCCAACCCAGGTCCCATAATAAGGAAGGAGCAAAAGATCGCGGGTAAAATCCGTGGCTTCCTCGGTTCTCACGCATTGAGCCTCGGCGAGGCTCATGGCATAGCGACAGCGCAACGAGGACCGCACCGACGGAGACGTCTCACTCTGACGGCCAGAGAGCCCGGGTCGTGGTTCTCAGATGGTAAGATGCCGGCGGCCGTCGTCGCTGGCGAGCTTGCCTGGAGGCAAAAAAAGGCCGTAGAATCATGCTCATGGAAACAAACGGTCGGAACCGCCGCGGCGTCATGGCCGCTCTGTTTCTGGCAGCCGCCGCGAGCGCGGACGGCCGGGCCGCGGCCCAGCCGCTGGGCGTGGGCCGGATGGCAAGCCAGAAGCCAGGTGAGAGCTCGGCCGGGGCCGTCTTTCTGGTGCGCCAGGGGCAGCCGCGACTCGAGGGCTTGCTTGTCTTCAACGAGAATTCCGGGCTGCGGTTCCTACCCGGCGGAGACACGAAACAAGAGCTTTTTCTTGAGCCGGACTCGGTTGTGGAGTTTGCTGGAGCCGCGCCGGGTCCCGATGCGATTCCGCCTCTCTTTCAGGTGCAACTGGGGGAAACCGCACGGATCTCCGGTACGCTCCGCTCGGTGAGCGCAAAGGCCGTCGAGCTGGGTGTTCCCTGGCAGAGCGGTGACGTTCGCCTTGCCCGGCCGGGCGTGCAGGCGGTGGTTCAGCGTCCCGGCGAGGCTCGCATCTTCGGCGACCGATTTGAGCGAATCGATCCGGTAGGCTGGTCGGTCACGGGCAAGCCGGAGGTGCTCACGGGAGGGAAGGGGATGTTGGCCCGTAGAGGCGTGCGGCTGCCGGCGGAGGGAACGGCGCTCGAACACCGGCTGGGCGAGCCGCTCAAGGCCGGCCGTCTCGAGCTGGCCTTGCTTGACGATGGGACGGTTGCAGTTGGCCAGGAGTGGACGCTTGACCTCGTCTTCCGGGGCCCGGCGGAGGCGGCGACGCTGCGGGTCCTCCTGGGCTGGGCGGAGGAAAGTCTGGCGGTCGAATCATCACAGGGCCCGTCACTTGCGGTCCAGCGGCTGGCCCGGTCCGCGGGCTGGCACCGGCTCTCCGTCCGGTTCGGCCCCGAACAGACCGAGATTGCCGTCGACGGCAAGGAGCTGGCCCACGGCAAGGGGCCTTGCGGTCCGCTGGAAACTTTTCGGATCGCGACCCGGGCGACCGGTGCCGACAGAGCTGCGGGCCTGGCCGGAACCGTGGGAGAGATCCGAATCGTCCGGTTCGTGGAGCCCCCTGCGAGCCTGGAGGTTGACCCGTCCCAGGATGAGGTCCGCATGGTCACCGGCGACCAGCTCTTCGGAACGATCCGGTCGGCAGACCCCCAGCAGGTTGTCATCAACGTCGATGACAAGCCCGCCGCCCTGGACTGGAGTGAAGTTGCGGGACTCCACTTTCGCCGCGATGCAGGCGCTGCCGCGGCTGTGGAAGGCACCCTCGTGCACCTTCAATGGCGCAACGGGCCTGGCGAGCCTGGTCAATCGCGTGACCTTGACTTCGCCGAAGGCGCCCTGGTCTCCTTTTCCGGCTCCTCGATCACGCTTCTGACGCCGCTTGCCGGCACGCTGGTGATCCCGCGAGAACGAGTGGCCAGGCTACGCGTGCGGGGGCGGTCGTGGTTTCTCGTCCTGGATACGTCGTCTCATCACCTGGGAGACAACATCTCAAGCACGCCACCGCTTTTGGACCCGCCGTTGCCTGAAGGCGGAACACTTGAGCGGACGTTCGATCTGGAACCTTCCGCTCTCAGCGAGCGGCAGGCATTCGTGGTACTGGATGTCGTGCAAGTCGTCGGCGAGATGGCAGGAGTGCCCTTTTCCAACTTGGTCCAAAAGGGAGAGCTGCGCACCTACGTCGTGCTCAATGGCAAGCGAATTGATTATATCAATCATTATATTACGACATCGAACGAGACCCCTGAGCGGATTCGGGTGCCGATTCCCGCGCGACTCTTGAAGCCGGGCAAGAACGTACTTCGCCTTGAGCAGACTGGCATCGCTAGTGACCCGACTTGGTTCGACGACCTGGGTGTTCTTCAGCTTGCGCTTGAGTTTGCGGCCAGCGGCGAACCGGGGACGGACCATCCGGCGAGCCCGGCTGCGAAACACCGATGGTAGGTCCCATGAAATTGCTTACTCGGAGCATGGTCCGGCACGCCCACGCGATCGCCCGCGAGGTGGGCGCCCGCGTGATCCTGCTGCATGCCGACGTTATCGAGGAAGACACAGATCTCTCGGACCTGGTCGAGGACGTCAATTTCCGGGTCATCCTGGTCTCCCGTAAGCCCGGTTTTCAGCCGCGCGTGGCACGCGACGAGATGTGCTCGATCGTGCATGTGCCGGACATCGCCATGACGCGAGCAGGCCAAGTAAAGGTTGCGACGCTGGTCGCTGCGGCGGAGAGCCTGGTGAAGGCTGGCGACCGGATTCTCTGCCTGACCGGGATCGACGGCTCAGGCTCGATCGACACGATCCAGGTGCTGGACATGGGCACGGAGATCGAGCTGTTTTCAGCGTCCGCAGCCGACCCTCTTCCCAAGGATGTTACACCGGCGGTTTTCGAGCGCATCCTGACGCTAGCCAGCGAGCTAGGCGTGGAGGGGCGCGAGGGGCGGACCGTGGGGACGCTCTTCGTGGTCGGCGACAGCGACCGGGTGCTCTCGCAAAGCCATCAGCTCGTCTTTAACCCGTTTCACGGCTATCCCGAGGGAGAGCGCAACATTCTCGATCATCGGCTCGAGGAGACAATCAAGGAGTTCTCGGCGATCGACGGTGCGTTTGTGGTTCGCGGCGATGGGGTCGTCCTGAGTGCAGCGCGTTACCTGGCGCCCCGCAGCAAGCTGGAAGAGCCGCTACCCCAGGGACTAGGCACCCGCCATGAGGCCGCCGCGTCGATCACCGTGACCACGGACTCGCTCGCCGTCTGCGTATCACAGTCGACCGGCACCGTGTCCATCTTCAAAGGCGGCCGGCTGATCCTCGACATCCAGAAGCCCCGCAGCCGGGGCTCGGATGGATTCTGAGAGACCACCGCCGCGGGGTCGATTCCCCGTGGCCTGATCATGCTTCCGGATCGACACCGAGCTCGCGCAGCCTGGCGGCCAGTCGCTCGACTTCCTGGCGCGCTAGGTCACGCTCTTGGGTGATCTGGTCACGCTGCTCTTCCAGCTCGGCATAGGTCACGAAGTCGTGCCCATCCGGCCGCACTATCCTCAGCTCGGGCCCCGACATGTCGAACCGGATGCCCAAGTGCGGGCTCTTCCAGCCGTTCATCGCGGCGATGCCGACCAGCTCGTCGCCCTGCCGTTGCCAGCCCCGGAGCTCGTTGTATTCGGGGTCGTAAAGGTAATACTCCTGGACACCATGTGTCTCGTAAAATAGCAACTTCTGCTCCAGCTCCCAGGTGCGATTCCCTGGCGACTGGACCTCGAAGACGACCTGTGGAGCAATCCCCTCTTCCTTCCACTCGATGTAGGACCGGCGATGCCCCGGTGGACGGCCAATGACCACCATGGCATCGGGCGCCACCCGAATCTTGGGATTGCCCTCTACCGGATACCAGAACAGATCGCCGGCAACGAACACATCCGGCCGGTCCCGGAAGACCGACTCCAGCCCTTGCTTGATCAGGACGATCCAGTGGAACTGGATGGTGTTCTCGCCAATCGGTTGACCATCACTTTCCGGATAGACAATCTCGGTTTGTTCTGGCGTCGCGATGAATACGCTCATGACGCTCTGCCGCCTCCTGGTCCCGGGGTCGCTCGAACCGTGCCGAGCATACCCGCCCTCGCTTACTTCCCCTTATTGATCTGGTCGTAATAGGCACGAACATGCTTTTCGACGTTCTTGGGAATTCTCTGGTTGGAGAGCGCGTCGGCAGCGGAGCCGGTCGCGGCTTCGATTTCGCCTTGAATGTCGATCGTGCTCTGACCCTTGACCGTCTTACTGGGCTGGGTGAACCCCTGGTGGACCGCTTTGCCCTTGCGAATCTGCTGCTGGACCTTCGTTGAGTACGTCGCGGTCGCGTCGGGAGCCTCGGGGCGGTCGCCCTGGCCTCGGCCGCGTCCCAGCCCGTCTCCCATGCCCTGGTGCATGCCTTCTACGTTATTCATACCGCCAAGACTGTCGCCAAGCTGGTTCAGGCCGTCCTCGCTTAGGCCATTCTTGCAATCCATGACGTCGGCCATCGCTCTGTCCAGAGATTCCATTTCCTCGAGCTGCTTGGCCATCTGAGCGAGCTGCTGCTGGGTCACTCCCAGGGATTCCGCAGCCTGCTTGGCGTTGCCTTTCTGGAGGGACTCTTGCGCTTGGCCCAGCTTGCTGGCAATCTGCTGAAGCTGCTGCAAGCTCTTGGACTGCTGCTTGAGCTTCTCCATCTCGCGCTCGTATTGTTCTTTACTGAGTCCGCCATTTTTCTGCGCCTCCTCGAGCTGTTTCTTCCGCACTTCCATGTTGGCGATTTCTTTGAGCTTCCTAGACATCTCGGCGAGCTGTTCCTGGAGGGCCTTCTTCTCGGCCTGGGCCATCTCGCCCTTTTGGAGTTTCTCTCGAAGCTCTTTGAGCTGCTCGGCGGCCTTCTTGAAATCGCCGTGAGCAAGCTCCTTAGCAAGCTGGTCGGCCGGGCCGTTTTGGCCCATCTCCTTGAGCTGCTGGAGCTGGCGGTTGACCTGGTCGGGCGAGCCGAGTTGCTTCTTCCGCTCCTTGAGGGCGTCGGTCAGCTTGTTCATCTCGACGAAGAGGCGATCCTTCTGCGCCGGAGGGGCTTTGGCCAGGCCTTCGGCCTTCTTTTCGATCTGCGCTAGGAGCTTGTCGACCTCGGGGAATTTGTCCTTGTCGATCGCCTGCCGCTGGTTGGAAATCTTCTTGGTGAGTGTCTGGACCTCCTTCGCCAGGGCCTTGGCGTTGACCTTCATCTCGGTCTTGGCCTGCACCGTTCGCTGGACCCGGGCCGGCACGAAGAGCATCGAGACAGCCATCGCTGCGGGAATAAGGACGACCCAGGCGCGCCGGGGCAGCCTGATGCCGAAGGCCGAGGTGAGTTCCAGATTGGCAACCTTGCGTGCAGCGTCAGCCAGAAGCGCCTTGCCGGCTGGCGTCTCGTGCAGATCGACGGGGAGCGTCATGGCCGTACTCAGCCTTTCCCTCAAATCAAACGCACGGTCTATGGCAACCGCGGCATCGAGCCGGCCCGGACCGCTGAAGATCGCCACGAAAAAAGCGATCGCCACTCCCAGACCAACGGCGATGGCAAAAGACCCCCACTCGGGGCCCGGAATCGCGACGTTGAGCGCCTTGCTGAGGCCAAGAACGATGGCCAGGAGCAGAAGCGTCAGTGCCAGCGTCCAGACGAGCGTGGTGACGAACCGCTGAAACCTCAGCCGCCGCAACACCCGCGTCACCGGCTTTTCCAGCTCCCTCATCACGTTTCTCCCACGAGTGTGGTTCCAGGAGAGGACCGGATCGAGAGGCTCTAACGAACGTCGTAAGCTGAGTTTAGTCCGCTTGTTACGCGATTGCAAGGCAACAAGTCGAACGGGACGGGACGGTCGTTACGATGGCGAACGCACCGAGCAGTGGGTGTAACACAGTGGGCGTGCACGGGACCGGGCATGGGGCAGCGGGGCAGAGCCTCGCGTGCCATGCTCGCCAAGACGCAATCGTGTCCACCTATTCGCACCTATTTTCGACATAGCGATTTGCCGAGCATGCTTGCGGGGAGGTGAGCATTTCCCCGGCAATGGCGATGCCACCGTAAACAGAGGATCAAACTTCAACCACAAAAAACCCCCGGAGAGTTCCGGGGGGAAAAGAATGCAGGGGACGCTGGGTGGAGGTTGAAGATCACGAAGGATAAAAGTCAGTGGGCATCCCCAGGAAGGTCAATCTTGCTTTTTCTTCAGCTTCGAGCCGTTGGCCGTATCGACGGGCTCTGCTTCTGCTTCTGCTTCTGCCTCCGCTTCCACTTCCGCTTCGGCATCGGCTTCGGCTTCGGAGGCTTCGTTCAAGCTTCCTTTGCCGCTTCGCGTCGTCGGCACGGCGAGGTACTGCTGGTGCTCCCACTGACCGGACCAGAACTGGCCCGCCCATCGTTGAAGTGAAATTGCCCGAACGGTCGGGCGATCCTCGTCACGGATCACCTCGCCCCACGCTCCGGCATAAGCGGCTCGAACCTGCGAAGAGCTCTCGCCAACACACAGCAGACGCTCTCCGTTCGGAGCGAGGCAAGCAACCGCTCGCCAGTCCTGGGCACCACTGGTTCCGCTACTCATGGTTGGTCATCCCCGCCCGACGCTTACGCCCCCAGACCGTCATGTCCAGGTCAGCTTTATCAGCCTAGCGCCGGGTCTTGGTCATCCGGAAAATTTCAGCACGTCAAACATCCGAGCATCATGTACATGAAGCGTTCAGGCTTCGCTACCCCGACTGCGCACCCTTTGCCTTTACCAACGGAGACGCCAAACGCGGCCCTGCCATGCAGCCGTGCGTGCCACGACACCTGGGCGACCAGGCAATGGCTGGCGTTCAAGTCGCGGCGGGAAGGTGATCTCGAGGATGCAAGCGAAAGGGCGAGGCAGCAGCGACTCGTCCCATCAGGCGAGCGGCTGAATTCTCTCCTTAACCGCTCCATCGTCTCGACTTCAGAATTGTAGCGTTTTCGAGAAGCCACGGCGAATGAAATCGCGAAAATTCTCCCAGAGATTCTCGCTCTTGCACAAACCCATACTCAAGTCCACCCCAGCAAGAAAATCCCTTCTCGGTCTGGCGGAGGATCGCTATTCCATGACTCCAGGCTTCCTTAAATTCCCTATTTTGATTACCTTGCAGCGGAGTGTCCGAGGCGAAGTAAGATTTTGCCTCCGCGTCCAACCGTCTCCGCGAGGTGGACAGCCTGATTGATCTGGTCGAGGGCGAGTGCTGGGCCCACTTCGGAGCTGAGCACCCCCTGGCGGATGAGGGAGGCGATTTCTCGGAAAAGCAAGAGCGATGCGGGGATGGATCGTTCCTTCATCCAGTGGCCCAGCCAGAATCCCTCGACGGAGGTCCGGCCCGAGATCAGTTGGCGCGGGTCGATCGGGATGGGCTGGCCCGAAAGGGTCCCGTAGACGACCATGCGACCGCCGGCAGCCAGCGATCGAAAGACGGCGGCGCCGGTGTCTCCGCCGACGGGGTCCAGGGCGTACCGAACACCCGTTCCGAGGGTGATCTGCCTGACTTGTTCGTCGATGGGTCCTTCGGCCGAGCTGATGACGGCGTCGGCCCCCAGGCGAGTGAGTTCATCCTTGGCCTCGGCGCGGCGGACGGCGCAGAGCGTCTTGAAACCGTCGTGCTCACCCAGCTTGATGATCATCTTGCCCAGCGTCGAACCCGCCGCCGACAGAAGCAGCCACTCTCCCTTGGGCACAGCCAGGACGTGTCGCACCAGGGCCAACACGGTTGCCGGGTTGACGAAGAACGTCGCGGCCTGCTCGTCGGGGATGTCGTCCGCGATCGGCCGGGCCTGCCGGGCCGGGATCACGGCGTACTCGGCCCAGTTGCCTCCCGCCGAGTTGATCGCCGATACACGCTTGCCCAGAACCCATCGGCCCAGCAGTCCGGGGCCGGCCTTATCGACGATACCTACCCCCTCGAATCCTGGCGTGGCCGGCAACCGAGGAAGGACACCGTAACGACCCTGCACGACCATCAGGTCCGAGGGGTTGATCGGGCTAGCGATCATTCGCACGCGAACCTGGCCGGGCCCCGGCTCCGGGTCAGGAAGTTCACGCAAACTGAGCACCTCGGACGGCTCGCCAAATCTCTCGAAAACCGCGGCTTTCATCGTCTGTCCCTCGCTCGGGTCAGGAGGCGAGCCAGCTTTGGGCAAGTCGCCCGTGTCCCTTGGGCAAAATCTCGAACTTGGTTATCTTAACACGCAAAGAGAACAAGGAACCGACAGGAGGGACTCCCATGGCCGAACCGCGCGATCTGCTGGTTTCGACCGAGTGGCTGGGCAAGCACCTTCACGACCCCGAAGTGTGCGTCGTGGATATGCGTGGGTATGTCGTCACCCGGCTCGTCGAACCGGGCGTTGAAGAGGCCGAATACCGGGGAGCTCTCGAGGAATATGTGCGCTCTCATATCCCCGGGGCAGTCTACATCGACTGGACGAGGGACATCATCAACCCCGATGATCCGGTTCCGGTTCAAATCGCCCCGCCAGACCGGTTTGCCGCCGCGATGACTAGCCGCGGGATCGGCGACCAGACGCACGTCATTGCCGTCGATCACAGCGGCGGCCAGTTCGCCACCCGGCTCTGGTGGGCCCTTGCTTACTACGGCCACGACGCAGTCAGCGTGCTGGAGGGGGGCTGGAACCGCTGGGTCGACGAAGGCAGGCCCGTCGCCTCCGGTCCCGCATCGGCTCCGGAAACACGCGTGGTTTTCACGCCCCGGGTACGGCCCGAGCTGCGGCTCTCCGCCAGTGAGCTTGCCGGGCGGTTAGGCCAGTCCGAGTTGACCCTGATCGACGCCCGCGATGCGCGACAGTTTTCCGGTGCCCGCCGGCGCGGTCCCCGCGGCGGCCACATTCCCGGGGCCATTAACCTTCCGCGCGAGATCTTCTTCGCCCCGGGGGGCGGCTTCTTACCCTTGGACGAGCTTCGAAAGCGCGTTGCCGAAGTCCAGCTTACACCTGAGCGGCCCGTCGCCGCCTACTGTAACGGCGGTGTGGCGGCCACCGTCGTCCTCTTCAATCTGGCCCGTCTGGGCTACACCAAGTTAGCCAACTATGATGGCTCGTGGAACGAGTGGGGCGCCAAAGACAGCCTGCCGGTGGCGACGTCGTAGGCTTGATCGACTACCCCTCGCCGAGAACAGAGGAGCCTGATACGCCCCTCTGAGACCTCGATAGCTCAGCTCACGAGGCTGCCACTGTCACGCCCTTGCCATAGCGAACAAGGCTGCCGATGACCGAGTCAACCGACTCTGAGCTCAAGGCCCTCCGTAGCCAGTCCCGAAACCCCTCCTTGTCGGTGATTTGTTCCAACTCTCCTTGGGCGTCGAATGCTTCGATTGGGGAGGGAAACTGGCGGTCGTTAGTCAGCAAGGGAAACGCGATCGTTAAAAGCTTGTATTTTTAGTTCTTAGGTGCAGGCACGCGAGCATAAAGGCTTGCCCACACCGTACCCCCATCGACACGCTGCTTGACCACTCCCTGGACTATGTCATCTGTCTTTGACGCTCGCAGACACTCTTGTCTCTGAAGCAGCCCAATCGCAGCCGAGTCGGGCTGGCTTGCCCAAAAGTCTTTCCCCCAGGGATCATCGGGATCGTTCACGGCTCTACTCCCTCGCTTGTGGCAGCTCCAGGTCAAAGAGGATTGGAAAATGATCGGAATGCTCGATGTGCCAGTGCCTCTCTGCCTTGCGAAAAAGAGGACCGTCGGCGCCGGTTCGATCCGGAATCGTCGAAACGATGCAAGAGCTGCGGATCTTCGGCCTTGAGAGCATGCAGCAACTCGTCGAACGAGATTGCGCACTCGAAGAGGACCAGGATGTCGACTTCCCGGAACTTCGCAAGCCGCGCCACGGCCTGCGCCTGGGCCGCGTCGTCCGGCTCCGTCTTCATGGGCGAGCCTTTTTGTGTGTTGCAGTTCCAGAACAGAACCCTCAGGCGCATTCCGGATCCATTTGCTCCCGCGGCTGCGCCCCTAGTGGGCGATTAGGACTCAGAGCCGGCTTTTCCCCGATCTCGGACTCAACTCAGCGCCGGTCGATTGGCACATAGTCAGTCACGCGTGGGCCAATGTAGATTTGCCGGGGCCGTGCGATCCGCAGGGCCGGATCCGCGTTCTGCTCCTTCCAGTGGGCGATCCAGCCGGGCATGCGGCCGATGGCGAAGATGACGGTGAACATGTTTCGCGGAATGCCGATGGCCCTCATCACGATGCCGTTGTAAAAGTCGGCGTTGGGAAAGAGCCGGTGATCGATGAAATAGGCATTCTTGAGAGCCTGCTCTTCGAGGCGCAGGGCGATGTCGAAGAGAGGGTCGCGCACTTTCAAGTGGTCCAGGAGCTCGATTGCAGCGGCCTTGAGCAGCAGTGCTCGCGGATCGAAACTCTTATAGATCCGGTGACCGAAGCCCTTGAGGCGAAAACCGTGCTTGGGGTCGCTGGCCTTGGCCAAGGCCGCATCGAGGGTGAGCTCGCCCCGGTGGACGGATTCGAGCATCTCGATGACGGCAATGGTCGCGCCGCCGTGGACCGGGCCCCAAAGCGAGCAGATGCCGGCGGCGCATGAGGCGAACAGGTTCGCCTTGCTCGAACCGACGATCCGCACCGTCGTCGTGCTGCACCCCAGCTCGTGATCGGCGTGGATTATGAGCACTAAGTTCAAGGCGCGGACGATCTCTTTGGAGGCGAGGTATTGCTCCAACGGTTCTGAGAACATCATGTGCAGGAAGTCGCCGGCATACGAGAGCCGGGGGTCGGTGTAGATGAACGGATACCCGTTCGACCGACGGTACGTGTAGGCTGCGATCGTCCGCGTCTTGCTTAAAAGCCAGGCGGCTTCCTGATCAAAGTCTTCCTCGCCTGACTTCTGAACCTGGGGATAAAAGCACGCAAGCGTGTTGACCATCGCCGAGAGCATCGCCATCGGCGGCGCGTCGACCGGAAAGCCCTCGAAGTGGTGCTTGAACGATTCGTGCAAGCCGGCATCGGCTTTCAAGCGGTTCTCAAACCGGTCGAGCTCTGTTTGCGTGGGAAGACGGCCGTAAATCAAAAGGAAACTGGTCTCGACAAAGCTGGACCGGCGGACAAGCTGATCCACGGGGATGCCACGATAGCGGAGGACTCCCTTCTCTCCATCTACGAACGTGATGCTGCTCTCGCAGACTCCCGTGTTGGCGAACCCCGGGTCGAGCGTGATCAGGCCAGTCCGGGCGCGAAGCTCCGAGATATCGATGGCCAGCTCCCCTTCGGAGCCCTCAATCACGGGCAACTCAATTGTCTGATCACCAAAAGTCAGTCGGGCTGTGCGTGCCATGGCTTCGTCGCTCCCATCGAGAGACCCCGGACTGTGGATCGTGGACGCCTGATTATAACCCTGCGCGCAAGGGCCAAATCAAGGGGCGGTGGGAGATTCTGGAAGTTCATGTCATAGGGAACCCGTGTCCAGTTCGACGATGCCTCAATCGACCTTGAAGTCGCGGGCTGATGCCTACACGAGCGCACCCCGCACAAACGACTACTCGCCGGCTTTCGCCGGGCGACGAACGTTGGCCACTGTCGCCCGTCCTTGGCCTTCGGGATGCCCTGGGGGCAAGGGCGACCGTGGCCGGATCGGCGATGAAACGGACCATCCCCGTTGAAGAGTTCTGCCGGGTCCCCAAGACCCAGAAGGACCGCAAGCTGACCCTGGCGTCCAGAAGACCGCGGACGAAGTCGGCCGTCTTTTCCTCGAGCCCGATGGCTCGATGCTCGCCGGAGCCGACCGCTGCGATCCGACGCGCGCATTTCACGATCCGATCTGACGCGAGAACATCGGAATCCTCTGCCGGTCGTGATGTGTCTCCGCGTGACTTCTTATCCCCGCGGACGCCGACTCTCAACCGAACCGCAGCCCGGGCGACTTCGGTTCCTGCTGTCCCGGTTCCCGCAACCAATCCCTCCGTGCTCCCAGTGCTCTCGGTGGTTGGTCCCTTGATTCGGTTCCCGCTGCCCTTGGTTCCACGATCAATCCCTCCTTGCTCGCGGTGCCCTCCGCGTTTCGTCCCTTGATTCGGCTTTCCCCGTGGTTCACCCCAGCCTAAGTTTCCGCCGTCTCCGCATCATCGCCAGGAGCGCTGGGCCGCCAGTCTCCGACCGGTCGGTCGCCCGTGCACAACCGCCAAAGTTCGGGGAGTCTGACTTCAGGGTATGAAAACGCTACGCGGAATCGAATTTCTTCACGATTCAGTCTTGATGTCAAGGACTCGAAATGTCATTCTCATATACGTCGTTATCCTGGTTTGGAGATGACGACAGCTCATTTCCATCTGGACACTTCCCGAACCGATCGAAGAAGGAGTGACGAACGATGGGCGACGCACGCGACACCGCCAAGAAAAAAAAGGCCGACGAGAAGAAGACGAACAAGCCCGCCAAGGCTCCGGCCGACAAGCCGGCCGCCGAGGCGAAGCCCGCGCCCAAGCCCACCAAAAAGTGAGGCAATCCCCCACAACTCCCTGAAACCGGACCGGCTGTCGGGGGTCCCCGGCGGACCCTCGGTACCGGTCCAGTTCTTCGGGAGGGGAGTTCGGGTTTTTATTCTCGATCGCTCTTTGTGTTTGAGTTCGTGTTCTAGACTTTCCGCGGTCCCGTTCTGGGATCGGCCTGGGTCCCGAGCCTCTCCCGCGCGGCATCCAGGCTTTGCGCCATGAGCGCCACGGCAAATGGGTGCGACGGCACGGCAAACTGCTCATCCATCAGGCTTCGCGCCAAAAGCCTGGCGGACCTTGCCCGTTCGGTTTCCCTTGCACACTGCCAGAACCAGGCCATCCAGAGCAGCATTCTGCCGTACAGTTCCAGCCGGTCGATGATCCGGTGCTCGAAGAGGAACCGGAAGGCTCCGGCATCTCGGCGGGGATCGGCAGCCACGGAACCCTCCCGCAAGTAGACCTCCTCGGCCATCTCGAAGGTCAGGTGTGAGCTGTCCAGCCAGCTTGGGCAAGCGCTTAGGACCATGACGGCGTGGTGCATCAGGTCTGAGCTTGGCACCGATTCCAGCTCCGGCTCGGCGCTTGCAGCCGGCAGAGGGGAGGGTTGAAAGCTCCGCCCCACGGTCCGCTCCAGCCAGTCGCTGACCGCGGCGGAGGGATTAGGGCCGCCTAAGGTGAGGCTGCCGGCCAGAAGGCCAAGTGCCAGCTCCGGCACGTTGTCCAGGGCGAACCTGCCGGCCTGGGCGCTTAGGTCGCGGAGCAGCGAGCCGGCTTCCGCTGTTTCTTCCTCGACTTCGCCCATCGCGTCGACTGCACCTCGGATGACGTCGCAAAGGAAGACGGCCGTGCAGCGACGGCCGGACTGGCTGACCGACAGACCGATCGACCCCCGACCCTCACCATCGACGGCCGTCACGACGCTGTGCATGATTCGCGGCCGATGCCAGCCCGCGGCGAAGCTAAGCGCACCGCTGCCTCCCGTTTCGCCGAGCTGCTGTCTGGCAAGTGCTCCGTTCCCAGCGTCACCTTCGGCTGCTTCCTGCACACTTGCGGCAACCATCGGCTCGCCATGGCCTCGGAGTTCGTGCATCTCGATGGCGCGCGCAGCGGCCTCGGATGTCGGGCCCAAGCCAGACGCGGCCAGGAGCTGCAGCAGGCGCAAGACGCCCGGGCCGCTCGAGAGCTTGGCCAGTTGCTCGACGATCTGTTCGCGCACCGGTTCGTCGATGGCCTGCAATCCCTCGAACGCACGCTCGCATTCGTCGGGGTAGTGCTCGAGCTGCGTGGTCAGCTCTTCGAGGCTGATGTCTTCAGAGACCAGAGGTAGGTCGCCGGCCTGACCGCGGCTCTCCGGCTCCGGCACGCAGCAATTAAGCGCGCGGTCGCTTTCGCGGTCGTCGCTCGGGTCTCCGGGCGGATCGATATCCGGGCCACGCATTCTCCTGATCCTTAATTCGGCCGGCTCACCAGACGTTCAAACGAATTGGACTCTTCCGTGCCCATCCCGCCTGCTTGGCAGCTCTCTTGGTGCCAGGCCGGGGAGACCGCGGGCGCTTGGCCGGGTAGCCTCCGCGCTTCGCCGGTGGAATTGTGCGAGTGATCGAGAAAAAAGTATCCCAGGGCGACCGCCCAGCGTCCGAGGGTGGATCGCCCCGCCATGCCATGAGTCCTCCGCGGCTGTCGTCCCTTCAGGAACCGGGCCGGTGAATTCGTGCCCAGGGCACGAACAAACCGGCGGAATCCTCGGCCTCTTCGCCGTCGTCGAGGCGATCGAGCTCATGCTCCAGCGCGACGCGTTCGTAGAGACTGTCGTCCAGCTCGGTGAGGAACCTGCTGGGGGCGGTCAGGACCAAGGGGCCAAAGCCGCCGCGGGTGATCGTGGAAGGATAAGAGAGGAAAAGCTCGTTCATCGCCCGGCTCACGGCGACGTAAAAGATGCGCCTTTCTTCTTCCTCGCCACCGGGCTCGTCGATCGCCCGACGATGGGGAAAGCCCTCCTCGATCAAGCGGATCACGTAAACGTGGGACCATTCCAGGCCCTTGGCCTGGTGGACCGTGCTTATGACGAGCACCTCGCCGGGCTCGGGCGCGGCCAGCGAGTCCATGCCGTAGACGTCGCCAGCTAGCAAGAGCTCAGCCAGTAGCTGCTCGAGACTCTCCGACCTGGCGGCCAGCACGGCGAACTGCTCGATATCGGCGATGCGGTTGTCCGGGCGGTCGTACTTTTGCCGGAGGGTCGCCGGATATCCCCCCTTCAAGATCGCCTCGATGGCCGCGGCGGGATGGTGCTGGGGGTCGGTCGCGGCGATCTGCCGCAGATCGCTGACAAACGCCGCGAACATGCCCTTGCTCCGGGGCGGGACCGCGGCCATGGCCTCGGCCGATCCCACCGCGGAAAGCGGATCGGACGATCGGGCGAGAACCTGGTAGATTGCCGCCGTCTTCGCCGGGCCTATCCCCGGCAAGAGCAAGAGCACGCGCCGCCACGATGCTTCATCGCGAGGGTTCTGGACCACCCTCAGGTGAGCCAGCACATCCTTGATATGGGCCTGCTCGAAGAACCGCAGTCCGCTCCGCACGGTGTATGGAATTCCTCGGCGGACGAGCTCGCCCTGAAGCACGACGCTGTCGTAATGATTGCGGTACAGGACCGCCATCTGGCCCAAGGGAATCTCCTTGGCACGCGCTTCGAGAATCTGCTGGCAGACGAGATCGGCCTCCTCGTACACGTCAGCGGTGGCCGCGACGACCGGTCGCAGGCCGTCGCTACGAGCCGAGACCAACTCCTTGGCAAAGCCTGAGCGGTTGTGGCGGATCGATCCGGCCGTGAGGGCCACGATCTGGGGCGTGGACCGGTAGTTGATGCCGAGGTGGAAACTGCGAGCGCCGGGATGCCGCTCCGTAAACTTGAGGATGTTATCGTAATTTGCGCCCCGGAATCGATAGATCGACTGAGCATCGTCGCCCACGGCCGTCAGGTTCCCCGCTCCGGCCGCCGCGATCGTCTCCACGATCTCCACCTGCAGCGCGCTTGTATCTTGCATCTCATCGATCAAGATATGGCGGAACAGACCGGCCTGCTTCTCTGTCTGGTCGGGGAAGTCACGCAAGAGCCGCAGCCACTGGACCAGGAGGTCGTCGTAATCGACGCAATTGGCCGCGCGCTTTCGCTCCGCGTAGGCCGCGCCGGCACGTTCGATCTTGGGCAGCCAAGGAACGAGGTGGGGCGACTGGCTGGCGACGATGTCGGCCAAGGGGACGCAGGTGTTCAGGCTGAAGCTGATGAGGTGCTCGATCTCCGCGGGCCGGGGCGAGAGCCTGTCCTTGGCGGCGAACCCGGCGTCGTCCATGGCCAGGCGAACCAGATCGAGCTGGTCTTCACTGTCGAGGATGGTGAAGTTGGGTTCATAGCCCAGAAGCTTTGCCGGCGGGCGGAGCAGGCGATTACCCACGTGGTGAAACGTCCCCGCCCAGACCTTGCCGGCATCGTGGCCGATCAGGGCGTCGAGCCGACGCACCATCTCACGCGCGGCCCGGCGGGTGAAGGTGACTAACAGGATCGACTGCGCTGGAACGCCACGGGCGATCAGGTACGCCACGCGATACGTGATCACCCGCGTCTTTCCCGATCCCGGCCCGGCCAGGATCAGGTTGTAGCCGTCGGGAGCCATCACAGCGGTCCGCTGCGGCTCGTTCAAGTCGTCGTCGAAATGGCGTGCCAGTCGCGCGGGCAACGAATGCTTGAGCTTGATCTTTCGCATGCGTCCGCCCGGGTAAGTGTGTCGGCTGTTCTTTGCCACGTGCAGGCGCGATTCTATCAGACCGATCTCGTCGCCAACCACGTCCTACATTTCCCAAGACAACCTCCTACCAACCAAAGACAGCCCCACCCGCTTGCTCCGCCGGGCGCGAGAGACAGGAGAATCCCCGTGCAACCGATCGCCAGGACCATGTTTCCCGCCTGGGGTCTGGTCGCGATCTTGGGTACTATCTCGCCTCCGGCTGGAGCCTCGGACACGCTGGTCATCCAGGCCCAGCGAGCGGCCGTGAAGACCGACGGAGGGCCCATCCCAGGAGGCTGGAACCTGTGGAGCAACGGCCGCGTCGGCCAATATATAAAGGTTGCGCGGAGCGAAAGGTACACGATCATCGTCCGAGCCTGGGGCAGCCCGGCGGGGCGGGTCTGGCCCGAGATGGCTTTTCTGGTCGACGAGCTGGAGGTCAAGTCCGTGACCGTGGCCAGCGATCAGCCGGCCGACTATGCCGTTTCCGTCGAGCTGGACGCTGGAGATCATGAGATTGCCGCCGCCTTCCGTAACGATGCCCAGATCGGCAACGAAGATCGCAACCTCTACCTCGAGCGCATCACGATCGACGCTCCGCCGGGCGCCCAAGCGCCCTCGATCACCTCGGGCGAGCATCAAGCCATGGACGCTGACCGCCGTGAGCGCGAGATCGTCGCGGCCACCGGGGCGGCCATCGACAGGAATCGCAAGTCCAGCGCAGTCGTTCGAGTGGTCGATTCCAGCGGCCAGCCCATCGAGGGAGCCCGGGTGGCCGTCCGCCAGACGCGTCATGAGTTCCTTTTCGGGTGCAATATCTACGGCTTCGACCGTTCGAAGACCGAGGCGGAGAATGCTCTCTACGCGCAACGGTTCGCCGAGATGTTCAACTATGCGACCGTCGGCTTCTACTGGCGGTGGTATGAGCCCCGGCGCGGAAAGCCGAACTATCCCCAAACCGACAAGGTCGTCGCCTGGTGTCTGGCGCACGGCATCCGCATAAAAGGGCATCCGCTGCTCTGGGGCGACGATGCGGGCATTCCCCCTTGGTCGGCCGGACAGCCCGAACCGGCCATCCAGAAGGAACGGGTCCGTGCCATCATGACCCGCTATCACAGCAAGATTGAGTTCTTCGAGGTTGTCAACGAACCCTCCCATCTTCCGCAGCCTTTGATCGACGATCCTTATCGATGGGCCCGCTCCATCGACCCCAGCGCAAATCTGATCGTCAACGACTATCACGTGCTGGCCGACGGAGCGCCGGGTTTCTACCGGCTGCTCGAGCGGGCGATCCAGAACGGCGTTCCTTTCGACGGCATCGGCATCCAGGCGCACGAACCTCAAACGATGCGGTTCCGGCTCGACCGAGTCCAAACGATCCTCGACCGCTACGCCGCACTGGGCAAGGAGCTGCACATCACCGAGTTCACTCCGACCTCCGGCGGCAAGCCGATTGCCGGGTCTCATCTTAAGGGTGTCTGGGACGAGACCGCACAGGCCGACTACGCGGTCAAATTCTACCGCGTGTGCTTCGCTCACCCGGCGATGCGGGCGATCACCTGGTGGGACTTAAGCGACCAGCATTCTTGGTTAGAGGGGGGCGGCATGCTCCGGTCCGACATGACCCCCAAACCCGTCTATGAAAAAATCAAGCGGCTGATCCACGAAGAATGGACGACCCATCTGGAAGGCGCGACCGATTCCTCGGGCCGGTTCGCCTTCCGCGCCTTCCGCGGAACCTATCAGATCGTCGCTACGGCACGCGGCCAGCAGCAAACACGGGACTTCTCACTGGTAAAGGCCGACGACCAGGAGCTTCGCATCTCCTTGCCGTGAGAAAATCGCACGTCGCTTCACATCGAATGGAGAGCGATGCGGTTGCCTTCGCTGTCGAGGATGACAGCCCGGTCACCGTACGGACTGATCGGGTGTTTGGCTTTGAGAACCTTTCCGCCGTGCGCCTCGACCTGCGCAAGAGCGTCATCGAGCCGACCCTGAACGCTGAGATAGACCACCGGTCCCTTGTCCGAGGGCAGCTCTCCCTCTCTCTTGTACAGGCACCCGGTGACATTAGGCTCCGCCCCGGGCAACAGCCCGATCTTCCTGCCAGGATAGTCTTGTAGCCGAACCTCGCTGGCAAGCACGGCCGAGTAAAAACGTACAGCACGATCAAGGTCCAGCACGGGGATATCGACCCAAACAACCAGGTTGGCCATGACGTCTGATCCTGACGCAAGAATGCGAGATTCGCGCAGCGCCCGCGGCGCTGTCGGAACGTGAGTTTAGCAAGAATCGATCGCTGACTCTTCCTCAAAAGTCAGGCCAACCACGGACCCGCTGACCGAGATTGTCCAGGCATCCTGACCTAGAATTCTCGTGGGGATGCGTCGCTCCAGGCAGCACAGGTCGGCAGGCGTCTCGTGAACGAGCACAGGGACTGTCTCACGCAGCTACTGCGGGAGTTGACAGTTCTTGGGTCAGGTCGGCGGGATCAGATTGAAGCAGCGTCCAGAAGTCGTAGGTGGGCAGTTCCAAACCCAAGGCTCGGTACGGACACT
>JBKQMU010000252.1:0-3168 GCA_052146555.1 Isosphaeraceae bacterium
CTGAGAACCCGGAGGTGATGTCTTCGGCCCCGAAGGTGCCGCAATAGGTACCCTTGGCCTTGGTGATCGCCTCGTAGTCTTTCCCCGAGTGACCGGGCCAGTAGCTCTCCAGGTACGACCGGTAGAGGTCGATGATCCCCTCGTACTTGGCGTAGGTCTTCGGGCTGAGCCTGGCCTCCTGATCCGCCAGAAACTCCTCGAAGAGCTCGTCGATGGTCTTGTCCGGCTGGGGGGTGTTCATCGGGCCCTCGGCTCTCGGGATCGCGTGCGCCGACACGCATTCTATCCGAGCCGGCCGGGGAGGCCACATCCCCTCGGCGATGAACCGAGCGATCGGCCCGAGGACGACATTCTTGGAAGCGCATCGGTGCCGACGTCCGGAGCTGTTGCTCCCGGTGGGCTCGACTCACGCGGCCGTCTTGCGCCGCGCCGAGGGGTGCGACGCGAACCAGACGTTGGGCAGGAGCTCGTTGGGCTGATCTGTGGGGAGGGACGGCAGGCGATGGAGGATCTCCTGAACGTAGGCGAGGGGGTCGATATCGTGGTGCCTGAAGGCGCCGGTCAAAGAGTACAGGACAGTCGCCGCACAGAAACGTCCAGTTCGGGCCTCCGAGAACTTGGGCACATAGCATCCTCTCGGCGAGGTTGTTCACACGATCCGGCAATACGACGAGGCGCTCTGATGCCCGGAGTGCGGCTCCGGGGACGTACGGCGCAGAGGACTGGTCGAGCGCCGACCTCGCTCTGTGCCTTTTCATCCTCATGGCCGTCGTTGCCGATGATGACAGTAATTCCGGGCTGCTCCCAGGGCCAGGCTCCCGGGCACGAGGTTGTGCTTTTCCGATCGGTGCCCCCAGTGGACTCATCCGGGACGATGAAGTGCGATCACGCTCCTCCATAATCGACGAGGCGGAGCGGAGGCCCGGAGTGGGTCGGATCTACGATCGGTCCTTCCAGCGTCGAGTTTGAATCATGATGTTGGGCAGTGGTGGCCGCAGGAACTGTCACCGCGGACAGAAACTTCCGCGGGGTTGTCAGAGCGCCCAAGCTCGCCAGGTAGGCGCGCTCGGCACGAGATTGTCGTCGGTCCCAGTACTCGGCATGTTTCGGCCGATTCATGGCCTGTGTGGCTGCAAGTTCGGCAAAGTGAAGCCGTAGCCAGCTGGCTAGAACTCGGTCAACCAACAGCCGCTCGATCGGTGAAGGTTCGACCGGTGTGAGCTCTGCCAGCAGATTACTTAACTTCCTGAGAAGCGATTCTCGCAGAACGAGATCGTTGCCGGCGATCAGGCGCAACCAGGCTTCGCGGGCTTGATGACCAAGATCGCCGAATTGGCGCCACATACCCGATCGTTCCAACCATTCTCGGAGCTCTGGCAGCACGTCCTGGTCGCCCTGGCGAGCCCGTTGGAGCAGCCAGTCCAGATGGTCGATTTCGGCCGGTTCATTTTCCTCTTGCGAGCGATCGAGCACGACGGGCACCTCTCCAATTGCCGTGGGACCGATAGAAGCCGAATGACCTCAGCTCTGCCTCAATCAACCTCGCAGTTCCCCGCTCGAGCTTTTGCATAAGCTCGTCCACGGGTTGCAAGGTGTCGCGGGTGGCACGCAGCTCCTGCCGGGCACGGCGTTGTTCGGATCGTCGATTCTCGGTTTCGGCAGCCAGCAATTCGGCTAGCGGACCGCGGCCCACGTACTTGTTGCGAGGTCGGCCTCCCGACCATTCCGGCCGGTAAAAGTAACTCTGTAAGCTGCGACGCTGCCACCCCATGAGACCTCCTTAACTGTGCGATGGCGAAGCTCGCACGACAATCTCATCCCGAGGCTGTGCCCGGCTGCGTTTCCACGCCGGAATCAGGCGCTCTGCTGCGCGGTGGCCACGTTTGTCACCGTCGAGGGCTGGGTCGGACTCGGAACGGGCTCGTCCGTCTCGGTCATGTCAACCACGGGTGACAGGTCCTCGCTCGAAAGCAGTGGGACCGCTGCCCCCAGGGGCCTGGACCGCTCCTCGTGCTTGGCTTCGAAGGCTGCCCGCAACTCCAAGACCAACCTGAGATCCCTGACGCTCGATACGACTCTCCCCAAGCAGCGCGTGAACACGGCGCGACGGCATGCCTCGATCAACATCGCCCGCTCCTCTGGCGAGGCTTCGTACCAGTCCGGCCAGGGCCGGATTCGCGTACCAGGAAAGGCCTGGAGGGTCACAGCCAGCATATAGCGACCGCGAAAATACGCGATCAACTTCCAGATCGGGGGAAGGTTATCTAGCCGGAAGCCTTCGTAGAGATCTGGGCCGATCGCGATGTGAATAATATATGACGATGCCTCAAGCTTAGGCCGGACATCAAAAAAGCATTGCTCGTAAGCTTCGACAACCGGCTCGTCGAGGCCGGCGAGCTCGGCCACGACGGGCGTCGGCTCCCCAGTCAAAATCCAGGCCTCGAGCTCGCCGCCAATCAGCGGGTCGCCCGCGAATCGGATCGCGGAGGCCTCGGCAACGACGCGATCATAGGATGCTCGTCTGGGTAAACGTAATCCTTCCTCAACGCGGCAGTGACGCAGGTGCCTGGCGATCCTCCGCACCCAGAGGTCTTCGGTTTCTGGCCTGCGCGGCAGTGACTCCGCAAGCAACCGATTTGCCAACCTCCATCTCCAGTCTGGTGACCTGAACGGTGATTCACGCCGCCAGCTGAGATCATCAGCGGCGAATACAGCATCACCGCTGAGGGGGCCTGGTGTGGCTGGGCTGTTTTTACCGCCGTGGTGACGGTGGCAGCGTCGAATTGCTTAATCATGACTGGGAGCCCCATTGCTCGGAACAGAATGTTAGGATTTTGACTGGTCAGCGCGTGGGTGATCCGGGCGAAGTGGGAGAAGAAGTCCATCCTCCGCGACGGTCAAGCCACGCTCGTCTCTCTTGGAATGCGCTCGCCGCGGTATTTCGACGCTCGGCTCGTAGCCTAGGTCGCGCAGATAGTGGCGAATTTTACCCCAAAACCGGGATCGATTCGCCGGATTTCCTGGTTTTTTCGTAGTGAAAACGGGCTCGGATCGTTGTAGTGAAGATCTACTTGTAACCTAGTGCCTTGATTTCATGCCGTCCCCTGACCATCCTGGGTGATCAGGAGGCCGGTATGTTCCTACGCCGCTACACCCGCACCAAAGACG
>JBKQMU010000253.1:0-18252 GCA_052146555.1 Isosphaeraceae bacterium
TAGGCCCCGCGGTCAAGCAGTTCGCGCCCGAGGCCGTCGTGCTCAGCGGAGTCGATTTCCTGGAACTCGAAGACGCGGCCGGGGAACTCGCCTGCGACATCATGATTGGCAGCAGCAAGGGCTATCCAATGGCCCGCAAGCTGGGTAAACCGCTGGTTCGGGTCGGCTTCCCGATCCACGATCGCATCGGGGCCAACCGCATTCTTCATCTAGGGTATCGAGGCGCGAACGACTTGCTGGACAGGGTTACCAACACACGGATCGCGGCGATCCAGGACAGCGACCCCAACGGCTACATGAATATGTGAGGTTAGCATGGCTCTGGACCTGACCAAACATCCCTGTTTTGACGCCAAGGCACGCCACGAGTTCGCGCGGGTCCACCTTCCGGTGGCTCCGAAGTGCAACATCCAGTGCAACTACTGCGATCGTCAGTACGATTGTTGCAACGAGACCCGTCCCGGCGTTACCAGCACCGTGCTGAGCCCAAAACAGGCCCTCGAGTACTACAAGCAGGTACGCCAGCGAGTTCCCGACCTGGCCGTCGTGGGAATCGCCGGCCCGGGGGATCCGTTCGCCAACGCCCCGGAGACGATGGAATCGCTCTCGCTGATTCGCCAGGAGGATCCCGATGTCTTGCTCTGCGTGGCCACGAACGGGCTGATGGTCGGTCCGCACCTCGACGGCCTGGCCGAGCTCAAGGTCAGCCACGTGACCGTGACGATCAACGCCGTCGACCCGTTCATCGGCCAGCGGATCTATGCCTGGATGCGCGACGGCACGCGGGTCGTCCGCGGCCTGGAAGCCGCGAGGCTTCTGCTGGGCCGGCAACTCGAGGCCGTGCGCGGCCTCAAGGAACGGGGCGTCACGGTCAAAGTCAACACGGTCTTGATTCCCGGCGTCAATGAAGACCACGTGCCCGAGATCGCCCGAATCACGGCGGGTCTGGGGGCTGACGTGCTCAACTGCATGCCTCTTTACCCCGTGGCCGGAACGCCGTTTGGAGAGCTCGAGCAGCCGTCGGGAAGCGTGGTGGCCAAGGCGCGGCACGAGGCGTTGAATTACCTTCCCCAGATGAGCCACTGTACCCGCTGCCGGGCCGATGCCGTGGGCAAGTTGGGTGAAGCCATGACCGAGGAGCTTCTCGACTGCCTGCAAGCGGCCCGCAAGCCGCAAGCCGCAAGCCGTCCCTATGTGGCCGTCGCCAGCGCCGAGGGAATGCTGGTGAATCTGCATCTTGGCGAGGCCGACGAACTCTTGATCTTCGATGCAAACGGCCAACTAGTTGCAACCCGACCCGCACCCCCCGCGGGAGGTGGCCCGCAGCGATGGCAAGAAATGGCAGCGGTGCTGAACGATTGTCGGGCCATTCTCACCAGCGGCGCTGGGGAGACGCCAAGTCGGGTTCTGACCGATCTGGGCGTGACGGTCCGGCTCACCGAGGGCCTGGTGGCCGATGGGGTGGCGGAGGTCTACCAGGGGCGCCCCGCGGCGCCTCCTCGGCGGGCCTTCCGTTGCGGCGATGCCTGTGCCGGACAGGGCACGGGCTGCGGCTGAGTACAGCCAGTGGTGTTTTCTTGATCGAGCGTGAGCGACACTTTGGAGTTCTGTCATGAAGAAGCCGGACAAAGTCATTCTCGTTTGCTGCAGCTATCGACAGGGAAATGATGCCAAGGGCAAGTGCCAGAAGAAGGGCGGGCCGGGCCTCTTACCCTTGATCGAGGAGGGATTGCAGGATCGCGGCCTCGAGAACGTCCTGATCACCTCGACGGGCTGTCTGAATGCCTGCGACGACGGTCCTGTCATGGCTGTCTTTCCCGAGGGTTACTGGTACGGAAGCGTGGACGAAGACCGGCTCGAGGAGATCCTCGATTCGCTGCAAGCCGGCGAGCCGATCGAGGAGTATCTACTGGCTCCTGCTCAGGAAGTTTGAGGAGATTTCGCCATGTCAGTGGTCTTGAATCAAGGCGCGTGCCGGATGTGCGGCTCTTGCCTGGATGTTTGCCCCGCCGGAGCACTCTTGAGGCGGGAAAAAACGATCGAGATTGTCGCGGAGTTTTGCCTCGAGTGTGGTGAGTGCATCTCGGAGTGCCCCAACGATGCGTTGCGATTCTCCACTTGAGGTCTCCAGCAAGCCAGACCCTGGCGGGAGATCGCGCAAGCCGGACTCCCGCGAGGGCGCGCCCGTGTGGATCATCGATACCACACTGCGCGACGGTGAGCAGGCCGCGGGCGTGGCTTTCAGCCGCCGGCAAAAGCTGGAAATCGCCACAGCGCTGGCCCGCGCCGGTGTGCCCGAGCTCGAGGTGGGCATACCGGCCATGGGCGACGATGAGCGGCAGCTCATCGGGGATCTGTCCAGGCTTGGCTTGCCTTGCCGCTTGACCGCCTGGGCCAGAGCTTGCCGAGAAGATATCGAGAGTGCATCCCGGACGGGCATCGCCGCGATTCATCTGAGCTTTCCCGTTTCATCCATCCATCTGGAAGCGCTCGGCAAGGGGCTCTCTTGGGTCGTCGCGCAGGTCGGTGAACTGGTCGGACAAGCTCGCCGTCAGTTCGACTTTGTCTCCGTCGGCGCGCAGGACGCGTCGCGGGCGGATCCTGCCTTCCTGGAAAAACTCGCCCTGGCCGTGAAGGAGTCCCGCGCCAACAGGCTGCGCCTGGCCGACACAGTCGGCGTCTGGAACCCGATGCAGACCGGTGCGATCTTCGCCCGGCTCGGACAGCGTGTCGCTGGGCTAGCGCTCGGGTTTCATGGCCACAACGACTTGGGCATGGCGACGGCCAACAGCCTGGCCGCTCTTGCCGCGGGAGCAAACAGCGTGGATGTGACCGTCGGCGGCCTGGGAGAGCGGGCGGGCAACGCCGCGCTCGAACAGGTCGTTATGGCCGCGGCCCTGACTCTCAAGCGCCCGACCGGCATCGACACGACCATGTTATGGAGCATCTGCCAGTGCGTTGCCGCAGCCTCGGGGCAAGTTATACCGACCCACCAGCCGATCACTGGCAGTGCGACTCGCGAGCACGAATCGGGCATCCATGTTCACGCGATGCTCCGTGACCGTCGCACGTACGAGCCCTTTCCGCCGGCCGCAGTGGGCGCGCCAGAGAGCCGGTTCGTGCTGGGCAAGCACACCGGCAGAACAGCGCTTCGGCATATCCTGGCCCAGCGCGGAGTCAGCCTTCCGGGCGACTTGACAGAGCCGCTCTTACGACGACTGCGCCGCGAGGCGAGCGTACGACGTGGCGGGGTCTCCCCGCTCGAGGTGCTGGCGTGGTGCTGGGAATTACAGCACCCTCAGCACGCCTGATGGTCCAGTGGCCGGCCAAGCGGAGAAACCTTTGATGAATGGCACCCTGGCTGCATCTTCCTCGACGAGCGCCCTCCTCCGGCATGGCCCGGCGTTCGATCTCGCCGCGATCCGCCGCGAGTTCCCGCTGCTTGCGCGGCACGTCCATGAAAAGCCCCTGGTGTATCTGGACAATGCGGCCACGACGCAGAAACCTCGCGCCGTTTTGGACGCGATTTCCAGCTACTACGAGCAGTCTTGCGCCAATGTCCACCGCGGCGTGCACGCGCTCTCCGATCGCGCCACGAGCCTCTACGAGCAAGCTCGCGTCGAGGCTGCGGAATTCATTGGAGCAGCTTCGCCGAGGGAAATCGTCTTTGTCCGTGGTGCAACCGAGGCAATCAACCTGGCGGCCCACTCGTTCGGAACCCAACACGTCGGGCCGGGCGACGAGGTGATCATCACCTGGATGGAACATCATGCGAACATCGTTCCCTGGCAGATCCTTTGCGCCCAGCGCGGAGCCGCGCTACGCGTCGTGCCGATAACCGACCTAGGAGAGCTGCAACTGGACGCCTATCAGCGGATGCTCTCCCCCCGCACCAAGCTGGTCGCCCTGACGCATGTCTCCAACGCCCTGGGCACTGTCAACCCGGTCCGGCAAATGATCGCGATGGCACACCAGCAAGGAGCCTCGGTTCTCATCGACGGCGCCCAGGCCATTGCCCATGTTGAAGTCGACGTTCAAGATCTTGATTGCGATTTCTATGCGTTTTCCGGCCACAAGGTCTACGGGCCAATGGGCATCGGAGTCCTTTACGGCAAGCTTCGCCATCTTGAGTCGATGCCTCCCTGTCAGTTTGGCGGCGACATGATCGAGACCGTCACGTTCGAGAAAACCTCGTACGCGCCGGCCCCAGTCAAGTTCGAGGCGGGAACACCCAACGTCGGTGGCGCGATCGGCTTGGCAGCGGCCTTGCAGTGGCTCAAGAACATGGACAGGCCGGCGATCAAGCGCCATGAGATGCAGCTCGTCGAGTCGTGTGTCCGATCGCTGTCGGCCATTCCCGGCGTTCGGATCGTCGGGCAACCCGCTTGCCGCGCGGGATCGGTCTCGTTCGTGCTCGAAGATCCTCCCGTTTCGGCCCTTGATGTGGGAACGCGACTCGACCTGGAAGGCATTGCCGTCCGCACCGGCCATCACTGCTGCCAGCCCCTGATGCAGCGACTGGGCGTTGCCGGCACCGTGAGGGCCTCGTTTGCGATTTACAATTCGCCCGAGGAAGTACAGCTCTTGGCGGAACACCTAGGCCGCATTGCGGAAAATCAGGGTCCGAAACGGCATAGAGCAGCTGTTTCTCGCCCACGCCCCGAGATCCAGCTTCCAGAAGAAAGGGACGCATCGGCTGCCACTGTCGAGGCTGCCGCGCAGGCCCTCCTGGTGGAATTTGAAGGACTGGGAGACTGGGCCGAACGCTATGAGTACTTGATCGATCTGGGCAAGCATCTGCCCCCCATGCCGGCCAGGCTGAAGACCGAAGCCAACCGGGTGCGGGGTTGTCAAAGCACGGTCTATCTTGCGCCTTGGGTTCGTTCTGGCTCGGATGACGTGGTCGAGTTTCTGGCCGACAGCGAAAGCGAGATCGTCCGGGGTTTGGTCGCGCTCTTGCAATCGCTCTATTCAGGCAAGCTGGCCGCCCAGATCCTCGATTTTGATCTGTCCGGCCTGCTTGCAAGGTTGGGCCTGGCGACGAACCTGACCCTGAGCCGGCGCAACGGGCTGGCCGAGATGGTCAAGCGTTTGCGCAGCTTCGCGGCCGGACTGACCGAGCCGGCAACCAATGCGCCGAGCGTTGAGTGCAAAGTGGCTGTCTGATCCGATCGCTCGAGCACGGACAAGGTCCAGAGTGCAAGTTGCAGATCGAGCTCGGGAATCGCTCGAATCGGTCGGGTCGACAAGCGATGGTCTTCGTTCAGTCGAAGTGGGACAAAACGCTCGCTCGAATAAGGTTCTACTTCGAGCGAACGTTTCCCCATGTTTAAGAGAAACTGGAGATGCTCGGCGGTTGGTCGCCGAGTTCGTGAGTGAGCTTGCGCGGCTTTCCAGGGTGATGCTGTAGAGCTTCGAGCGGCCGGCGTTGGTGGTCAGCGTGATCGGTTCCGGTCTCGGAGGTGCTAGCGTAGGCGCCGATGGCGTCGTAAAGCTTTTGGGCGTACTCGAAAGACACTGCGCCGCGGCCGGCGGGGTGCGCCGGAGCTGCCTTCTCGCCGTTGAATATGAGGATCAGTGACCCCTTAAGCATCTCGAGCCCTTGGTGCTGGCGCTCGATGAGGATGGCGGCGGCATCACGGCCGCGGGCCCGCTTCTGCCTCCAGAACACCCAGGGGTAAATATCGCGGCCGATCTCTGGATCGAGGCAGTTGATCGTGATTGTCACATGTTCGATATTGTGACGTGCTAGCTCCTCAACACAGTCGGGCAGTGCCAGACCGTTGGTCGGGACGCAGAGCTTGATGTCCGGGGCCTGCTCCGAGAGCATCCGGAAGGTGGGGAAGGTGCGAGTCGGATTGGCGGGCGGGTCGCCCGGTCCGGCAATGCCCAGAACCGACAACTGGGGAAGCTTGGCGGCGACGGCGAGCGTTTTCTTCACGGCTTGCTCGGGGGTGAGCACCTCCGAGACGACACCCGGACGCGATTCGTTGGTACAATCGTACTTGCGATTACAGTAATGACATTGAATATTGCAAGCCGGCGCAACGGCCACGTGCATCCGAGCAAAGTGATGGTGAGCCTGTTCCGAATAGCAGGAATAGCAGGGATGGTTGTACACGCGGCTGCGAATCGACGGAGAAAGCTGGCTGAACTGATCGGCTGTACTACCGCACGAGCCGGCCGAGCAACCTTTCTCAACTTCGGCGTTGTCATCCTGTCCCAGGACCGTAAGTTTCAAGGTGATGGCCCTCCCCGGGCGGTCGTTGTGCGTTCTGAAGCGGCTGTTTGCAATTCTCCCTGCGTATAGCAAGGGCGATGCCGAACCAGCCGACTTGAGAGAGAGGGACATCCTCTGCTTTTTTGGCGCTTCATCGACCTTCGCAAACCCGCAAGTGTCGGGAAGGCAACAGAACATGCGGGCCATTGGTCTCATTCGAACAAAGAAACGCCTCGTAAGCTTCGCCGGCCCGGAATCTGGCTGGGTCGGCGGCGAGGATGACCGGATCGCGCACTTACAGCTCAATCGTAAATCGCGACGGGGGTCATGACCCGACCAGGTCCGGCAACGACGTGTCCGCGGCAGGGAGCGGGAGGCGGACGGTGAACTCGCTCCCCTTGCCTGGCCCATCGCTTGAGGCCCAGACGCTCCCGCCGTGCATCTCGGCGAGCGACTTGACGAGCGTCAGCCCGATCCCCAGGCCTCCCCGCGAACGGTCGAGCGAGTGATCGACCTGGGCGAACATGTGGAAGATGCGACCGAGCTGGTCGGCGGGTATGCCGATACCGCTATCCCGGATGCGAATGAGGACATCGCCTTCGTCGCAGTCGATATGCACCGCGATGTGTCCCTTCTCATCGGTGTACTTCGCCGCGTTGGCCAGCAGATTGGCAATGATCTGCTCGAGCCGCGCGGGGTCAGCGTAAATGCGAAGCGGCGATTGCGGCAGAGAGAGGGTCAGGTTGTGCTGCTTGGCCTCAAGAAGCGGCCGGACTGCCTCGGCGGCCCGTTTGACGGCGTCTTGCACGTCGGTCGTCTCGCGCCGCAGTTGCACTTTCCCGCGCGTGATGCGTGAGACGTCGAGCAAGTCTTCGATAATTCGGTCGAGTTGCCGCGACTGGCGGTCGATGACGTCGCGGGCCCACTCCAAGTCGGGGTCGGACAGGCCTTTGGCGTGTAAAATAGCGACGCAGGAGATGATGGCGGAGAGCGGGTTGCGCAGCTCGTGGGAGACCATCGCGATAAATTCATCTTTCCTGCGGTCGGCGTCCTGGAGGGCCTGTTCCAGTTGCCTCTGCTCGGTGATGTCGGTGTTGGTCCCGAACCATCGCACAATGTGCCCCTGGTCGTCCCAGATCGGCAGTGCCCGCGACAGGAACCAGCGATATTCGCCGTCCTTGCCGCGCAAGGGAAACGTGTCCTCCCATACTTCGCCGGTGTCCCACGAGTGCTGGAGTCGCCGAGTGACCCGGTCGACATGGTCGGGGTGGTGGACTTTCTTCCAGCCCCAGCCTTGCAGGTCCTCAAACGTCGTGCCGGTGTACTCGCACCAGCGTCGGTTGTACCAGAGAATCGAGCCGCTGGCGTCGGCCATCCAGGCAAGCTGCGACATGTTATCAGCCAGCGTGCGGAACTTTTCTTCGCTGGCGCGCAAGTCAGCCTCAGCCTGCCTCTGCTCCGTCACGTCACGGGTGACGGCCAGGACAAGGTCGACACCGCCCTCCGGGCCGAGCTCTGGTACTAGCCGGCTGGAGTAGCTGCGCGGGCCGTCGGGCGCGTCGAACGTGAACTCGAGGGAAGCCGGCTTGCCGCTGTCAAAGACGCCGCGGATGGCTGCTTCCCACCGGTCGCACAGTTCAGCCGGCATCCCCAGCTCCCGATTGGTCTTGCCCAGGAACTCGATACGCGAGCGGCCGGTGGCCTTCTCAATGGCGGAGTTGACAAAGACATGGCACAGCTTTCTGTCGAACCGGCTGAGGATATCCGGCGAGTTATCGGTAAGGGTCCGGACTTCCCGCTCCTTAGCCACCAAGGCAGCTTCCCATCGCTGCCGCTCGGAGAGATCATAGAAGTGACAGACGACCCCGCACCGCCCATCAGGCAGCACAACCCGCTCGATCTTCCAGTCGTAAGACTCGACCTCGCCGGTATCGCGGCGGCGCTCGACGGTGCTCGAAGCGCGATACGCCTCGCCAGTTTCCAGGGTGCGGCGGAAGCGTCCGGCGGACTCGCTGGCAAACGGCTCGGACCAGATGACGCTCCACACCTCGATAAAGTCGCGCCCCAGAAGGGGACGGACATTCTCGAAAATGCGCTGCGCTCCGGCGCTGACCTGCACCAATCGAAAGTCGGCATCCACCGCGAAGACCCCAAACGGCGAGTTCTCGACCAAGTGGCGGAACGTGTCGTGGGCGGCGCTGAGCGCCTCCATGGCGCGGGCGAGATCCAGGCGCAAGTGCACGCGCGAGGCGACTTCTCTGAGAAGCTCGACTTCATCGCTTCGCCATGAGTAGGCGGACCCTTTGTGCAGCGCAATTAAGAACCTCCATTGGCCCTCACTGACGTGAGGCGCTAAAATCATCGCTCCGATGTTCCACTGGAGATACGCCGCCGCGTGGGCCGAAGTTTGGGGGTCGGTTTGGACGTCGCTTACGGCCACCGTCAGGCCCGCGCGAAGCTGGCCGATGAGCGAGTTGCTCAGGTACTCGGAGAGGCGGTGGCTGATGCGATCTTCTCTGAGATGCTCCTCACGCTGGCTATAAAAGACAGTGATCTTATCACCAGAGGCGCTTACGTCGGAGAAATTGACGCGCGAGGCATCGAAGTGCCGGATGATCTTCTGCGCGGCGATGCGCGCGATCTGCTTGGTGGTGGCGGCTGGCGTGAACGCCTCGCTGATCTCGGCGAGAAAGGCCAGATTGGATTCGACCTGCTTGCGTGCGGTAATGTCCTGCACCAGCCCGACTAAGCGTGGATGATCTAGGCCGCTGCTCAGCTCCGCCCGCGAGGCCAGCCAGCGGATTGATCCGTCGGGTTGGGGCGCGCGCACCTCAATGGCGAAGGGCTCGCCGCTATCCAGGGTATGCCGCAGAGCCGTTTCGATCCGCTGCCGGTCCTCGGCGCAGACGGCGGCCAGCGCGCGGTCAAGGGTCAGCGGCGTTCCGGGCGGTAACCCGTGCAAAGCCCCGGCACGATCCGAAGCGATGAATTCACCCGTGGCCGGCACGAGCTCCCACATGCCCGCACCGGCGGCGCCCAACGACAACCGCAAACGCTCTTCGCTGTCTTGCAGCGCGGCAATGGCTCCCTTGCGCTCGGTGATGTCCACGCCAGCGCACGTCACGCCGATGACGTCCCCCTCGGCGTTGCGCTGCGGCTGAACCATCAGGTCGTAGTAGTGCATGACGCCTTCGTGCAGCACCGCAACCTCGTGCCGCTGGCCGACGCCGCTTTCCATGACTGCGCGCTTGATCGATTCGAGGCGCGCTGCGTCCTCCGCCCGCGGGAACAAGTCGCCGTCACGCTTGCCGATGATCTCGCTCTCGGCGTACCAGAGTTGTGGGTTCTGGATCCAGGTGTAGCGTAGGTCGCGGTCCTGATTGAAGACGACGACGTGCGACGCCTGAATCGCCGCCAGGAAGCGCTCCGTCGTCACGCGCAAGTCGTCCTCGGCTTTCTTGCGCTCGGTGATATCCTCGGTGAAGATGATGATACCGCCGACATTGCCGGCGTGATCCGGCCACGGCCTCACTTCCCATTTGAGCCAGGCGATCGAACCATCAGGCCGCTCGAAGCGGTCCTCGGCGGCAATGACAACCTGCCCAGCCAGCGCCTGCTGGTAGACCACTCGCCAGCGGTCCGGAAGGTCGGGAAACACCTCGTAGTGAGAGCGGCCGATGACATCGAGCTCGCCCAGACCGTAGTCTTCCCGCCACCGGCGACTGACGGCCAGGTAACACATGTCCCGGTCGAGCATGGCGATGGCGGCCGGAGCGTGATCGATGAACAACCGCAGCCGCATCTCGCTCGCCCGCAGCCGATTCTCCCGGTCCCGCAGGTCCCAGGTCATCGCCCACCGCTCGATTGCGTTCTCGCACGCTCGCGTCAGCGCCTCAGGCGTCAGCCAGTCCTTGCCAATGTAGTCCTGAGCCCCGGCCCTGAGAACCGCCCGGCCGGCTTCGCTGGCTGCGCCGCCGGTGAGCACCACCACGGGGCAGATCGGCAAGCCGTCCGGACCGGTCAAAGCGGCGAGTACCTCCGTCGCGTCCATGTCGGGCAAATTGTAGTCCAGAAGCAGGCAGTCAGGAGGATTAGCGGCGTTCCGGCACAGTTGGATTCCAGCTCCCCCAGTCTCGGCCTCGGCAAACGTGTACCGCCGATCGGACCCGCGCAGCAGCAGGCGGCGGATCTCGACCCGGTCTTCCGGATTATCGTCGACCACGACCACGCGCCATGGCATGCAAGCCGTCGTGACCTGGATCTTCGTCCTCATGAGATGAGTCTCCTGCGCTGCGGCAGGGCGACACGCGTCAGCCAGTAGTTGAAAACGTCCAGCAACACTCCAAGGTGCTCGGTGTACCTCAGGGGCCTGACATGATAAGCATTCGCGCCGACCTCGTAGCAGAACGCCAGATCCTTGGGGTTGGCGGACGTGGTCAAAACGACGATCACAAGATCCTTGAGCGCCGGGTCCGACTTGATCACCTCCAGCGTTTCGCGTCCGTCGGTACCCGGAGTGTTCAGGTCTAAAAGCACAAGTGCCGGGCAGACTGGCTCACAGCACTGGGCGTAGAGGATCTGAATGCACGCGTCAGCGGTGGTGACGCGGCGGAGTTCGGCGGCCTGACCCGATTTCCGGATAGCCTCCTGCATGGTGTCGAAATCCTCGTCCGAATCTTCCAGGGCCAGCACGACCGGCGTCAGATTGGGCGCGAGCCTCGTCATGCTGGGCGTTCCCCGGCGTCGAGCGTGAAGAAGAAGGTCGAACCTCCACCCGGCGTGCTTTCGAGCCACACCCGGCCACCGTGCCGCTCGATGATCTTGCGGGCGATGGCCAGGCCAGCGCCTGTGCCGCCGCCATACTCGCTGGGCCCGTGGAGGCGCTTGAACATCGCGAAGACGGCATCTTTGTGCCGCTCTGCGATACCGATCCCGTTGTCCCGCACGAAGATCGCCGGCAGATCGCCAGCCGCGCGAAGCGGGGCGACGCCGATCTCGACTCTCTTCTGCGCTTTGTCATTATACTTTAGCGCATTAGTGATGAGATTGACCAGCACCTCGCGGACCCAGCCGCGGTCACAGCGAACCGTCGGCAGGGAACCGATGACCACTTCCGCGCCAGCCTCGGCCACGCGCGGAGCGGCGATTTCCACCGCCTCGGCGGCCAGGGCGCCCAAATCGACATCGGAGATCGACAGGTCCAGCCGGCCGACTCTCGAAAGATGCAAGAGTGATTCTATGAGACTACCCATGCGGTCGGTCAGACGAACCAGTCCGTCCAGCCGCTGTCGTTCTTCCGGGTCGAGTTTGGCGCCAGTCTGCTCGATCAGCATGTGCGCGTACTTGTGAATGCCCCGCAGCGGTTCTTTCAGGTCGTGGCTGGCGACGTAGACGAACGAGTCGATCTCCTCTCGGTCCGCTTCCAGCTCGGCTTGCAAGCGGTCCTTGGCCAGGACGCGGCTGTGCAACCGCTCGAGCACCGCCTTCCGCAAGCGAGCCGCCTCCTCCACCTCGACGGCCAGCCACGGCGTCCCGTTGCCGCGGACCGTCTCGGCCCATCGCTCGAAGGAGCGGCGGGGCGAGAGAAACTCGCCTAGCGGGCCGGTTTCGACCGGTTTTCGCGGGTCTCCGGCCCAGGTCACTGTTTGCACCTGCTCGCGGCGAAACCAGAGGACCCGTGCAGGAAGCTGAGGCCCGAATCCGATGGAGAGCAAGCCGGCCGCCAGCTCGTTGAAGCTGGCCGCGGGCGGGTGAACCTCGGCAAGGCCGTCGGCGGCGAAGACGCCCTCCGGCTTGTGCCGACCAAGCCAGCCAAGTAGCTCGCGAACTTGCGCCTCCTGCGGTGTGCGCCCCACGAGGATAACTTGCTCACTCAGAGCGATGGCCAGCCCGTCAGAAGCAATGTAATTAGCCAGGACAGAAGCGCTTTCGATCAGCCAGGCGGCCGGGTCAGCCGTCTGGTCTAGCCGGGAAAGTAGTTGTTCGCGACTGGCCGAAAACGCAAGCCGCTGATCGAGAGATTCCCGGTGTTCGGCCGCGGCGACCTGGAGCGACGCCACTTGAGCGAACACCTCGCAGGCGGCGCGTACCGCAAAAGGCACCATCCGCGGCTGGGTATGGTGACAGCCGACCAGGCCCCACAGCACTCCGTCCCGCAAGAGCGGCATCACCATCTGGCCGGCGCTGCCCATGTTTTTCAGGTAGGTCGTACACAGGTTCGAAGAGTGCCGCAGCAGGCAATAGCTCATATCCAGCGGCCGGCCGGTGATCGGGTTGGCGGAGGGGACCAGAGGAACCGGCTCATACCCGACATCGGGAACCAGCCGCAGCCAGTTCCGGGCAAGCAGCTCGCGCGCTGGCCGGGGGACGTCACCGGCAGGGAACCTTTTGTCGAGGAACGAGACGAGCCCCTGCCCCAGCGCCTCGGCGATCACGCGTCCACTATGATCCGCGGCGAAGCGGCAAACCATCACCCGATCGAAGCCGGTGAGCCTTCTGACCTCGTCCACGACGGTTTGACAGAAGCCGCGGACGTCGGCGGAGGACTGGAGCCGCGCCACGGCATCCCTCAAGAGCGTGTAGGGATCGTCGGCCCCCGGTTCGGACCGGCCGGCCGCCTCCAGCTCAAGCAGCAAGAGCCCATCGCGCATGTGGAGCGTGACATCCAGTGGCAAAGCGTTCTGGCGGGGCGGCAGGGTCAGAGCAAACCGCGGCCCTATATCCAGGCGTTCCGTGGCGACGACCGTTCGCAGCCTCGCGGCTTCCGCCGCACCTAAGACCTCGTCGATCGACCGACTCAGCACCGCCTCTGGGTCCGATCCCAGCCAGCGCTTGGTATTGGCACTGACCTGGACGACCTTCAGGTCCTCGGGGCAAAGAACGAGCAGCGCTCCGTGCGGCTGGATCAGCCCCGGCTCGTGGATCGTCATGTTATCGCAGTCGGCCGGGTCGAAGTCGAGGCCGGCCTGGAGGTTTTCAGTGCCCATCCCACGTTTCCTCGGCGCCTCAGAGAGTGAAGTAAAACGTGGTCCCTTCGCCGAGACACGAATCGAGCCAGACATAGCCGCGGCACCGTTCGACTAAGCGATTGACGATGGTTATGGTGAGCCCAGCCCGGCCCCTCCCGCGTATTCGTCTCGCCCATGGAGATGCTTGAACATCTTCAGAATCTGGTCGTGGTGCTTCGGCTGAATTCCGATGCCATTGTCTTTGGAGATAGCAAAATCGTCTTGCCGGCCTCGTCTTCGGGGGCGCCTGGGCGGGCGTTGCTCTCACCGGGGCCAATGCAACCGACCTCGATGATCTTCCTTGGCTCGTCCATGCACTTCAGTGCATTGGACAGCAGCTTGAGCAGGATTTCGCGGCACCGCGCCAGTTCACACCGGGTCGTTGGAAGCGGCCGGGGAATGACGAACTTCGTCTCACCGGTCCTATCTTCGGACCGGTGGCCTACCATTTCAATAGCTTCGGCCAGCACACCGCTTAAATCAACATCCTCGAGGGTCAGCTCCAGCCGCCCGACCCGGTAAGAATGAAGCAACGAATTGAGCAGGCTGCCCATTCGGAGCGTCAGCCTTATAAGTCCGTCGAGCTTTCTTAGGTTTTCCGAATCGGGATCGGCGGCTTTCTGAAACGAGCTGGCGCGCGTGCTGGTAGATGCCCCGCAGCGGCTCCTTGACGTCGTGGCTGCCGGCGCAGGCGGTCAAACCCGCAGAGCCCGCGGACATCCTGGGCAGCACATCCGAGAATCTCACCGGTATTCTCGCTCGCCTGGAGAACAACCAGGTCAGAGAGCCTGAATGGGACCTGGGGTCTATTCTGGCTCGGAGTCGCAATGGTGATGGTGGCACCGTGCCGCTTGACGCTGGATAGCTCGGTCACCACTGGCGGTGGGGACTGGTCTAAAGAGTCGAAGTCGGACATGGCGTGTCTCTTCCCTGGCACCACAAGCGGAGCGCGCGGAACGTCGCAGTGGCCGAGGCCACAACCCGGTCCTGAAGTGCGGGAGACGCGGCAAAATGACGCAGTGCGGTCCGGAACGCCTGCCACATCGCTCCGGTCTGCTCGCCGTAACCCTGGAAGAACCGAGCACCGGCCTGAGGCTCTAGCCCTAACACTTGCCGGATGTGCTGGCTGATATACTGGCCGCCCAGCGTCGCCCCTTCGAGGACGTAGAGACAGCCGTAGCGAGCAGCAGCGACATCCAAGGGCGGCAAATCCCGGCAGACCGGAAGCTGCGCCGGGCACTCCAGCCCGAGGAATTGAAGGTCGGCTTCCAGAAGCGGTACCTTTTTACGTTCGTTGAGGTTCAGTCCGCTCGATTCCCACCCGCCTGCAACCTCAAGAGCGTCCTCCACAGGCCGGTAAAAGCCGTAGAAACGTTCGAGCACGTGACGGTAAGACTCTACCGTCAGATCACTTCTGATCAGGCCGAGGACGGCCTCGATCGCCACATGTTCGGCGCGCGTCTGATCCCTAAGCCGGCTGAGGAAATCACCAGTGCCTGTCGCGGGCTCGCTCATCGCACGGTCCTCCGCCCTGGGTCTTTCTCCGCGGTCCGAGCAAATCGCGCCTCGATCTGGTCGCGGCAAGGAAGACAACTGCCGCCTTGTCGCTGCGCACCCGGCTGGAAGCTCACCGGAGCCTCCGCATATCCCAGCGCCCGCGGCGTTTTGTCGACCAACCCAGCCGCCTGGGCCACGATCACGTGAACACCTGCATACTTTAACGTCTTCATTCCCATGAGTTCTAGTATTATTAATTTACCAAAAGCCCAAGAATCGCTTAGAAAAACGCAAAAAAACCTAGGAGTGGGAGAAGGGGACGTCAACCCACCTGCGCCGGAGCATTCCGTTGCGCCGAATGCAAGAAGCGATGCGCCTGTAAGAGCACAACCGGCCATCGTTCCGATTATTCGGCGCTGGCCTCCGGGATGGTGGGAGCAAACGTGTTGTATGCAAAAGTCAAGCAAACCGAAAAGCCCGCCGCGACGATGCCAATCATGACATTGTAAAAAGGAGGCGCGGAGAGCGCAAGGCGAATCAGGATCGTCGCCACCGCGAAGGCTGAGTTTCGGAAGACGACCCGGTAAGTTGAGGTGTATCGGATCGAGATCAGCACGATGAGCAAGTCGCAAAAGATCAGCAAGGTGTAAAAGGCATCGAAGAAGAGAAATGGGTGGTCGCCGAGTATGACACGTCTTAAGCCCGCCAAGCCGATGATCACAAACCCGGTCAGCAGCCCGAGCGCGACTGTCTTTTTGGCGGCGATGAACGAGTGCCGCTCACCAGCATCACCCGTGATGGGCTCATGCTTTTGCAGCCGGTAGTAAACGCCGAGCAACACGAAGATCGTCAGCGCGCCGGCAGCGTCGGTGATGAGGTGCAAGATCGCGTTGTCGTCAAACTTGCCGACGAACTGCTCCCAGTTCACCGGCTCGTCGAAGTGAATCAACTCTTCGAAGGAACTCCGCAATAAGATCAGCGAAAGGATCTCCAACTGCTGGCCCAGCGCATTGGCCACCGATCGGACCAGGCCGAAGACCAAAGCGATGACCTCGTACAGAAGCAGGGCTCCAAAGGCCACCTGGATCGCGTAAAAATGCTTGACGGGCACGTGCTCGCCCAGCCAAGTCGGCAGCACTTCCTGTCGCTTGAGCTCGATGACGGCCAGGGCACCGAGAAAAATGATCACGAGCGATTGCTCGGCCGCTTGCTGGACCCGGTGGCTCATCCAAACGGATTCAAGCCGGTCGTAAATAGGCTCAAACCAATAATAACGGCGAGCTAGCGGCATGGGAAGCGACACGTCCGGGTACAAAGACTCACTTAGAGACATTTACTACCTTTATTGGCCCATCGTTAGTGACTGGCGTTCTTGTGAGCGAACGGTCTTCTCGAGTCATCCCCGGGAGACTCGAAACGCAATCACGGCCACGCGGTACGCAAGAATGCGCCTTAGCTCCGGCTCCCCTCGATCGGCCAACCATTAGACCAGTCTCTGGATACGACACGCAGGTCGACTCGAACAAAGCCAACGTTCATTATTGATATTTTCAATGCTTCGCCGCATGTATCATTAAAATACTCTACCGGGCACGAACGGTCGATGCAAAGGGATACTCGAGATCTCCGGCGGGTTGGCTGGTTCTTTTCCGGCGCGGGCGCTTGCCGCTCCTTTTTCCCGATGCAATCTGCAGAAACGCAAAAGTCGGCCCAAGTGGCCGACCGATGAATCGAGAAAGCCGACAGACCGGAATTTCAGGATGCGAGCCGCCAATACGCGAGGAGTGGCTGGGATGAGACAAGTCCGTTCCCTGAACTTCGAAGCGCTTGAAACGAGGGAACTCCTCTCGGCGGCTCACGGGAGAGCGGCTCATCACGCGCTTGCGACCGTCGCCGTCAGGCCGATTGTGCTCAACGGCACTCTCGCCGTTGATAACAGGGCAAACGCGGAAGTTACAAATGTGAACATGGTCGACACCACGACGACCTCGACGCCAGTTGCCGGCCGTCTCGGAACCTTAGGCGAGGTCCGCGGCGTCTGGAACGAGTCGCGAGACGCCTTCGGCGACCCCCACGGGCTCGATACCCTGCGGCTTCATAACTCGAAGGGATCGCTGATCCTCATATTCAATGGCGAGCAGGCGGCAAAGGCACACCCTGCCGGCCGCGGCGCCGTGTATTACGAATACGCCCAGAAGCTTTACGACGCCACCGGCGCCTACGCCGGCACCTCTGAAGCCGGAACGATCACACTGACGACTGACACCGGCCGCTCGAAGCTCTACAGAATCTCCCTGGAGACCAGCGAAAGCTGACCATGGTCATTACGAAGTTGACCTTCCGTGCCCAGGAGCGGTTTTCCACTGAGTCGCGGAGCAATGGTGACCACAGCGAACTCAAGGCAAAACTCATTTCGCGCAGAGCCAGCAGAGTGGGCGATGAGGGAATCGAACCCCCGACATCCTGCTTGTAAGGCAGGTAAAAAAGCAAAAAAATCACGAGAAAATGGGGATCCATGCGGCGTTTTCTGGAAGCTTTTGTTGAATTCCGTACCGAGTTTCGTATCAGTGGCCTCCCCGATGGTACGAAATGAATTTTCGGCAACGTTCACGTGGCTCGAATGAGCCCATACAGTCACAAAGTAGCATCTCTCGCGTTGTGGCCACTTCGTGGAAGCGTCTATCCCGCCCATGGCTGACACAGCTTGGTACCTATCCTGCCTCCCGCCTGCCACCACGTTGCCCCAGGACAACAAGAAGATCGCCACGGACCGCGAACCTTCACCAACCTCTGACTACGATCGGAGACCTATCTTGAATGAAAGTTTCGTGAAGGACACAGACTTTAGCCAGGTTCCGGACTGGCCATCTTGGAAGCAGGGAAAGTTGAAAGCGATTTATCTGCCTCAGACTAAGGCCGAACTTCGAAGGTCAGCGGCATCATGAGGGGCGATTGAGGCGGTTCAAATCTTCGCACCACGTTCGCCAAAACCGGCTGGTAAAAGTAACACTGCGAAGGACAGCATTAGAAAGGCTTCGGTAATGGCGGACCGAAGCGCGCAAGACCGCTCCAAGGCCAAGCCTGATAAAGTTGTTCAAACTCCTGTCGCAAGGTTGAGCGGTCGAGCTGCGAGCCGCGCAACAAATGCATATGCAGTTCGCGCGGCTGAAATCGTCCTAACCAATTGTGTCATTTGGAAGTTCGCTGATTGACAGGCCGACTTTGGCCCGTCATTATCAATGCGTTTTCGTGAGAGAATCACAAGTTCGGAGGCGCGAAGAAAAGGGGTTTGCATGGAACAGGTAAGCCGAGCGCTCCGGAGGCGCGCGTCGGTCGGATCGACCGAACGAAGCAACTTTGGTTCAACCGGCTCCGGTGCAGTCGGGCCGACGCGCGCCAGAATCCTTTCCGCGGCATACAATCCTTCTGCCACGCGCTTCCTGCATTGAAAATCGCACCGTCCCCGGGAGTGTGGTACTCCAGGGGGCGGAGCCAATCGCGTGGCCTCACCGCCCGGCACCGAGCCGC
>JBKQMU010000254.1:0-2748 GCA_052146555.1 Isosphaeraceae bacterium
TCCAGGCCGGGCTCGAAACGGTCGCATACTGCACCGCCAGGGTCGCCGCCGCGGCCAGCACGACCACGACGACACTCAAGATGACCCATCGCAACATGAGATGATGACTCCGGCAACGGACGGGCGGAGCGCAAGGCATGAGCCCGCCCTGTCTCGGCAAGGCCTCTGCCAGCCCCTCATTTTGATCTTCGAATCCGATCTTAGAATCTCTCCCGAATCAGGGTCAAGCTGTGCCAAGCGGCCGTCGGCCCGCCAGGTTGACGCCGTGGCCCTGGCCTTCGTGGAAGAAGACCTGGCCGGCGCTCAAGTCGTTGATCTCGGTCAGTCCGGCCTCGCGGAACCAGCCTATGACTTCCTCGGTCGTGTGCCGCGAAAGGTAGCGCGGAGCGTACCAGTCGAGCGTGTCGCAGACGCGGACCTCGGGATCGGGGTGCATCGAGACGCCGATGGAGAGCAGATGGAGCGCCACGCCGGCGCGCTGAACGGGCCGGAAGCTGCTGGCCATCAAGCGTCGTTTGAGTCCGCCGATCGGAGCGGTCCAGCGCGACAGGAGCAGGAGCAGGCCCAGCGGAAGCCGTCGGGAGACCGCGCGATGGGCGCTTATGATCTGCTCGATAACCGGGCGCTCGCGGCGGTAGATCCAGATGGCGATCCGGCCGCCGGGCTTCAGGAGCGCGGCCAGCTCGAGGAACGCCGCGCGGGGATCGGGCGTGTGGTCGAGCACGCCGATCGAATAAATATGATCAAAGCTGGCCGGCGGAAACGGCGGCCGGAGCAGGTCGCCGCGGACGATCGAAACTCCGGTCAAGTCCGCCGTCAGCTCGCGCGCAGCTTGCACCGCAGCGCTGATGTCAAGGCCGACCAGAAACGCAGGTCCATCCTCAGCGGCCATCCGGAGGTATCGGCCCATGCCGCAGCCAGCATCCAGCACGACCGTGCCGGCCAGGTCGCCGGCGGCCAGCCCCGTCCGGTTGCGGAAAGTGGCCCGATCTTCGTCCGGGCGAAGAATCCGGAACCGGTTCCACTGCAAGCCGTAGGCGGCCTTGGTGCGGTCTTGGTCGAGAGTCGTCATGGGGCAGAACACCGTTGAGGTTACAAGTTGGAGACCGCAGTGGACAGATCGCAGAACAGCACTCGAGTGATGGCCGCGGTGCCGGGTGCCACGCTCACGCCTGTGTCACGCGACGTCATGTTTTATCCCCAGAGCGTCGCGAAGTTTTACCCCCGATTGGAGTGCCTCTTACGCCTGTCGTTGGCCCACTGGTCGGTCCGCCTGTGGCCTACGTTCAAGGCCAGGATTCGCTCTCGGCTGAGTTCATCGGCGGCCAGTCTTTTGAGCTCCTGGCCTTGATAGTCGCTGACAACCCAGGCCCTTCTGGCGGGGTCGAAACGCACGCTGACCTCCTTGCCGCGATGGGCCCGGCCCAGGCCTCGGCTCCAACCATACAAGGAGATGAAGCCGCGCGCGTTGACGCGGCGGTGGTACACCCCGGCGGCGAGAACCTGATCGACGTGCCTCAGGTCCCAAATCTGCCGTTCGGCAGCGGGGTCGTAGGGCCGTCCTGAATGCCGCAGGTCCGGATACGCTTGCATGCGGGACATTCCGGCAATCGAGGGGTAACGCTCCCGCTGGACCAAAGCCTCGCGTTGCAGCCGCAACTTCAGTTCGCCACGGGTCCGGCAGGTTTTGGGGTCGGCCCACATCTGCATGATCCCGTTTTATCGCGTTCGACCGGTCCGTTTTTCTGGGGTTGGCCAGGCGGGATCCAGTGGACTTCCACTCCCAGCCCCAGGTCCGGCGGCAGGCCACAGTTCAGTCCCCAGGGATGGCCATTGTCCAGTTGGATTCGCCGTGGCAGTCCCCACCGCTGGAACACGCGGCGAAAGAGCGTCCGGGCCTGGCTCGGGGTGATGGACTGCCACCAAGCCGGGGGGGGAAAGCTCGTTGGCCAGCATCGCTCCTGTAAACTGGTCGGTGACCGCCATCCAGCTGACCAGAGCACCCGTTTGAAGCCGCGCCTTCTCGACGGCGTCCACCTGCCAGAGTTCGTGGGGCGCTGTAGCCTGCTTGAGCGATGTCACGGGGCGTTGCCGACGACGTGGTCGATTGATACCAGCCCGCTGGAAGGCGCGTTGCAGCACCCGCGCCGAGGGGACGGTTGCCGGTTTGTGATCTTCGAGCAGTTCCAGGCGAATCCGACCAGCACCCCACCTGGGATGAACGCGCCTCAGCTGACAGGCGAGGCGGATGATGGACTGAGGATAGGCCGGGGTTGAGGAACCACACGCGTGGTAGCCAGTAACCAGGCCATCGGCGCCGTGATCACGGAACGCGCGCCAGATGGCTCGGACTGTCACGTAAGGGATGCCCAGTTCGGTGGCGATGTGGGCCAGAGTCTGACCCCGATTGTGGCGATCGACGATTTCCTGCCGAGCCGCCAAAGGCAGGGCGCGAGGCATGGGATGTCTCCTGGCTTCTCGAAGGTGAGTTTACGTGAAGGCATCGTAACACGAGCACGCCCTGGGGTACAACTTTGCGTCGCATCGTGGGGGGTAGAACATGACGTCGCGTGACATCCGCGTGAGCGTGCGGGGTGAGCCTTGGCTTGAGTCAACAGGGTCACGCTTGCGAAGACGCAAGCGTGGCAGTGTGTCTGTAAGTGTGTCGGGTCCGGGGGGTGAAAGTCCTCTCCAAGTAGACGTTCTCCGGCTTGTAGCTAACCGTAACTGCGTCGCCGCGAGGCGGGG
>JBKQMU010000255.1:0-8928 GCA_052146555.1 Isosphaeraceae bacterium
CACGCCCAACCCTGGGAGACCGGCTCATGAGCGCACACGAGTCGTTGATCGATCGCTACGCCGCCGGCGGGGCCATCCTCGCGTATGCGGTCCAGGGACTCTCTGGCGAGCAAAAGCAAGCCCGGCCGGGGCCGGGCGCCTGGAGCATCGCCGTGGTGGTCGCCCACTTAGTTGACAGCGACGCAGTCGCTTGCGACCGGATGAAGCGGATAATCGCCGAACCGAACCCGACCCTCCTGGCCTTCGACGAAAACCTCTGGATCCAGCGGCTGCGGTCCGGGGAGATGCCGGTGGAAGAAGGCGTCAACCTCTTCACAGCGAACCGTCAGTGGATGTCGCGAGTGCTTCGGGGCTGCTCGGAGGCCGATTTCGCCCGTGCCGGCCAGCACTCCGAGCGCGGGTGGATGACGCTGGCGGAGTTGCTTGCCCACTTCGCCGGTCATCTCGACCACCACCTCAAGTTCGTCTACGGCAAGCGCGCGAATCTCGGCGTGGCCTTACAGCCCCGCTACTCGTACCCGACCGGCTGACCGCGGCGATCGTGCTTGGGGCCCACTGGCCGATCGACTCTGTTTCAAGTCCATCGGAGCCATCTTTCGTGACGCGCCTGTTCGCGGGGACACCGTGGGATCGACCGCCGACTTGCGAGCGGTGCGGCAAGCCGGAAACGGAGTGCGCTTGCCCGCCCCAGCACACTGAACCCAAGCGTCTGCCGCCGCAGTCGCAGACAGCGCGGCTGCGACTGGAGAAGCGACCGCGCGGGAAGGTCGTCACTGTGATCGCGGGGCTCGATCCGGAGGGCGACGACCTTACCGCCCTGGCCGCCGGGCTCAAGACGGTCTGCGGCACCGGCGGTACGCTGAAAAACGGCCACATCGAGCTTCAGGGCGACCATCTCCAGGCCGCGGCGCGGGCTCTTGAGTCTTCAGGTTACAAGACACGCACGAACTGACGGCCGCGGACTGGGCCGCTGGTGCAGGGGAAAATCGCCTTTCATGCACGTACACGCCATGCCGGTGATGCTCGGGGTGCTGGCCATCCTGGCAATCGCCTATCGATACTACAGTGCCTTTCTTGCCGCACGCGTGGCTGTACTCGACGACCAGAAAGTCACTCCCGCGCATCGGCTGCGCGACGGGCAAAATTATGACCCAACCAACCGCTGGGTCCTCTTCGGCCATCATTTCGCGGCGATCTCAGGCGCAGGGCCCTTGATCGGCCCGGTCCTGGCGATCCAGTTTGGCTACCTGCCGGGCCTTGTCTGGCTGGTCGTGGGGGTCTGCCTGGCCGGCGGGGTGCAGGACATGCTCGTCCTGGCGCTTTCGACCCGGCATGACGGCAAGAGCCTGGCGAGCCTGACCCGGCAAGAGATCGGCCGGCCGGCCGGCATCGCGGCGACGTTTGCCATTCTGTACATCATCATCATCGCCCTGGCCGGGCTGGGAATTGTGGTGGTCAAGGCGCTCGGGGGTGAGGAAGTGCCGCTGTCGGCCGGAACCACGCTGATCTTTCCCAAGACGGCGGCGATCCACAGCTCGTTTGCAGTCGGCGGCCCGCGAATCTACGACGTCCCGCCCGAGACGACGTATGTCTTCGGCGCGGATGCCGGTCAGGCGATGACTTTTCACGAGCCCTTTCGCCTGGCCATTCCCTTTCGCGCATCGCTTCGGGCCAGCCCCGACGGCCAAGGCTTGGTTTTGCCGGAGGAAGCGCGGCGGCTGGTGCCGGGAAGCTCCTGGGGCACGTTCACGATCGCCTGTACCATCCCCATTGCGCTTTTCGTCGGCTGGTACATGTACCGGCTACGTCCAGGAAAAGTGATCGAGGCCTCGATCCTCGGTGCGTCGGCCGTACTCGGCGCAACCGTGCTGGGCGCGCTTATCCCGGGCTCTTCGCTGGAACCCTACTTTCAGCTCTCGCGGCAACAGACGGTTTACGCTCTGGCAGCGTACGGCTTCGTGGCGGCCGTGCTGCCGGTTTGGCTGCTCCTTTGCCCGCGCGACTACCTCTCGAGTTTCCTCAAAATCGGCACCATCCTGTTCCTGGTGGGCGGCGTGATCGTGGCCAACCCGAAGTTCGAGGCACCGGCGATCAGCAGCCATTTCGCCTCCGGCGGCGGGCCCTATTTCGATGGTCCGATATTTCCATATGTATTCATTTGCATCATGTGCGGGGCAATCTCGGGCTTCCACTCGCTTGTTTCCTCGGGCACCACGCCCAAGATGATCAGCCGGGAAGGCGACATCCGGATGATTGGCTACGGCGCCATGCTGATGGAGGGACTGGTAGGGGTGGTCGCGCTCATCTCGGCCGCTGCGCTGCCCAGCGCCATGTATTACGACATCAACATCGACCTGGGCAAGCGACCCGCTTTCCTGGCCAGGAATCCCGATTTCGCACAGTTTCTCAAGGCTTCCGAGGTCGACCTGCACGGCGGCCACGGGGCCGTCGGTCCGCAGCCGGCCGGCAACGAGCTGGTCGAGCTTGAGCGGGACGTTCGGGAATCGCTCCATGGCCGGACGGGAGGCGCGGTGACCTTGGCTGTCGGCATGGCGCGCATCTTTTCAAGCGCCTTACCCGGTGTGCGCTGGCTGATCGCGTACTGGTATCACTTCGCAATCATGTTCGAGGCTCTGTTCATCCTGACCACGATCGACGCGGGCACCCGCATCGCCAGGTTCCTTGTCCAGGAGTTCTTGGGGCGCATCTGGAAGCCGCTGGGAAATCTCGACTGGCTGCCCGCGTCGATTCTGGCCACCGGACTGGTGGTCTTTAGCTGGGGCTATTTCATTTACACCGGCTCGGTCGAGACAATCTGGCCGATGTTCGGCATGGCCAACCAGCTTCTCGCGGTCATTGCCCTGGCGGTAGTCACAACGGCCCTTGTCAACTCGGGACGCGGCCAATTTGCGGCGGTGACGCTCATTCCCATGCTCTTCGTCGCGACCACGACCTCGACGACCGGCTATTACGAGATCACGGGGAAGTTCTGGAGGATGATCAAGGCCGGTGACGTGGTGCGCGGCTGGCTGAACATTGGACTGACGGTCATGCTGCTTCTGTGCGTGGCCGTGATTCTCGTGTCTGCTCTACGGCGTTGGATTTCGGGCACTCGCACAAGCACAGACCACGGCGTCAAAGAGGGCTGAGTCGCCTTGCTCGCTGTGCTTGAGGCAATGAGCAGGGTTGTCGCGATCAGGCATTCTCCCCAGGGGCGAACACCTCACGCGGGGGCGCAGGAGGAGTCTTGAATGCTTGTCTTGATTTGCGATGACCTCTCACCCCGCCGCTGCGGCCACCTTCTTCCGCCAAGGCGAAAGAAGATAATGAAAATCGGGTCCGGCCGCGATGGCACGGCCGGACCCGCAAGTCAGTCACACGAACCTGTGGTGTTGCCGTTTCAGGAAGAGTGAACTGGAACATTCTTCTGGGGTGTCGACGCACCGGAACTGCCGTTTGTCATGGTCTTGCGGGGTACACCGGGACCATAGGTCGTCAGGTGATCCTGGCCGGCACGCTTCACCTCGATTGGGTCTTCCATCACGTAGCCGGGGACGCCCATCTCGGTGATGTCCAGGCCCATGATCTCATCCTTGGCAGTGACGCGGTTACCCCAGACGACGTCGACGAACTTGAAGAAGATGAAGGCGGCCGAGAAGACCCAGATAAAGTTCGTGGCAACGCCGATGGCCTCGGCCGCAAGCTGCTGGAGCCCGCCGCCATAGAAGAGGCCCGTGGGGGTCTTGTCTGCAACGCCGTTCCAGCCGGCACCGTACTTACCGTCGGCGAAGAGGCCAATGCTCAAGCAGCCCCAGGCACCGCAGGTACCGTGCACGCTGACCGCACCGACCGGGTCGTCAACCTTGAGTACCTTTTCGACGAAGAGAACGCTCCAGACCACGAGCACGCCGGCAATGCCGCCAATCAGGACCGCGCAAATGGGGTTCACGAACGCGCAAGGAGCGGTGATCGCGACGAGTCCCGCCAGCAGGCCGTTGCAGCCCATGGTTGGGTCTGGCTTGCCGAAGACGGCCCACATGTAAAGGATCGACGAGCAGCAACCCGCGGCCGAGGAGAGCATCGTGCACGTGGCCACGCTGGCGAGCCGCCCGTCCGTACCTGCCAGGGTGCTGCCGGCGTTGAAGCCGAACCAGCCGAAGGCCAGGATGAGCGTACCGACCACAACGAAGGGGATGTTATGGCCGGGAATCGCGTTGGCGGAGCCGTCCTTATTGAACTTGCCGATGCGCGGTCCCAAGACGATGGCTCCGGCCAAGGCACAAATTCCACCGGTCATGTGCACCACGCTCGAGCCGGCAAAGTCAATATGGCCGTTGCCCAGGCCGAAGTTGACGCCCAGCTGCGAGAGCCAGCCGCCGCCCCAGACCCAGCAGCCGAATACCGGGTACAGAATCATGGAGATGAACAAGCCGTACATCATGAACGCCGAGAATCTCCAGCGCTCGGCCATGGCACCGGTGGGAATCGTGGCGGCCGTGTCCATGAAGACCATCTGGAAGAGGAACATGCCCAGGACCGACATGTCGATGGCATCTCCGGCCAGGAAAAAGCCCTTGTAACCAAGGACCTTGAACGGCTTGCCGAAGATCGTGAACTCGACCATGTTGTGCAGGATGTCGGGGCCGTTGTACTGGGAAAGGGCACCGACGCCGCCCATCTGGAATGCGTACCCGCAAGCCCAGAACCCAAGCACGCCAACGCCGTAAATGACGAAGTTCATCGCCATCGTGTGGGCGGCGTTCTTGGAGCGGCAGAGACCGGTTTCCAGCAAGGCGAACCCGGTCTGCATGTACATGACGAGGAAGCCGCCGACCATCAACCAGACGATATTCAAGCTGATCTTCAGCAGTGCGGTGTCTTTGATGATGGTTTCGGCCGTGACCTTGTCATTGTCCTTGGTCAAGGCCCCGGTGGTGTTGGCCCCGGCGTAATTACCCGTCGCATCAGGTCCGGGGGCCGGCTTGGTCGGGTCGAGTACCGGTGCAGGTGCGGCGGCGGGCACAGGCGCAGCGGCGGGTGCAGGTGCAGCGGCGGGTGCAGGTGCAGCGGCCGGAGTAGGTGCTGGCGCGGTCGCGGCAGGCGCGGCTTGCCCCGGCGGCGGGGCATCCTGAGCGTGGACCAGTCCTCGGGTGCCCCTCATCGCCAGGAAAAGGCACGCGAAGCTGGCTAGCAGGAAAACGCTTCGTCGATAGCGGTGCAGCATGAGCTAGTATCTCCTTGGGCTGATCGACCGAAGATGCTCATCATTTCTCCGTATGTGGAGACACCCGCGCGCACGACCCACGGGGCGCCTCTCGGCGCAACAATGCCTGGAGAGGTAGGGCAAATCCGGCGACAATTCGAAGGTTGTTTCCTCTCTTAACAAAATTCATGCCGGCAGTCGGAAGGATCTCACTCTCGCCCCTATCCTGCTCCGTTAAGCACTACAGTGCAGAGACTTCGGATTTGCTTCCCATTTGAGGGCAGAGCTCCCTCGAAGCGCCGTGCGATGGCATTCTGGTCGTCTCCTGCCTCAATATGCGGCATGGCTGGACGGAGACTAGGCGTCGGCAAGCGGCAGAGTCTGTCTCAACCGGGCGGGCAAGCTGATCCAGGAACCCGAGATCGCCTCTCTACCGCTCGGACAACCTCCCGCACCCTTGCTCGATGGTGGCATGCGACTTGCGGTAAGGATTGCGGCCATAAGATCGATGGAACCATTCCGACGGGACGGCGTGTGCGGTCCGTGGCGAATTTTCGAGTTCTCACGGCGGATTAATTCCGGGCCATAGGGCGAAGCGCTCTCGCTAGGCCTGCCTCATGTGCTGGCAGCGTTGATTATTGTGTGTGCATTTCCATGGAGTAACATTCGATCATGAAGTTGATCATCGCGGTCATCCAGCCGGATAAGCTGGAGGCAGTCCAAGAGGCTCTTTCCTCGGTGGAGGTTTTTCGTCTCACCGTCGTGGAAGTTCGGGGTTACGGCCGTCAGCTCGGGTACACCGAAGTTTACCGGGGACATGAATTCAAGGTGCAGTTGCTGAAGAAGTTGCAACTGGAGATCGGGGTCAACGACGAGTTCCTCGAACCCACCATTCAGGCACTCACCAAGGCCGGCAAGACCGAGCCCGACGGCAAGATCGGCGACGGCAAGATCTTCGTGATTGACCTCGAAGAATGTGTTCGCATTCGCACCGGCGAACGCGGAGGTGCAGCAATCTGAGCCAAAGATTGGCGCCGAAATGAGAGGGTGGCCACAGAGATCCTCGGAATTGAGCCACGGACGGACAGGTCAGAGGATGGCCACGGTGAAAAAGCAAGATCATCCAGCCGAGCAGCGGACAGGCGGCGTAGCCCGCGTAGCCCGCCGCCTCCGCTACTCGACTGTTGATCCGTGACCAATTCTTCCATCATCCACCGTGGTTGCTTTTCCTCATCTCCTTGCGTGGCTCTCTTTCCCTGCCGGCTGTAGCTCGAAAGGAAGGCGAGCTAGAACAGGAAAATGACGTCGAAGGCCAGGGTGAGCTGCGACTTGCGGGTTGGGAGACCCGTCACCCGGTCTGCAGAATAGGCCGGATGATACTGCGACCAGTCGTAGCGGGCTTCGGGCCGGATCCAGAGCCATGAGTAAGGCTTGATCTGGGCACCGACGGTTTGTTCGTAGAAACGATCGCCGACGAAACGACCGTTAGCGACATGTTGGGTGCGAGCCCCGTTGGTATCCCAGAACACTTCCGACCGCCAGACGCCCATGACCTTGTCGTTGAAATTGTAGAGGAACCAATTTCCGTAGCTGTACCAGGTGTCGTACTTGGGCGTGGCATTCTGGGCCTGGGCAGCTCCATTGACTATATTCACGGGAGCGCCTAGGCCCGGAATGGACCGCTCCATGCCTTGGTCGGTTTCCATCACCTGGGTGAGTTTGTCGTTCCACTTGTGCGTTAAGACCGTCGTGAAGAGGGTGCGATCGTTACGTTTATAACCCGGGTTGTTGAGCCCCGCGACGGAGGGGATATTGATGTAGCCGGTCGGATAGATGGGCTGGTTGGCGGGCAATAACTGGGGAAACTGGTTCGGTCCCCAGACGCAGGTGAACGCGAGACTGGTTTTCTCGTTATCCGAGGTCCAGGCGAAGCCGCCGATGTAGCCCCAGATGTACTTCTGATCGATGAAGCGGTCCCAGCCGTTGATGGCACCGTTGTAAAGATTGAGCTTGTCCGTGACGTGCAACGTGGTCAGCACGCCAATATGGGTGAACGGTTGGCCGTAGTTGAACATGTAAGGGACCGAGAGCAAGGGCCGGCCTGTCGCCGGCACCACTTCATAGCCGGCGATGGTGTACCACCGGCCTCCCTTGATATCGAGTCCTCCCTTGGTGATGATCGGCAGGTGTAATTCGCCGAAGAGCTGGGCGATGTCGTAACCGGGGAACCAGCCGTTGGGGAAGGCCCGGTTGAAAAGTCCCTGCATGTAGTTGAACTGCCAGTCGTTGCCAAAAAGGTTGTCCATGCGGAAGCCGAAGTTGACCGTCTCATCCTGCTTCAGCGGCTTCTCGAAGACGAGGTAGTACTGGTTGCCCATCCACTGATTGGCTTTGAAGTTCGGGTTGACGCCGAAGTTCAGCCCATTGCCACGGCCGTTGGCGTTGCCCGTGAAGCTATTCTCGATCCAGCCAAAGATGCGCCAGCCGGCGTCTTCCTTGACGTCGAGGGCTTTCATGAGCAAGCCGCGGGTATCCGCCTTCTCACCCTCCCCGGCCGCCTTCTCCTCGGCCGCTTCCGCTGTGGCGGTTGGCTCGCCGCCTCCCAGTCCTCGCTCGGCGGCCGGCACGTTCAAATCGCTCTCACTCGAGCCCGGCTGTCCCGGCTGGATCTCGCTCGGCGAAGGCGGAGTCGAAGCCGAAGTATCCGGCGGCTGGGGGTCCGTCGCAGGGGGTTGCGGCGCCGAGGGTTGGGCCGCAAGCTCGGACGGACTCGCCGTAACCAGGTGGACACTGCTGTCGATCTTTTGTGTCGAGCCGGTACTGGCCGCACCGGCATCTGCGCCTTGGGCGCTTCGTTTGATGCCAAACCGGCCCAGAAACCTGGACCACCGCGACGCCTCAGCCGGTCGCGTCGCGGCCGCTTCCGTTCCTGGTGCCGCCGTGTCGGAGGTAGTCTGTGCTCGAGCTTGCGCGGTACTCGCACAGATCAAGAGGGCGGCCATCGCACCTCGCATCATGGCCCGCTCATACGGATTCCTCATCCTGAGAACCTCCACAGGGTCTTTCGTTTTGAGAAAGAAGCAATGGCGGAATTCCTCGATGCGCGGGCCACCCACTGAAAATCCAGTCGATGAGCCGTCACTGTTCCCGGAATCGCTCCACAACGAGCTCTCTTCTGAAACGGGTCGAGTTCCAGAAGCGGGCAAATTCCCCCACGGGCGCGTTCGGCCCTGAGTAGCTTGAAGGTCGGGAAAACAGCTTGAGCGGACACCGCGAGAGATGCTTTTTATCTCCCGCAGATTCGCGCAAGCGCGGGGAGGAACTTTCACGACCCGCGCGCTTCAGCTTACGAAATCGACCTCACGATTCCGGCAATTTAGGATTATTTAGCTAGGGGGGTGAAAATACGGATTGTGAGGTGACGCCGCAGTCAACGGACTCCAGCGAAGCAGAGGACCGTCTTGCCCGGTGCATGTACGGCACGCTGCGGCCACAAGCGTGTCTTCAAGTCCACGAAAAGTCACGCATGGGGCTCGATATAGGGCTTCATGCCGGCTTCCAAGCTCAAGTCTACGTCAGCGTGCGGGCCAGGACGCAGCTCTAGACCTAAAACAAGCGTGATACGAAGATTGACATAAGGCTGACAGTGGCTTGCGCCCTGTAAAACAAGCCACGAAACGAGATGATGGAATTCGGAGAAGCGCTCACTCGAAAACGACAATGCC
>JBKQMU010000256.1:0-5377 GCA_052146555.1 Isosphaeraceae bacterium
GGGTCCCTGGAGTTGGGCATCACGTTGGGAACCATGGGCAGCGAAGCCATGGCGAAGTGCTGGATCTCCGGCCCGCTTCCTTTCCGCACCTGGAACATGCCCACGGGGATGACGGTCTCGCCCAAGAACCGGGACAGTCCCCCCTCGGCGGCCGGAAAATCGGCCAGCTTCTCGACCTTCAGGCTCAGGTCGCTTCCGGGCAGCGGCACACTCTTGCCCTCTTGACCCTCCAGAGCCAGATCGAAAACCCGCGTCACCCCCGCTCGATCCGGGTAGCGAATGCGTGCCAGGCCGTGGGGGCCGGCATTCATCGGGGGCTTGAGAAAATCGTCGATCAGCTCAGGACGACCGGCGTACGAGAAGACGACGACCGCGGGGCCCGCGCTCTTGGCCAGGCGATAAAACCGCCGGTCAAGTTTGAACCATTGGTCGTCTTCCGATTCCATGGCTTCCCTAGCCCGGGACATGCCAGGGGCCTTGAACAAGAGCCGGATTCTCGCCATCGGATCGCCGGAGGAGGGGTCGGCCTCGTGCAGGACTGCGGGCGCTGAGGCCGGCAAGTGCCGTTTCACGACCAGCTTGAACGGGTCGCCCGGAGCGCTCAGCGTCTCACCCGTTTTCGAGGCAGCCGGCAGCCGTCCTCCGGAAAGCCAGTGAAGCGCCAGGTCGCCCATCCCTCGAAGATGGGCCTGATCGTCACCCCAGGGAAATTGGCCGGGCTTGAAATGCAGGACGAACGTGCTCTCGGCCTCTTGCGTGTGTGGGTCAAGCTCACGCACCCGGATGACTGGATCGTTTCTTCGCAAGAGATCGGATCGCGACTGACCCTCGAGGATCGCCATCATCCCCTCGTCGGCCGTTTTGAAGCTCCAGTACGCTCCGAAGATCAAGACGAGAAGTCCTGCGTGAGTCATCACGAAGCCGGTCTGTCGTTTTTTCCAGGGAAAGCGGATAAGTGCCGCGCAAAAAATGTTGGACGCCAGAAAGGCCAGCAGGAGCGCAAACCAGGCGCTCTGGTAGACCAAGTCCTGCGCCGCGCTGGTTCCGTACCTCGACTCAAGCCAGGTCGCGAACGCTAACGAGGCTGCCAGCGAACTGAGGCTAATCACGGCCAGCTTGAGCGACGCGAAGAACCGGTAAAGAGCATCGATGGCCCCCATGACGTGTTTCATAAGCGATGGCGCTGCTGGTGGTTGCGAGAGTTGTTGGGGAATATGGGGGTGCTTGGAAGTCTGCTTCGTGGCGGTCGCCATGATCTCGACCTCGCCCAGAAGGAAAGCTTGCCGGGAAGGGACCGGAGGGGTGGGGCGGGTTTCGGTCCGGTTCGACGCACCCGGGTGATCTTCTCATTCTATCCACGGTAGTCGCGATGAACCAGAGAGCCCGCCCGCTCCGGCTGCTGGAAGGCACTGTCACCGCTTGACCTTGTGCCATGGCGGACCAGGGACATTCCTGCCTCCGCAAGGTTCGGGCAAAGGGTCGATTCAAGGGCGGAAGATCTCATGGCAGACGATGCAGGTTGCTTCGAGCTGTCGGGCTGATCCGATCAGCTCGGCCCGAGAGCCGTTGCGAGTGACCTGAGCGAGATCAATCGCCGCCAGGCGCATCCGGGTGGCCTCAAAGATCCATTGATCGCGGCTGCGGCCGGGGTCTTCGAGCACAGTCTGCTCTGCCAGCCATCCGGCTTTACGGGCCAGAATTTCCGCTTGTTCGCGGACTTGGTCCAGCGATGCTCCCGAACTGATCCGCTCGATCAGCGGAGACGGGTCAGCCTGGACCGCCGTGACCGCGTGTGGCGACCGCACCATCCGGCGCGCCGAGAGCAGCCCGCGATCCCTGCCGGGTCGGCCCGTGCCGTTCCTCATGAGACTGATCGTGGCCGCCACAGCCAGGAGGGCCAGTAGCACGAGCAGGAGGCCACTCCGCGCCAGTTTCTGCCGGAGCAGAGTGCGCGCGCGGTCCAGGCGACGAGATATCGAGCCGGCGGGCCATCCAAGCTGGCGTGCCGCCTCCTCGTTCGTTTTACCTTCGAGGTAACAGAGCACGACCGCGGCGCGATACTTTTCAGGCAGCTCGTCAAGCGCTTTGGCCATAACACGCTTGAGCTCGCGCCTCTCGATCTCCTCGACACCGCTGGACCACGAAGCACGATCCTCGGCCACAAACCCGGCATCGTGGTTGGCCGTGCGACCAGCTAATGCTGCCAGCGGCCTCTCGCGCAGCCGACGCCGCGAGACCTGGGCGCTGGCATGCAGCGCCAGCCGCCGTGCCGACGCACTTAACCAAGCACCCACTGATTCTTGCCAGACAACCGTCCCGGCCTTGTCGGCCAGGAGCAAGAATGTCGCCTGGAAGACGTCGTCGGCCTCGTGCTGGCAGGCGAGAAACCGGCGGCAAGTCCTTAGCACCATGGGACCGTGGCGCTGGACCAGTTCCAGAAACGCAGCCTCGTCTCCGCCGCTGGCGAAGCGATCGAGCAAGATGGCATCGCTAGTCGGCTCGGCTCGTGACACCCGGACCCTCCCGCATCTTCCATCCTTCGCAACTCTTTATGCCAGCTCGAGGCTACGGCAAATGCAGTATTCTCAGAAAAATTTCCTGGGAGGGTCTCTGGTTCTTGGCCGCGAGCTAAAGCCGTCTCTCAGCTCATCTGGAGAACCTGGTCCATCCGCCGGACGACGTCTTTCATCGCGGCCAGGTCGCCGAACTCGACCTCGGCCGTGATCCATCCTTCGTAGCCGACGTCAACGAGCGCCTTGTGAACGGCTGGCCAGTCTATCTCGCCTTCGCCGAGCTTGTAATTGAACCTCTTGGGCTTGGCGTATTCCTTGACATGGACTTTGAGGATACGCTTGCCCAGCTCGCGGATCCACTCTTCGGGGTAGCCGTATTCGACCACGTTGCCCACGTCGAAGCAGGCGCCGACGGTGGGCGTGGCGAACTCATCGATGTAACGGGAAAACTCGATGGGGCTCAAGAGAAAACGGTTCCAGACGTTCTCGATGACGATTTTCAGGCCCGCCTGCTCGGCCAGCGGGATCAGCCTGCGGATGTTCTCCTGCGATCGTGTGTAGGCCTCGCGGTACGAGACCTTCTTGTTCACGACCGCCGGAACGACGAGGACCGTAGTTCCTCCGTAGGCTTTGCAATCCAGGAACTCTTGGGCGATGGCGGCCAGGCCGTGCTCGACCACTTTCGGGTCGGGGTCGGAGAGGGGCTGCTCCCAGTCTTTGGCGCCACTGACGCCGTGGATCACAAGCCCCGTCTTGTCACGTGCGGTCAGTACTTCGCTTTGATCGAAAGCATTGGGGCTGATCAGCTCGACCCCCTCAAATCCGGCATCGCGCAGAAGCTGGAAGGTTGGCAGCACGGTCCCCTTGGTGAGATGGCCCAGCATGTAGGCCTTTTTCCACCGCCGCGGTGAAGCGGCCGGCTGGCCGGCCTGCACACTTCCGGCCAGACTGCGGGCGCTGGAGCTGCCGGCGACCACCCCGGCCGCCTTCAGGAACGTCCTTCGGTCGATGCTCGACATTTGATCGTGCCTCCGGAGTGATGGACCCAACCCTCGCGGACGATTCGCCCGAATCAGAGCTGCATTTCCGAAAGTCGTGCCTCCAGCAGCTCGCCCACGAGCGCGGGGTTGGCCTTGCCGCCGGTCTGCTTCATGACCTGGCCACGCAGGAAGCCTTTGACGGCTTCGGGCTTCTTCTTGCCGCGCCGCAGCTCGTCGATGGCCTGGGGATTGGCCGCGATGGCGGCTGCGACCGCCTGGTCAATCTGGTCGCGGTCGGAGACCATCTTGTACCCACCCATCGCGATGATGACCTCGGCCGGATCGCCCGTCTCGATCATGCGCCCCAAAATCTCACGTCCCTGGTTGGTGTTCAGTTCGCCCCGCTCGACGCGGTTGATCAGGTCGGCGAGCTGGTCGGGAGGGACCGGGAACGCGGCCACCGAGAGCTTCTTCTCCTTGATGGTTCGCAGCACATCTTGCTGGATCCAGTTGCTGGCGAGCTTGTACGCGCCGGTGCCGCGGGCGACGGCGTCGTAGTAGTCGGCCACGTCCTGCCCTTGCTCGACCAAGACGTTGGCGTCGTAGTCGGAGAGCCCGTACTCCGCCTCGAACCGGTCGCGACGGGCCGCGGGAAGCTCGCCGATGGACTGGCGAACGCGGTCCAGCCAGGCGCTATCAACTTCGACGGGCACGAGATCGGGCTCCGGAAAATAACGGTAGTCGGCCGCCGTTTCCTTCTCGCGCTGGGGCTTGGTTACCTCTTCGACGTCGTTCCAGCCGCGGGTGGTCTTGGGAGCGTCCTTGATCGACAGGCCGTCCTCGGTCCACTTCTGGTACTGTCGGTCGACCTCGAAGAGAAGCGCCTTCTCGACGGCCCGAAAGCTGTTGAGATTCTTGATCTCGACGATCGGTGTGGCGATCTTCGTGCCGTCTTTATGGATGTGCAGATTGACGTTGGCGTCGCACCGCAGCGAACCCTCTTGCATCTCGCAATCGGAGACACCCAGGTAGCGCAAGGTCAGCCGCAGTTCTTCAAGGCAGCCGCGGGCATCGGCCGGGGAGCGGATCTCCGGCTCGGTGACGATTTCCAGAAGCGGGATCCCGGCCCGGTTGAGATCCACCTCCGATAGCCCGCCGGCAGCGTGCATCAGCTTACCGGTGTCTTCCTCGAGATGAATGCGAGTGAGTCCGCACCTGCCCCCTCCGCCGCCGTCTTTCCGCGTCGGAATCGCGATCCAGCCCCCGCGCGAGAAGGGCAGATCGTACTGGCTGATCTGATAGTTCTTGGGCAAGTCGGGATAGTAATAGTTCTTGCGGTCCCACTTGGTGAACTCGGCGATCTGGGCATGCAGCGCCACGGCCGTCCGCAGCGCCAGCTCGAACGCCTTGCGATTCATCACCGGCAGCGAGCCGGGCAGGCCGAGAGAGACCGGATCGGTCTGGGTGTTCGGCGGCAGGCCGAACTCGGTGCCGCACCAGGAGAACATCTTGCTCTCGGTCTGAAGCTGAACGTGGATTTCAAGGCCGATGATGATGTCGTAGAGGTAATCCATAAACGCAAATCCGACTCAGCTCGCCTGCGTGGGGTAGAACGTCCAAAACTCTTTGTAGCCCGGACCGAAGAATTCTTCGTAGCTCGGACCGATCGCGTAAAGGCCACCCTCGTCCACCTTCTTCTTGCTGTGCACAACCAGTCCAAGAGATCCCAGAACGTCCTTCTGTCCGCCGAGCTCGTTCTCTAGACCTAAAACAAGCGTGATACGAAGATTGACATAAGGCTGACAGTGGCTTGCGCCCTGTAAAACAAGCCACGAAACGAGATGATGGAATTCGGAGAAGCGCTCACTCGAAAACGACAATGCC
>JBKQMU010000257.1:0-14979 GCA_052146555.1 Isosphaeraceae bacterium
TACCGGCATCGCGGGGTCCGTACGGATCGCCATCTCCCCCTCGCCAAATTCCCAGGGAATCATAGACTCGCCCTATGGCCTCGAAGGGCAGACCGAGTTCTTAGTTTGCTGGCGGACCCCAACGGGAACACCACGATCTATGGACATGACGCCCTCCCAAAGTTCCCGCCACGCCGTACGCAACCTCTCGTCGGCGGTCAGGACATCGCCGGACCTGGCTTACTTCTCGTCGGGTTCTGTCCATTCTCGGGTCTCCCTATCTGATCTGGCACGATGAGGATGTGACCGGTTCTCATTCAATCGATCGCCATGTCGTAAACTGATAGAAGAAGGAATGCGCTTGCTCCGCGCGACCGAAAGGTCGGGTCGAGGGTTCGGCCGGCGCGCCGAGCCGAGAAACGGATCACGCTCGCCCAGACAAAAGGGTGACCATGTCCCAGAATGTCCCACTCCCAGAAAAAATTTCGCGAAAAGTTCTGCAATATTCTTGAAAGATCTGCTTGTGTCCGAGCGGCTTACGGACCTCGGCGGACGAACCAAGGGCGAGGTGGCCATCGTCCTCGAGCGCCAGGCCCGGCGGACCGCGGCGATCCCGAGCCCGCGTTGCGAACAAACAGCGCAAGAGGAGCCTGGAACGGAAAGATGCTAAACTGGACAGTCACGAGGCCGGTCCAAGGGAAGCGCAACCCGGGGACCGGCCTTGATGTCCAGAGCGCAGCCCCATGCTCGCCAAGCTCTTTTCGTACACATTGATCGGCATCGACGCGACGCCCGTGGAGGTCGAGGTCGACGTTTCGGCCGCCTCGATGCCCAAGACTGTGCTCGTGGGACTGGCCGAAGCCGCCGTCAAGGAGAGCACGCACCGCGTCGAGCGCGCGATCGTCAACTCGGGCTATCGCCGGCCCGTTGATCGCGTGGTCATCAATCTGGCTCCGGCCGACCTCAAGAAAGACGCCAGCGGCTTTGACTTGCCGATTGCATTGGGGCTGCTCTTGGCCAGCGGGCAGGTGGCGTTCGACCGGCCGGGGAACTTCGCGATTGTCGGCGAGCTGGCTCTCACCGGTGACACGCGGCCGGTCAAGGGCATCCTCTCGATGGCCTTGCAGGCCGTGACCGAAGGGCGCGACGGCTTGCTCGTGCCCACCGCCAATGCCTCCGAGGCCGCGGTCGTCGAGGGACTGAACGTCTACCCGGTCGGCAGCCTCGCCGAAGCGGTCGGCTTCCTTTCGGGCCAGGTCGAAATGGACCCCGAGGCCGTGGACCTTGAAGAGGTCTTCGCCAAGCACTCGCACACCGATGAAGACTTCGTCGACGTCAAGGGGCAAGACTACGCCAAGCGGGCGCTTTTGATCGCCGCGGCCGGCTGCCACAATGTCCTTATGATCGGCCCGCCCGGCACTGGTAAGACCCTCCTGGCCAAGCGGCTGCCGACCATCCTGCCGCCGCTGACCCCCAGCGAGAGCCTGGAAACCACTCGGATCTACAGCTCCATGGGAAGGCTCCAGCCGGGTCAGGCGCTCATGGCGGTGCGTCCCTTCTGCACGCCGCACCACTCCGTCAGCGACGCTGGACTCGTCGGCGGTGGCAACCCGCCCCAGCCAGGGCAGATCTCGATGGCCCACAAGGGCGTGCTCTTCCTCGACGAGATGCCCGAGTTTAACCGCAAGACGCTCGAGGTCCTTCGCCAGCCGCTGGAGGAGGGCAAGGTCACCATCAGCCGGGCGATGAACAGCTCGACCTTCCCCGCCGACTTCATCCTCGTCGCCGCCATGAACCCCTGCCCCTGCGGCTACCGCTCCGACCCGCGCCGGTCGTGTAATTGCACCCCTCCGCAGGTCGAAAAATACTTAAGCAAGATCTCTGGCCCTCTGCTCGACCGCATCGACTTGCACGTCGAGGTCCCCGCCGTCCCCTTCACGCAGCTTGCCGAGATGCCCCCGGGCGCTCCCTCCAGTGACTTCCGCGCCCAGGTTCTGGCCGCGCGAGCCCGCCAGGCCGAGCGGTTCGGCCACGACGGCCCGCTGGTCAATGGCCGCATCACCCCACGCCAGCTTCGCAAGTTCTGTAAGCTCAAGCCAGAAGCCATGAGCATTCTCAAGGCCGCGATGGAAGAACTGGGCCTCTCTGCCCGGGCCCATGATAAAGTCCTCCGCGTGGCCCGCACGATCGCCGACCTCGAAGCCTCCGACGAGATCAAGCCCCAGCACATCGCCGAGGCGGTCGGGTATCGGTCGCTGGACCGAAGCGTGTGGATGTGATGGTCTGGCTAGCAGACGATCGTTAGAATTCACGAGGAGGACCGAGTCGCGGAATGCCCTACGAGATTCGTTACTCGAATGAGGCGGTCGAGCAGCTCAAGAAGCTCAGGGTCTTCGACCGTACCGCGATCCTCGATCAGATTGAGCAGTTATTGACGGTGAACCCTACGATCGCGAGCAAATCGCGAATCCAGCAGCTTCGCGAGCCCGCACCCACTCAGTACCGACTTCGGGTCGGCGAGTTCCGGGTCTTCGACGACGTGGCAGCAGAAGCCGTCTTCATCATTCAGGTGCTCAGCAAGCAAGATTCGATCGACTCCCTGGGAGGATCGCCATGAGCATTCAGCCCGTCAGAAACCCGAATACTCCGATCGGTGAAATCCTCAAATCCGCGGGTTCCGAGGGTATTCTGCTGGAATCCGAGGGTCAAGGGCGTTATGCCTTGCTCCCGCTCGATGATGACGTGATCGATCTCCTGATGGAGCGGAGCCCGAGGTTTCGCGCCGACTGCCTTGAGATCCGCCAGCGCATGGACTCTGGCCAGTTCATGACCCATGAGGACGTCAGAAGGCAACTGCTCGGAGAGTAACTCCGGGGGACTCGTGATATCACACCGGAACCCCGAGGTTAACATCCGACCTTAGACCTCTGAGGCACTCGGACCGGAAGCACCTCAACCACTCTGGAGGTCCGAACCAAGAGGGAACCCCGATGTGCCGCCTGGCAAAACTCTACCCAGCTTCCCGAGTCCGCGTTGGCAATTAAGAATGTCCCCTTCGAAAAGCCCCCTAACGTTCTGATGACCTAAGGACTTACACCCAATCTCTACCTGAATCGACATTCCCTATGACTGACCTCAAGATTTCGGAGGAAAATGTGGACCTCGCTTATTTCAGACTGGGAAAGGCGTGGAAGTGGGTTAAAAAGATGTGGTCCGGATCAATTGAGATATCGCAACCCTCCATCCGGGAGGTCATCGGCCACCAACCATGGGTTGAGATAAAGGGAACATCTACGAGGCCCAAAGACAGGATTCACTGGCTGCTTACCAAAGACAAGGGGGACCGTTACTGGCCTCAGACCAGGATTTCTGTTGCCCCCGACGGCCAATGGAAAGAACGCGTCAATGTCAACAAGAAGGTGGACAGACGAGATGACATAATCGTTGTGGCAGAGGTCAACAAATTCGCAGAATCCATTTTCATGTATTGGCGAGAGAACGGTGTGACGCTCAATTGGAAACCGCTCCCTTTGCACGAAGAGGCCGGAACGTTCAAGCCCGTTCGATCAATCGTCATCACGGTACTGGGTAGTTCCAACGGGGCGTCCTCTAACGACTAGCCGCTGTACTACAGCTCGGGCCGTGGACAAATTGGGGGGTCCTGAAGGAAACATTGCAATTAGTGGCCGCAGACCGGGCAGTTTGCGCAAATTATCGGCGATGCTTGCTTCTGTTCGAGCAAAACCATAGTTTGTTGATCGACGAACAGTTGCTCTTCCCAAGCACTCCAATCCCCGTGGACAAACAGCAATGTCCCCTTTGCCTTCCCCGATCTCGAAGCCTCCGACGAGGTCAAGCCCCAGCACGTCGCCGAGGCCGTCGGCTATCGCTCGCTCGACCGTTGTGTCTGGATGTAGAATAGAAGACTGTAACGAGGTATTCCTGGCGAGCGGGGCAGTCTGATGGCAACCGGAAAAGCTGTGAAGCGCGACACATCGAGCGAACTCGTCATTTTCGCCCGGCTGATCAAGGCCGATGATTCCGAGCTTTCGCGCGAATTGGCTCACTACATCTTGACTCTCGGCTTCGACGACGAGGACCAGAAAAAGATGACCGAGCTAGCCGACCGAAACCAAGAGGGGTCTCTGTCAGGCGAGGAGAGGGTTGAACTCGAGAATTTCGTCAAGGCGGGGCACTTGCTGGCGTTGCTCCACTCGAAGGCAAGGCTGGCGCTGAAAGCCAAGAAGGGCAAATGACGTCGCCGTGGACCCATCGCTCGCGCAAGAAGTGAGGGAGAGAGCGGGGCACGCCTGCGAGTACTGCCGGATGCCGCAATCCTGCTATCCGACAGTGCCATTTCCAGTCGACCATATCATCGCGCGTCAGCATGGCGGTTCCACGTCGCTCGACAATCTTGCGCTGTCGTGCCTGCATGACAATACTCACAAGGGGCCGAACATCGCCGGAGTTGACCCTCAGACCCGGCGGATCACCAGGCTGTTCAACCCGCGACGGGATAAGTGGAAGCGTCACTTCCGGTGGGAGGGCTCTCACCTGGTCGGCAAGACCGCCGTGGGGCGAACGACCATCGTCGTTCTCGCGATGAATCATCCCGACGCTGTCGCCGTGCGTCAGTCTTTGATAGAAGAGGGACTTTCCCCGACCAGGTAATGATCGAGGCACTGAACCACCTGGGACTTCAGATTTGCAGAGGCAACCGACTCATTCCCCTGACTTTCCTTTGGGCCCGGGCTTCTGTCGTCTCAAGGTCCGGCCCAGATCCTGTTCCAATGATTCCAGAAAGGCGTCGTCGCCCAGTGGGCGGCCGGTGCGTTCATGGGAGCGAAGCGCTTTCAAGTCGTCCTGGCGGATGACCCTGCTCAAGAAGCGGCGCCAGTCGGGAGCCATTTGAAGCAAAGGATCGACCCGAACCAGCTCGTCATCCTTTCCGCGCATGTGCGCCGCGGCGCTGCTCCAACGATGCTGGCGAGGCGTGTTGACCAATCGCGCACGCACAGGGTTGAGCTCGACGTACCGGGCCGCGGTGAGGAGGTAGGGCTCATCGAGCACAAACGAAGCAAACCGCCCCTGCCAGAGGTGCCCGCGCCAGCCCTCGCGGTTGTTGATGCTCCGAGTATACCGCCGATGTGCCTCGCCGATCGCACGTCGCAATCCATCGGCCTCTTCTGGAACTGCGATCATATGAACATGATTGGGCATCAGGCAGTAAGCCCAGATTTCGACCTGTTCGGCGAGGCAGAACTGGGCCATCAATTGCACATAGCAATCGTAGTCTTCGTCACAAAAGAATGTCTGCTGCTCGCGGTTTCCCCTCTGGGTCACGAGGTGAGGCAAACCAGGGACGACCACACGGGCTAATCGGGCCATGAGCGAAGAGTATCACAAGCCCGACGGCCGGTCAAGAGTTAAGAATGGTGTCCCCGGGAACTCACTCCGGTCAAAAGTCATGTATAAAGTCATGTATGATGTCCACGGAACCAGGGAATGAAACATGGTGTCTTCGGAACCCTTGCGTCAGCGACCTTGTGGGCCGTTACACCCCAGAACGACTTCGTGGGGATCCCGGCGGACAGGCGGAGGTTGTGGCTATGGCAACCGCTGGGAATATGGCAACCGTTGGGAAAATTGCCGTCCTGTCCCGTGGCGTCGAGGGAACCATTTTCAGGATCTCCTTGGCGACCTGCTCCCGGATGCGCTTTTTTGATCTCCGCGGATTCCTGAACTCATGCCGCCGCTTGGCGAAATGCAGTCTTGGATTTTGAGATAGGCAGCAGAATCCGCGGAATGATCAGGTTGCACCGTGCGGCGACTGCGCGGTGTTCGCGCTTTTTTTGCGAATTTGCCGATCGTAGCGATTGGATTGATTTTCGCGATCGGTCCTGCCGATAAGAGAAGCGAAACCACGTCTCTTTTGCCTGCCGGTCCGGCCTGGTTCATGTCTACAAAGCCGACAATGGGCGGTTCGACCAGTACATCCTTGCGCGCGGTCGCGGAGGACGTTGATGTCGCGATGTCTGCACTTGTTACTGGTGACGCTGGCACTTTCCGCATCAGCCTTCGGCCAGGGGGTCATTGCGCCCTCCGCGGGCCCGATCAATAGCGCGATGGCCGGCGCCTCGGTCGCGGCTCCGGTGGATTTTGGCGGCAGCTACTGGAATCCGGCGATCTTGAGCGGACTGCCTCGGAACGAGTTCCTGCTTGGCACGCAGTTGCTCATCCCGAGCTTGCACATGACTTCGAGCCTGCCGGCCGGAGCGATCAACGGCTTTTTCCCACCAACATCACGGTTTGGCGTGGCTCGTAGCGATAGCGGCGTGGCCTCGAACCTCGCCACGGGAGTCTCGTTCCGACTGAGCGACGACTCGCCGACGACGTGGGGCATTGGCGTCTTCGGGCTGGTGGGGGGAGGGGTCAACTATGCTGGCAGCATCACAACTCCCATCCTGACCCCACGGCAGCCCCCCAACTTCTTTGGCGTCGGACCGATCTACGCCAGCACCTCGTTTCTCGCGATCATGCTGAGCGGTTCGCGACAGGTGACCGAACGGCTGGCGATCGGAGGCGGTCCAATGATCGTGACCGGGCCCTCCACCTTCGAGCCTGCCTTCTTCGCTCCGGGACCCAAAGATGCGACCGGCCTTCCGACGTTTCCTTCCGCGACCAACTCCCGGCCATTCTGGGGTGCGGGCTTTCAGATCGGCCTTTTATATAACCTGACCGAGTCGTGGAACGTTGGGTTCTCTTACAAGAGCCCAGTCTGGCAGGAGCGGTACGGTTACAATTCTTACAATCCGGACTACTCGGCGCGACGCATCGGCATCCAGGCACAGGTGCCTGAGATCTTCTCGTGGGGCGTCGCCTACAAGGGCTTCGAGCGTGCTTTGATCGACGTGGATCTGCGCTATTTCGACTACGCGAATACCAGCCTTTACGGCACCAAGCCGATCAACGGCGGCCTGGGCTGGAGTAGCATCTTCGCCGTGGCGATCGGCGGCCAGTACCAGGCCACCGACCGGCTGACCTTACGCGCAGGCTACCTCTACAACACCAATCCGATCAAAGCGACGGACACCCTGTTTAACATCCAGGCACCGGGCTTCCTGCAACAGATGCTGGCAATCGGAGCCTCGTACAAGCTCACTGATGACATCACCCTTTCACTGGCCTGGACACACCAGTTTCGCAACTCGATCGAGGGTCCGGTTCTCCAGATCCCCGGCGAACGAATCAAGCTCGACGCCCAGATCGACTCGATCGTTGCGGGTCTCAATATCCAGTTCGGAGCCCCGAGGGTGCGGGCGGATAACTCGGTGTCATCCAATGACGCTTCGCAGACAGTCACTCCCAACCCGCCCACTCCGCCGCCAACGTCGGCCCCAGTTGCACCACCAGCGCCAATGATCGCCGATGACTCCGTAGGGGCCCCTCGATGACCACACTCTGTGGCAATCGCGGCTTGGGGTTAACCATCACTATTCTTTGTGGGCTGATCTTGGCCATCGGCACATCGGGCTGCGCGCTAGGCCCGAAGGCGCTTGAAAAGACGCATGGCCGCTACCAGGATGCGGTCCGACTTGTCAGCGAGGAGCAGTTGCTGAGAAACCTGGTCCGGCTCCGTTACGGTGAAACCCCCATTGAACTTGACGTCTCCTCGATCGCCAGCCAGTACGAGCTAGCCGGTGGCGCCGAGGCCCGGCCCTTCTTCCTGGCCCCGAATCCTAGCAACAGCAACGTGATCTTCAAGACCTTTACCTCGATCTTGCCCGACCTCAGTGTGAGCGGGGCCAATCGCCCCACCATCACCCTGATCCCGGCCAACAACGGTGAGGCGGTGCGACGTTTCTTGACGCCGATCCCGCCGGAGACCCTCGCCTTCCTCTCCGAGACCAGCTGGCCCGTTTCGGTGATCCTTCGCTTATGGGCCGAAAGGCTCAACGGAGTGCCCAATGCCGTCACGGCCAGCGGCCCCTCCCGCGGCGTCATCTCGGACTTTGAGCGGTTCCGTAAGGCCGCTGACCTGATCCAGTTCGCGGGGGACCATGAGTTTCTCTCCCTTCGCACAGAAGCTCGGCAGGTTGTTGTTGGCGGACCGGTCCCCGCTGAGACTGTCACGGCGGCCGCGGTCCTCGACGCGGCCAAGGCGGGAATGGAATATCGCCCCAGTGACGGCGGGCGAAGCTGGCTCCTCGTCCGCAAGGAGAACAAGCTGCTCATTAGGATCAACCCGCCCGCGATTGGTACACCGGAACTGGACGAGTTGATTGACACGCTCAACCTGACACCGAACGAGATGACTCACGACATCGTAGTTGCCCCGGGTAACGTACCTGACCCCATGCTCTATCCCCGGCCTCCCTCCTCGGAGCTCCGAATCACCCCTCGCTCCACGTCTCAGGTCTTCTTCTATCTGTCCAACGGAGTCGAGGTGCCCTGCGAGCATCTTGAGGCCGGCGTCGCCCACCCCACGACCGATGCGCACGGACGCCCGCTCGACGGCCGGGAGCTGACTCGCGGCCTTTTCGAGGTTCACGCTTGCAAGGGTCACAAGCCCCCGCCCACGGCGTTCGTGGCCGTGAAGAACCGGGGCTTCTGGTTCTACATCGATGACCGTGACCAGGCCAGCAAGTCAACACTCGCGCTGGTGCTTCAGCTCAGCCGGCTTGATTTTGGCGACCAGAAGGCCGCAGCGCCACTCTTAACCCTGCCAATCGGACGATAATTGACCATGCGGGAGTCTCGCTGATCAACTTCGCCGTTCGCGCGTCGCAATCCATCGGCCGATTCACGACCCGCGATCAAATGGACATGATTGGGCGTCAAGCAGTAGACGCGAATTACGAAAAGAGAGATCCCAGCGGCTTCGGCGTACTATCTGCTCTGCGGCTGCTCTTGAGTAGCGAGCAGGCGGCTCTTGACCGGCCCGGCAAGGGAAGCTCCAATCGGCCAGCCGCATTGGTTGATGACCGCGAGCCATGCCAATGCGGCTGGCGATGCAGGGAAGGCGGATCGAGGTCGGTTCACACCGAGACGAACGTCAGTTCGACGCCCAGTCGTCGTCGTTGATCACTTCCTTGCCGTCGCGGGTAAGCAAGGCGCGAAGCACAACGATATTGACGTTCTCACCCAAGAACCGGACGGTGCCGTCTCCCATAACGACGTTGACACCGCCGCGGTGGTAAGAAAAAAGCTCATTGTTGGCGCCGGCGTTATTGCCCGCGACGGTCACGCCGCTGATAACCAGCGTGGCGGTGGGCCATTCCGAGGTGCCATGGTCCGGGGTAAAGCCGTTGTTGGGCTTACCGGAGACGCCGAAGGACGAGCTGGGCTCGGCCCACCGCCAATAGCGGCGGTACGAAGTATAGCCGTCTGCAACATTGATGCCCAGGACCGAATAGTACGGGGGCTGACTGGCACCCGTGCTATCTTGGTAAGCATAGCCCTCGGTATAGGCGTTCTGGAAGCGGGCGTCGCGGCCGGCATCCTCGCCCGCCAGGATGGTGTTGGACAGACCATCGATCACCGCGCCCACCTTGGTCAAGCCGTGGGCCAGCAGGCCGTTGGTTCGGCTGCTCTTGTTACGGTAAGGAGTCGCAGGATAGGTCTTGCCGTCGCCACCGGTCGCACCAAATGGATCGATATCCACATAGGTAGTTGCGCCGTAGTCGGTGAAGCCATAGCCATGACCATACTGGGTGGTCAGAGCATCGCTGGGGTCCAAGCTATCCTGGCCCACGCCCTGAGGAACGCGGTCGGCCGAGGGGCACAGCAGCACATTCAGCGAAGCGCTCGAGGCGGTGAAATTCTCACCAGTCGAAACGTGGTAGGGCAGGCTGAAGTTGTAGGCGTTGAACTTGGCACCCTGCTCGAAGAACGCCAGGAGGCGGGGGTATAGACCCGCACCGTCAACGTAGATCGTTGCAGGTACACTCAAGCTGGGGCCTGATTCGGTCACACCACCCCAGGGCGTGGGAATCAAGCCGCGGAACTGGGTGCCTTCGCCACCGGGTGGGAAGGCCCGGTAGGCGCTTTCATAGTTGTGTATGGCCAGCCCGATCTGCTTGAGATTGTTGACGCACTGGGCACGCCGGGCGGCCTCGCGTGCCGTCTGCACCGCCGGGAGCAACAGAGACGCCAGCACGGCAATGATCGCGATCACCACCAGCAGCTCAATCAACGTGAAACCCCGCCGGACCGACATGCGGACCAGCCTTTTCATACTCTTCATCGAGAAATCTCCAAAAAAAACTTGCGGTTAGTCAAAACGGGTCCATGGGCTCAGCAGAATCGTCGGTTCTAAGGAGTTTATTTCCTATAACTCGATAGGTCCTACAGGACACATAGGAATAGTAGAGTATATCCGCGATTCGTTGATTTCAAGCGTGAACTGACTCAAAAAACGCCATTGGGTCAAAGACACCTCTTTGCCGGACTGCCGCTTGTCGTCAGAAAGCCAGCGTAAGACGGAGTTTAGCCATGTCGGGTATCACCGTCGCTTGAATGCAGCCAGCGCGTACAATGTGACTGTGGGGGGGAAATGATATGCCTTGGTTTATGAAGTTTCTGCGAACAAAGCTGGCTTGGCGGTGGCTTTATCCATGTCGCCACTTCCACCGATACAGCCTCTAGACAACGATCTTTGTCGGGCTGGTCACATCGCCTTGGCCGTAGGGTACCGATCGCTGGATCGGAGCGTGTGGATTTGGTCTGATCGCATTGTTCGGGATCTGGCTCCGGAGCACACGCGATGTCTTCGCCACGACTCGACGCTCGATGGGTCCTACCCCTGCGTGGGGTCTCTTACGACTTTTACACCCAGCTTCGCCGGGAGCCAGCCAACCGTCCCTTGCGGATGACTTACCACAATGGGACCCTCGAAATCTTTTCTCCGCAGTACCGGCACGAGAAATACTCCAGCCGCATTGGACTCTTCGTACTGGCCGTGACCGCCGGGCTCGGCATCCCCTGTCAGGGAGCAGGATCGACGACGTTCAGCCGACGCGGCGAGCGCATGCGGCAGGGATGGGGAAGAGAGCCCGATCAGAGTTTCTATCTGGCCAGCGAGTCCAGGATCAGAGACAAGGAAGAAATCAACCAATCAACCTCGAATTTGACCCGCCGCCTGACCTCTGGATCGAGGTCGATCATCGAGGAAGCTCGCGAGGAAGCCTACCGCTCTACGCCAGCCTCCAAGTTCCCGAGATCTGGCGCTTCGGCATGAAACCTGAGCGGCTTAGGTTCGGATGCCTTGATGGCGATCATTATCAACAAATCGAACGTAGTATTGCCCTTCCCATGCTGTCGCCTGAAATCGTGGTCGAGGCCCTGCGACTCGGCGAGGGCCTGTCCGAGTCGCAGTGGGATGTCGTCCTGAGAGCCTTGATCGGCCAGCGGTTCTCCCCGAATTGATCTGCGTTTGTTCTGCTCTTCAGCTTCCTCGTCCGCTACCCATGCGGCAAGCCCTTGTGGAGCCGTCAGGCGATCGCTCGGCGTGGCGTGTTTGGTCACTCTCGCCCAGTCGGCGTCACCTGAGTTTAGGCGGTGGTCGTTGCGGTCATCGCAGTCGAAACACTGAGGCATCAGAGCGGTCGACGATCTTGGGCAATCGGCGGTGGGCTTGAATCAGCGTGACACCTTTCAGCGTCCAACTGTGCTCCGCGACGTAGAGTCGCGTCAGTTCATCCGGGATTGGCAGGGCCGTGTTTCGCGGTGCGGTTTCGACGACGAACCAGAGCGTCTCTGGCCGGGAGGTTGCGAGGACCGTGACCTCGCGCCGGGCGGGGATGGGTTGCTGGCCGGCCGCAAGATAAATGCCCAGGCATGCCCGATGTGCGACATGATTCTCCTCGTCCATGACGATGACTGGAGCTCGCGGGTCCTGGCGGCCAATCAACGACGCCGCACCCTTCCAGTCGGCCCGGTCGGTCGCGAATGAACGACGGACCATCGCCGAGCTGGCCATGACGGTCAAAATTGCCATGGCCGCAAATTGCAAGACCCGTCGTGGCAATACGGAGATGCCTCGGGCGACCAGCAGCAGATAAGCCGGCCCCACGAAGAGCAAGTAGCGGCGAGGCCCAAAGATCCGGTAGGAAACGAGCGAAGACGCAATCAGCAGGAGGGTCGGAATCAAGAACCACGCCAGACTGACCTTGGCGCCCGCTTCGAGTCTGAGCCTTGTCGACTGATTTTTCCAGCCGATCAGTCCAAGCAGGATGAGCGCCGCGCATAACGTAACAAGCTCGGCGCGGCCGCCGGTGAACCCTTCGGGCCACTCCAAAAGAACCCAGGCCGTCCATCGCTCAAGGAGTACTTGCGGCGCGTGATCGAGATGGCGCGTTACCCAGGGAGCAAAAGCTGCCGCGGTGGCCACGTTGATGACGATCCAGTTTCGCCAACGCAGCCTGGTCTCCAGGCGAAGGATCAGGTAGCCGACGCCAAGGGCAGCCACCATGAAGCCACCCAGGGGATGCGAGTAGAGCAGCGCGATGAGGACCAGTGCGAAAGCGACCTGCTTGGCGACGGGAGCGGAACGGCGGAACGACTCCAGGATGTACCAGCCGGCACAGGCCAGAAGCACCAGCCAAGGGTACACCCTCACTTCGCGCGAGTGATAGACATCAAGGGGATTCAAAGCCGCGAGCCAGGCCGCGCAGAGCCCAGTGCGCGCATCGAAGAAGCGGCGGCCAATCGCGTAGACCAGAGCCACCGCGAGCGTCCCGCAAACGGCGCTAGGTATCCGGGCGGCGACAATCGAGTCGCCTACCACGGAGAGCCAGGCCTGCAGCAGCAAGAGGTAGAGAGGAGATCCCCCCGCGTCCCGCTTGGGAAGCTCGCGGAGTAGCGCCAGCGGCCCCTCGGTCCGCACAAGATCCATGTAAGTGACTTCGTCCTCCCACACGCTCGCCCAATCGAGGCCAACAAGCCGCACGGCGGCAGCCACGGCGAGGATCGTAGTCAGGATGGCCAGATTGCCACGCGAGAATATCTCGTCATCTTCTCGCTTCATGGATACTAGCTCCGTCTTCTCCTCCTGGACCGCTCAAGAGATTCCGTGGTGCGCGGTGCCATACTCACGGTTTGTCGGCAATCGGCGGGCGAACCGTGATTGTTAACGCGAAATTCGCCAATCTTAACACGACCCCGAAAACAGGCGATGAGGTGTGAATGACCGTCGGCTAATGCGATGTCGGAGCAACAGTTAAAAAAGGTTTTCACCTCCGCCGTAAGTTTTATCTTACCGAGTAATCAGGTCGGATAGGCGAGGCATTCTGTACCGTCTTGTCAACACATTTGCTCATCATGCGCTGGCGGCCTAGGGTTGGGAGGAACACAGTCTTGAGTGCAGGTCGAGTTGCACAGTTCTGTGCGCTCGCTTGATGCGATCGATCCTTTCTCTTTGACGAATCGCGGCAATGGCTGTAAACGACCTGAGGAATACGGGACGACCGTCCGGCGGACACGAGCGTGACAGCATCGCTCTTTAAGCCGGTTCGTCCCGAGACGGGGATAATCTCCGGTTGATAGCGGCGCGGACTCTGAGTTCGCGCTCAAGCTCGTGCATCTCCCACTTCTCTTCCTCACTCGGAAGCCGGCTCAGCCCGCGCCTCGGAGAGACCATCGGGAGATACGTTCAACTCGTATGTCACTCGACGACCATTCTGGTTCAGACACAAAACCTCGAAGGAGAATGACAGATGCCTTGGGATACCTTTCGGTTGCTGCCTCGTAAACGCGCCGCAGTCGCTTTGGGTCAAGCTCGTCACGAAGGCCGGGTGCGGCGCGTGCGTCGCCCTTCGCTTGAGGGGCTTGAACAGAGGCTAGCGCTTTCAACCGGGGCTCCGGGTTTGGGTACGGCTGCCCAGTTCGCCGTCCTGGGACTGCAAAACACCCAGATGAGCAGCCTGATCTCCACGGTCAAAGGCAACGTCGGGATTTCGCAAGGAGGCAGGTTCTGGAACTTTGCTCCGGGGTCGGTCGCCGGCAGCGTCACCGAGTACGCGAGCAAAGAGTACTTCGGAAACGGCAAGGTCGGCGGCGGGGTCAGTGTCAATCCGACCTTGTTGACCCAGGCTGATTCTGATGCGCAGGCCGCTTTCTCTCAGGCCGCCGCTCTCACGGCGACACAGACCTTCGGAACCATTACTCGTGCGACGACCATCACCGGCAACGGCGGACTGAACGTCATTGCGATCAAGGGAGACATTAACAATGCCCTGACGCTCAAGGGAACCGCCAGCGATGTCTTCGTGATCAACGTCAGCGGGGATGCCACTCTTTTTGGCAGAGCCTCTCTCGGTCTTTCTGGCGGCGTCACGGCCAATCACGTGCTCTACAATTTCACCGGCAACAAGGGGCTGGTCGACATTGAAACTCCAGCAGCCGTGAGCGGAACGCTCCTGGCGCCCCATGAGAGCATAAGATTAGACGCGACGGTCAACGGCGAGGTCATCTCCGGCGGTAATTTCCTGACGTTGCTGCCCGGGACCAAAGTCAACGCCCTCGCCTTCAGTCCGCCGGTCGCCCCTCCCAGCACTTCCAGTCTCTCCGGCGCAGTCATCGGCGACAGCGCTGGCCTGGCGAGCATCACGATCGCGCTGACGGGGACTGATCAGAACGGCAACGCCGTCCACCTCACCACGACGACCGACCCGAATGGTAATTTCACGTTCACCGGTTTACTCGCCGGCACCTACACGATCGCCAACCCTCAGGTTCCCGGCGATACCAATAGCAGCAACCCCGGCAGGGTCAACGGCCAGTACGACGGCGGCATTGATTCGAATGGAAACATCGTCAATATCGTCCTGACCGCCGGCGAACAAGGGATTGGCTACACCTTCACCGAGACTAGTCCTGGAACAAGCGTGATGAGAGGTGACCCGGGACCTCATCCTTTATTTAAAAGCTTTCGGCGAGGGCACTTGCGAGGGGATCGCCATTTTCGAGTGAGCGCGTCTCCGAATTCCATCGTCTCGTTTC
>JBKQMU010000258.1:0-11897 GCA_052146555.1 Isosphaeraceae bacterium
TTGCTCTCCATGAGCACCAGATAACGGCGCATATCCACGTACTTCTGGATATGTTCGATGAACTCCGGGCAGTGTTCCATGCAGTTGCCGCAGGTGGTGCAGGACCAGATCTCGTCATGGAGGCAGAAGCATCACACAGCGTCACGATAGAGAACACCTTCTTGCCCAGACTGTCCAGACCAGTTGGACGTGGGCGGCCAATTACAAAACAGACATCTAGGTTGGCTCTTGGGCCCTTCCTCGTGCCATTGCTGGGGTTTGACGCCGCGGGGCCGGGCCGATACACTTAAACCCTGCGTGCGGATGAGGAACCGGTTTTCTAGCAAGGCCGCCGTGGGCGTATCGCCTGGGGAGTTTCGGCCGGACTTAAGGAACGCTTTGCGGGGGGTTGTTCGTGGCGCTCGTTGTCAAGGACCTGATCGACGCCGGCGTGCATTTCGGCCACCGGGCCAGCCGCTGGAACCCGAAGATGAAGCCGTACATCTACGGCAAGCGGAACCTGATACACATCATCGACTTGAAAGAGACCGTTCGGGGTCTCTTGCGGGCCACCAAGTTCTTCAACCGGATCGCGGCCTCGGGCGGCCTGATCCTGTTCGTGGGAACCAAGAGGCAGGCAGCCGATGCGATCATCGAAGAGTGCACTCGTAGCGGCATGCCCTTCGTAACGGAGCGCTGGCTGGGTGGAACGCTGACCAACTTTCGGACGATTCGCAGCCGGCTGGAGCGCCTTGAGGAGCTGGAGACGATCCTCGAAGGCGAGCAGGCGCTGTCGTACTCGAAGAAGATGATCTCGACGCTCGGCCGCGAGCGGCGGAAGATTGATCGGAACCTCCGCGGCATCCGCACGATGACGCGGCTGCCGGAGGCTTTGATGGTCATCGATCCCCGCCGCGAGCACATCGCCGTGGCCGAGGCGCGGAAGCTGGGGCTGAAGGTGGTTGCCCTGCTGGACACCGATTGCGATCCCGACCTGATCGATCTGCCTATTCCCGGCAACGACGATAGCATGAGGTCGATCGAGCTATTGATGCGGCGTCTCACCGACGCGATCATCGATGGCAAGGCCGCAGCGCCCGCCGAGCCGTCGCCGCCTGCCGAGCCGGCTGGGGGCCGGGGTGACCGTGATCGTGACCGCCGCAGGGGTCCGGTCCGGACCGATGGAGGCGGGTTGCGGGTTGGTGAGCGATCGATGCCCGGCCGGCCCGTCGCACCCGTCGCGCCCGCCGCGGTTGCGGCCGAGACGCCCGGCGAATACGCTCCCGAGAGCCCGCCGAGCCCCCAGTCCGAACCGGCTCCCGCGTCTGAACCGGCTCCCGCGTCTGAACCGGCCAGCCAGACTGCCCCAGAATGACGTTGCTCGATGCTTCGCCGCCGCCTGGGTCCGATCCCCTGGCGCGCCGCGAGGTAGGTCTCGTCGGAGGGTAAGGCAAGGGCTCGAAGGTGCACGACCACCCCGCCACGCGATCGAGCCAGCCAGACGGCCGCTCGGGTCGACTGTGAGGCCAGCCAGTGGGCTGGTCGCGGCTCCGCATCGAGCATACTGACTAAGAAAAAACCTGCGGCCCGGAGCTGCTTCTTGCACGAGAGATCCTTGCCGCTCTCCGCATGTGCAAGCGACACCGAGATCGAAAATACGCCAGCGTGGAAACCGAGTCGACAAAGAGGAACGATTGAGGAGATATGCCGATGGCCGAGATCACGGCACAGGCGGTCAATGAGTTTCGCAAGAAGACCGGGCTGGGACTGATGGAGTGCAAGAAGCTGCTCCAGGAAGCCGAGGGAGACCTCAAGAAGGCCGAGACCCTGGCCAAGGAGCGGGGGATGAAGCAGGCCGAGCAGCGCGCCGGTCGGGCCGCCATGGCCGGACGCGTCGACGTCTACATCCACCACGACTCCAAGTCGGGCGTGCTGATCGAGCTCAACTGCGAGACCGACTTCGTCGCGCGCAACGAGGAGTTCAAGCAGCTCGCCAAGGACCTGGCTTTACACGTGATGGCCGCCAACCCCCTCTACGTCAAACGCGAAGACGTTCCCGAGGAAGCGATCGCCGAGCAAAAGCGCATCTTCATGTTGCAGGTCGCGGACAAGCCGAAAAACGTTCAGGAAAAAATCAGCCAGGGCAAGCTCGAGGCCTGGTATGGCGAGGCCGTGCTGCTGGATCAACCGTTCGTCCGCGATAACACCAAGTCGGTGCGCGACGTCATCCTGGCGGTCAACGCCCGCACCGGTGAGAACATCTCGGTCGCTCGCTTTGCTCGCTTCGTTGTCGGCGAGGGCCGCTGAGCGATTTTGCCCCGCGGCATTTTCGGTGCTTGGAATTCGCGCCAGTGGAAACGCCTCTTGAACCTTGAGGAAGAAACGATGGATGGTAACTCCAGCAATGGTGCTGCGGTGTTTCGACGGGTCCTGCTCAAGCTTTCCGGCGAAAGCTTCTGCAGGCCCGGCGAGGGGGGCATCAGTGTCGAGGAAGTCAGCCGGATCGCCCGCCAGACCTCGCGGGTCGCGTCGTCCGGAATTCAGCTCGCCATCGTGGTCGGAGGTGGCAACATCCTGCGGGGCGGCCAGCTCAGCCGCGGCTCGGACGTCATCAAGGAAGCGACCGCCCATTACATGGGCATGACGGCCACGGTCATCAACGGACTGGCACTTCAAGACGCGCTTGAAAGCATGGGCTGCGAAACCCGGCTCATGACCACGATCCGCATGGAAGAAGTGGCCGAGCCGTTCATCCGCCGCCGGGCACTGTCCCACCTCGAGAAAGGCCGGGTCATCATCCTCGCCAGCGGCACCGGTAGCCCCTTCGTGACCACCGACACCGCCGCGGCCCTGCGCGGCAAGGAGCTGGGCGCTGAGGTCTTGCTCAAGGCGACCCGCGTCGATGGCGTCTACTCGGCCGATCCCGAGAAGAACCCCCACGCGGTGCTCTACCCGTATTTGACCTTCGAGCAGGTCATGAGCGACCAGCTCAAGGTCATGGACATGACGGCCATCGGCATGTGCATGGAGAACAATTTGCCAATTCTTGTGTTCAACTTCAAGAAAGAAGGCAACATCGAGCGGGCCGTCCAGGGGGAACCGATCGGCACCTGGGTTAGCCATAGCCCGCGGCCCCGCGCCGGGGCCGCGCTGGGCTGAAGCAAGCACCATTGCCCGGTCCGGCCCGAACCCATCCCCGCAGCGTCTCAATCTCCGCCGCGGCGGGACTGTCGCAGTTGGCGTCGGCCGTGATACGATAACGAGCGACAGGCCGGCAAGGGCCGGTGGGAAGAGATCTCCGCGACAGGCGGTTTGGCCGACTGAGAGTTTGAGCAGAGGATGCACCCATGAGCATCGAAGAGATCGCCCTCGAGGCGGAAGACCGGATGGAGAAGTCCGTGGCCCTCCTCTCCGACCAGCTCCGCGGCGTCCGGTCGGGTCGGGCCAGCACGGGGCTCGTGGACTCGATCCGCGTCGATTACTACGGCTCCTCGACGCCGCTGAAGCAGCTTGCCAACCTGAGCACGCCCGAACCCCAGCAGATCCTCATCCGTCCCTTCGATCCCTCGGTCGTCGGTGACATCGTCAAGGCCATACAGACCAGCGACATCGGCCTGACGCCCAATTCCGACGGCAAGGTGGTGCGCCTTAACGTGCCCCCCCTTTCGGTCGAGCAGCGCAAGAAGCTGGTGGGACGGGTCAAGGATCTCGCCGAGGAGGCCCGCGTCGCGATCCGCAACATTCGCCGCGACGCCAACAAGCAAGCCGAGCAGGAGCAATCTGACAAGATCCTCACCGAGGACGATCTGGAGACGTGCAAGGAGGAGATCCAGTCTCTGACCAAGAAGTTCGAGGCCAAGGTCAACGACACTGCCGACAAGAAATCCGCCGAGATTCTCGAAGTGTGAACGCCGGTCAGAGGGCCGTCTTGCCACCAATCTCTTGACCGCAGCCAAGGCGATCTTCACTATAGAACAGATTCATCCTGGGGCGATTAGCTCAGCTGGCTAGAGCGCCTGCTCGACACGCAGGAGGTCAGAGGTTCAAGTCCTCTATCGCCCACTTAGACTTACGTCAAATCCGAGGATGATACGATACAGAATAACGATACAGAACCTCGTTAGACTCTGACCAGGTTCGCATCTACGATTGGGTGGAAGCACCAGCTTATTCACCCGCGTGGAGCGAACATGGCCCGCCCATCCAAGCCCTGGTACTGGAAAGCTCGTGATGCCTGGTTCGTGAATCTTCATGGCAAAAGGCATCTCCTTGCCAAAGGCAAAATCAACAGGGCAAAAGCCTACCGTGAGTATCTGAGACTGTCCGATCTCAGCAAACCTGAGGTCGCATCCACGCCGTCAGCCGAGTCAATTTGCTCGCTGTTCCTGAGCCATGCCAAGGTTCACCTCAAGCCGAAGACGGTTGAGGGGTACGCCTTCTTCATCACGCCGTTCAGTAGGCGGGTGCGCGACACGGATGCAGCCGCTGTGCAGCCAAAGCACGTCTCCGAGTTCCTGAACACACACCCAAACTGGAACCAAACCACTCGCTACGGTGCCATCAAGTCCATCAAGCGCGTCTGGTCGTGGGCTCTGGCCGAGGGTCACATTACGGTGAACCTGCTAAAACCCACGAAGCTGCCCCGCCAACTGCGGAGGGACACGATCCCCGACGATAAGGAGATGGCACGGTTCATCGCGGCGGCGAACCCGGCCTTTCGTCAACTGCTCATCTTCATGCGAGAGACCGGCTGTCGGCCAGGCGAAGCAGTCGTGATGCAGAAGCATCACGTGGACTTAGTGAACCGGGAGGTTAGGTTCAAGATCGGCGAGGACAAAACGAGCGGCAAAACCGGACGACCCCGCGTGATTCACTTAAACGATACGGCTTTGGCGATGGTCAGGACGCTGATGACTCTCTATCCGGCTGGCCCACTACTCAGGAACTTGCGGGGCAAGCCGTGGAACAAGTGCTCTATCAACTGCGCCACCCGCCAGGCCAGGAAAAAAGCCGGGCTCGGAAACAGCTTGGCCGTGGCCTATGCCATCCGGCACCAGTACATCACGGACGCTCTGGCCAGCGGCGTGCCGATCGCCATCGTGGCCGAGATGACCGGCACGTCGCCTCAGATGATTGCCAAGGTCTACTCGCACATCAGCGAGAAGAAGACATTATTCCTGGAGGCGGCGAACAGGGTTAGGCCGGGCTAGAGCCATTCTTCTCTGGCCCTGGCGTTGGTACAATGACTGAGCATCCGGCCACGGTTACCGTTCACTTCTGGCTTGGACGACTCGGATAACCGGGTCCAGCATGGCACCTCCGATCTGGTTCGAGAAGAGACGCAGTCAACAAGGACCATTGGGCCACGAAAGTGAAGGATAACCCCGACTATTTGCTTAGTATTTAGTTTGACGATTTCGAAGATGAGGAACGGCTGTGGACGAAAACGGTGACCATAAGATGGTCGGCTACTTCAGCAAGAATCTTGTTGGTATCGCTGCAACTCAAATTTACGGCGATCCCCCTCAAGAGAATACTTTCTTCATTGCTGGCTGCATCATATCAATTAAGCAACGGTGGTTTTTTGTGACAGCGGGCCACTGCATAGAGGAGCTTGAAGCTGCATTCCAACATACCAGAATTGAGCGCGTTCGTTTAGTGGATTACTCAGGAACCCAGTCAATTGACAAGCATCCAATTCCATTTGATTATAAGAATTCTCTTAGGCGTTATGCGCACGAATCCAACGGAGCTGATTATGGGTTTATTTACCTAGCTCCTTATTATTGCCGACTATTACAAGCAAACGGCGTCAAAGCACATGATGAAGTTCAACTATTCAGGCAGCCCGATGAATTTGAAACCGCTCGGATGCTTGGCTTTCCAAGTGCTCTCGTGCGAAAGCAAGACCCGTCAACCTATTTATTCAGCGCTTCCATGATACCTCTTACCATCTTGAAAGAGACACCAGAACAGGTCGTCAAAGACTCTCCGAGCAATATGTCAGACAATGATCGGAAATTCCGCGATGCTATGTTCTATGCTACGATACTGAGAGACTTACTCCTCCCAAAGAATGAGGACGGGGAAGATGACATTAAGGGTATGAGCGGAGGTCCGATTCTGGGCTTCAAGCGCACCGAAGAAGGAGTCAAGTATTGGGTTGCGGCAATCCAGTGTTCTTGGTATTCCGATTCGAGACTAATCTGTGCTGTCCCTCTTCCTATAATAGGCCATATTATAGTTGACCTTTGTCAGCGTAACTTCGAAGAGTACCAAGAAAATGATGCTGAAGAAGATAGAAAAAGCCCTTAGGTCCTCTCAATATTGAGCGCAATGACGGTTTATCAAACGGTTGGCCCAACAAAACCTGTCACTTCTGGTAGACTTTGCTTAACATACTATGATTCATCACAGGCAACCTAATTAAAGCGTCTGCGCCCTCGCGCTTTTCATTGGCGTATTTCCTAGCTAGAGCCCGAATCGCTGAGGATTTCCGCATGAGCAGTGTCTCTTCCGGCGTGATCTCGGTCACGTCTTCCGGCCTGACATAGAAGTTGGTGAACTGGCCGAGGTTCGGGTGGGCGGGTCCTCAAGATGTCTTCGAGAGCCGCCCGAGTCTCGGCTGCCCGCGTGGCTTCCGTGTTCACATCAGTCACCCGCACCCCCCGTTAGGAGATTCAGGGCCTTCTGCCACGCCGCCTTCCTCGGGTCCATCAGCTTGTCGGCCGAGGTGAAGAACCGTGTGAGCGGTGAATTCAACGTGATCTGCGAGCGCAACTGCGGGATGTCCTCGCCGAACAACCCTAGAAGTGTCTCGGTAGCCTAACGCGTACGCAACTCGCCCGAGATGGTGGCGCGTGTCTGCTCGCACGAGTCGGAAAAGCAGGCTCTATAGCATGATGCCTTGATTCACCGCTGCGAAGCTGCTCGCCGAGCTAGATTTGAGAAGCGGGGTCACAGCCGTTCCCGTGACTCCGTAAGACTTTCCGAATGCGAAGGATGGCGAAAGATCGCTGTCCACGTGGAAGGAATGCGCCAAGGTCCAGCGGCACCATGGTGCTGGCCGCAAAGTCGGACATTCCGTGTATTGGGCATTCTCGCCTCAATACCTGATGTTCGGCCGCCCAAGCGTTGGCAACGTATTGCTGGTTAGAGATGGGGCCAAAATTGCAGAAGACGGTCACGATGGCCCGAACTAGCGGTCCAGGCGACACTCTCCTGAACTTAGCACCGCGCCTAAGCATTACCTCTAGCTGTTTGCCCAGCGTGGATGTCCTTGACTCGTAATCCATCTGATCGGTTGGTGACAAAGAGGAGGCTTGGTGGGCCTCATGATGGAGCGAGCCTGGCACCAGGCTTGGCCAATTTGGCCGCTGGTTCATAGCTCCGGCCTTGTGTCTTCGTCCTCGGTGGCTGGGGCTTCATCGGTTGGCTGCGTGGCCTTCGCATCAAAGTAAGCCGCCACGATCTGGCGAACAAGAGTTGAGGTTGTGATGTTGCGGGCCTGGGCTTCCGCGTGGATCAGAGGCGAAAGCTTCGCGCCCGCGAAGAAGTTGAAGCTGCTACGTTGCTTAACTGGTGCGTTGTAAGAGAACGGCATTGCCCGGTGTCTCCTGATTCAAGAGGAAAGAGCGTCTCCTAATCAAAGTTTGCCCAACGCTTCATGCGGCATCCGCATTTTCTTTGGCTTCATCACGTTGGGCTTCTTCCTGGTCCTGAATGTCTCTAACTTCAGTGTCGGCTCTAGCCCCCACTTCTTGAAGGCACCGACTATGATCTCTTTCGCTTGGTCTTGCTGGGATCTCTTGACCACAAACGAATCATGAATGGTTATGAATGGGATATTAGCATCCAGCAACTCCTTACATGCTGAGTGAAATACGTACTTGGACTCCACCATCTCCAGGAAGTGGGAGAAGACTGCGTAGGGCTTGTAACGCGGGTTGGTCGGCTGGTAACTGGCGGACTTCAGAGCGTTTATCTCATAGGCGATTTTTGGGAATAGACTCGTAAAGCAACTCCATCCCTTCTTCTTGGAAGAGCGTGACGGGTGATCAAACCACGCCTTCATCAGGCTTCTTTTCGCGGAATTGCGACTTGACCGTGTCACTGGACGACCACTGGCTTCAGCGATTCTCTCGTACAGCAGCCCGTCTCTAACAACTTGCTTGTACTGATCAAGCTCCGCTTTGAACTCCTCGGAGTAGCGCTCAGACCACTCGGGCAACCTGGCCTCCAGGTACGCCCAGAGCATGCCAGAATCGTCCTGGCTGGCCTTGAGTGTCTCTACCATGAGCCGGTGCTCTTCCTGTAGCCCCTGGCACTGATCCTCTTCCGCGTAGACCCAAGCAGTAAGTTCCATGGCATCTAGAATTCGTTGAAAGAACCTCCTCGCGAAGAAAGGCTGACAGTTCTTGATGTCAAGGCCAACCAGTCGCTCGCCATCCAGCCTGAGGTGCTGGCGGTTGCTTGACCAGAGCCGCGTAATTGGGGAGTGCAGCCTGCCGTATGCATCCTCATGGAGCAGCATTGAGTCTGGCAACAGCACCGTGTTGCGCATTAGAGCAATGTCGTAAAGAGACTTCTCGTAACTGGCGTGGATCGTGTTGCCCTTCGCTTCCTGCTTGATGGTCCATCGTTCAAGAAGCTCCATCGCTTTCGGTTCAATGGAGAGCCTGCGAAGCGTGGCCACCTGGGAGTCGTAGACATCCTGGGGGCAGCGGAGGCCCCGCCCTTCAGTCTGTTTCTTTCGCTGCTTCGCCTCGGCTTTCCGGATCGTGTCAGCGGTTCGCCCTTCAATCGCGTAGAGAACAGATTTTCCAGACACCAACGATGGGGAGATGCGATACTCTCGGGACCGGACACCGGCTATGTGGTTCTTGCCACACTCTACGATTCCGGCATCCTCCAGAACCGAGACCATCTTGGTGTAGTCAGGGCGCTTGTTAAACGAGTTCCGGTACAGCTTGGCGTTCATGCTCACGAAACGTGGGGTCTTTCTCTTGAAACGCCCAGTGCAGCGCCACGCGAGCACCGAGAGCCACCACATGGCCTTATCGGTGATGTGGGCCAGGCAATTGGCTTCCAGGGCCTCTCTGGCTTTGGCGATCGTCTCCGCGTGGAGCACGACCTCGTGAGGCACGTATTCTTTCTTGGGCGTGGCCATGACCTGTGACCCAACGGTGATGAAACTGATCTCTCGCCTCCTATTAGAGGTTTACTCCACAAACGCAGAGCCTCATGGAAATCTCTTGACATGGGAGTGATGACCCTGAAAACGCCAAAATACAAAGTGGTTCACCACTTCCCCAAAACGCCAACATGTCAAGGGAATGCTCACTTCCCCGAAAACGCCAACATTGTTAAGAGAAGCCCGCCTGCCCCAAAAACGACATCATTAAAAAGGACTGCTCGTTCACGGGTTGCCAAGTGGCCAAGGTCATGCAGCCCAGGGGGCAGCGCCGCCAAATTGGCGGTGGCGAGAGCGAGGATTGGTCTGGCGACAAAATCTCGGGACGCACGACGCGACCGGGTAAAACCAACTGAAACAGGACGATAGAAATTATTTATGTAATTCCCCGTTTACGCCATCATTATGGATAGGGACAGGGGGACTTAGTCTTACTCTGGTCTTCTGTCTCTTCAGCGGCGATCCCGATTTTTCCATGCCCGCCGCAGGCGATTCAGGCTGAGCCGCATGGCGATAGCCGAGATTGGTGTGAGCCATTCAGGCCGTGCAGGCCAGAGGCGAACCGGCTAACTTGTTGTCCTGTGGTTTTGGTTGCGACGGGCTATTGCCTTCAGTAAGGCTGATGCTCGTCCGAAGCGGAGGCTGTTGGCCCTGCGTGCGGTAGGAGACCTCGTTGGGCTTGCCCATCGGGACAGCGCCAATTTCGCTTCGGGTTGGCCGTACGCTTACCCCCGCGTAGCTGAGCCCAAGCAGCTTGCCCTCTGAGCCCGAAGCTGTTCCGTGTCTCGTCGGTGGTCTCCTGCTGAGCAACGCCCCCCTGTCACGTCCTTCGGCTCGCGAGCCCCTGTCGCCGTGCGCGAGAGGCCGCGCCCTCCGAACCAGGGTCTTGACGGGTCTACGGCCCAGAAGGCCAACGTCGCGGGCAAGGCAGCGTCTTGGGGCCGGGAATGCCTGTCGCCAAGGTGGTCAGGCCAAAGACCAGTACCAGAGACAAGCCTGAGCACCACATAGAGATCCAGCTTTGAGCCCGAAGATCGCGGCGGCTAAGGCGAGCCCAAGCGCCGAGTAAGAGGGCAGAGCTTTTTCTCTCGTCCGGCTTCCGCTCGTCGGGCTTCCCCTCGTCGGCCGGAGTGCGAAGCGTGTGCACCTCGCGGCCATCCCCCTCGGATCAGACGCAGCCGACGTGGTTGCGTTCTCCGCTGAATCGCATCACATCAGTGACGTGACATGCGTTGTCTGGAGTCAAAAAATTCCAGCTTGCCAACGTTGACCTGCTCTGGCGTGCGATGGGGGGGCTAGTGGGGTGGAGGCTTTACCGAAGCGAGAGAAAAGCACGCCGATACATATAACTGCGCCAGAGTCTATCATAGTAAGTCAGATGTTGTAAATTGGATACGCTTGTCAGAGCATTTGACAATCCGGCAATTGTAATCCATAGTTGTAATGTTCGGCATGTGTCCGAGCACCGATCCATCGGACCTAGCTTTCCGGGATCGGACAAAAGCAAGGCGGAGCGCGAGTGCTGGTAACACTCCGCTCCGCGTGGCAACCCCTTCCTTAGAAAGGGACTGCAATGTCTACTTTAGCGAACACTCCCTCTGCGCACCATTCCTCTCTGGCGATGCTTCCGGCCAATGGTCAACCCGTGACCTTGGCGGAGCAAGTGGATCACGAAGCACTCGCTTTCCGCTCGCGTGGCGATGCCATCGGCCGGTTCATCGCGGATCATCTTGACCGGCTTGCTCAACTCGTCCGATGGACCGGCGCTCAGACTCCTGACGAGCACGAAGAGCGGATGGAAGTGTGGGACGACGAAGTCCGTGCAAAGTGGTATGACAGGGGCTATGAAGCCGGGCTCGAAGAGGCAAGCGGCGTCTACGGTCTCTCCTTGAATGACAGGTATTGATCGGCCAGCAAGCCCGGCAGGGTCACACCTGCCGGGTGCTTAACAACCCATCATTTCCGTTCATTCGCCGATCATCCGAAGGAGACAGACCATGTTCAGCATGACAGAAGCCCGCGCCCGTTTTGAAGAGCGGTTCACCGAACTCCAGCGCAAGGCGAGAGCCTACTTCGTGGATTACAAGCCGGAAGCCAAGGATGAAGCCGTGGCCAACTCGCTGTTTCTCACGTGGCATCACTTCACGGCTCTCGTTGAATCCGGCAAGGCCGATGATCCGCTCTTGACCAGCACGTTTTACTTCGCATGCCGACAAACCCGCTCCGGCCGCATGATGCGAGCGGTCAAGGGAAGCAAGAGCCGTGAATTGTGGGAGCAAGCCCGCAAGAACGGTGAGGCTATCCTCACGGGAATTGATCTTGATGCCTACATCACGAAGCGTAGCACCGTCTTGGATATCGTGGCTTTTCGGATGGATACCCAAGCTTGGCTTGACTCGTTGACGGATCATCAGCGGCAACGTGCGATGGATCTAGCGGAGGGTCACGGCACGAAGGAGCTTGCCCAACGTTGGAACGTCTCCGCCCCGGCCGTCTCGCTCTATCGTCGTCAGCTTAACGAATCCTACGAGCGCTTCATGAACCCCTAGGAATCACTCGGGCAAGGATGCCCCTCTATCGCTTGGCGTAGCGGCCTCAGGCTGATCTTCGACAGTATACAGCCGCAACATCTTGTAGTGCAGGCATTTGCAGATTTACATGCGCGGCGTGGCACCAGGATCTGGCGGCGTGGCGGCGGGCTCTGGGGCGGTTTGTTGCACCGTGG
>JBKQMU010000259.1:0-25690 GCA_052146555.1 Isosphaeraceae bacterium
TGGTCGATCGCGATGAGACGCTGCTGAAGTTCGTCGACATCCAGTACGACAGCAACGATGTGTCGTTCGAGCGGGGCAAGTTCCGGGTGCGTGGCGATGTGATCGAGCTCTGGCCGGCTTACGAAGAGATCGGCTACCGCATCGAGCTCTTCGGCGACGAGGTCGAGCGGCTGGCGACCATCGACCCGCTCACCGGCAACGTCCTGCAAACCCATGAGGAGATGGACGTCTACCCCGCCAAGCACTTCGTCCTTCCCGAAGAGCGCATTGCGGGCGCTGTCGAGGCCATCGGCAAGGAGCTCGATGAGCGGCTGCAAGAGCTCAAAGAGGAGGGCAAGCTGCTGGAGGCCCAGCGCCTCGCGGCGCGTACGCGATACGACATGGAGATGCTGCTGGAGGTCGGGTATTGCTCGGGAATCGAGAACTATTCTCGCCCGCTCTCGGGACGCAAATCCGGCGAGACACCCAACACGCTGCTCGACTTCTTTCCCCCGGACAGCCTGCTGATCCTCGACGAATCGCACGTGACGGTGCCGCAGATCCGGGGGATGTTCGCCGGCGATCACAGCCGCAAGCTCACGCTGGTTGAGCATGGTTTCCGGCTTCCCAGCGCACTGGACAATCGGCCCTTACGGATCGACGAGTGGGAGCAGAAGTTTGGCAGGAAGATGTTCGTCTCGGCCACTCCGGCGGATTACGAGGTCGCCATGTCCGGCGGCGAGGTCGTGGAGCAGGTGATCCGCCCAACCGGGCTGGTCGATCCCCTGGTTCGCGTCGAGCCGGCACAGGGGCAGGTTCCAGCACTCCTGGAGGAAGTCAAGAAGCGAGCTGCCCGGGATGAGCGGGTGCTGATCACGACCTTGACCAAGCGGCTGGCCGAGGATCTCTCGCGCTATATCAAGGAGCAGGGTCTGCGGTGCAAGTGGCTGCACTCGGAGCTCGACGCGATCGAACGAATGACGATCCTCCGCGAGCTGCGCGAAGGCGCATTCGACACACTTGTGGGCGTAAACCTGCTGCGCGAGGGCCTTGACCTGCCCGAGGTGTCGATGGTCTGCATCCTTGATGCCGACAAGGAGGGTTTCCTGCGCAGCGAGACTTCGCTGATCCAGACGATCGGCCGCGCGGCCCGACACATCAACGCCGAGGTCGTGCTCTATGCCGACAAGGTCACTCCGTCGATGCAGCGCGCCATGGACGAGACCAGGCGGCGGCGGGCGCTTCAGCTTGCCTATAACGCCGAGCACGGAATCACGCCCGAGACCATCGTCAAGGCGATTCGCCGGGGCATCGAGGAAGAGATCCAGGCGCGGCAGGTGGTGCGCCAGGCGGTGGGGCGAGACGAGGCGACCGAGGCCAGCGAGGAATACGTAAGCAGCCTGGAGGCCGAGATGCTCGAAGCCGCGGAGAAGCTCGAGTTCGAGCGCGCGGCGGCATTGCGCGATCGGATCCAGGAGATTCGCGCCTCGATCTCCGGCGGTCCGGCGCGGATGACTGCCAGCCCCCAGGCCCAGAGCGCCCGCGCTAAGGCCAAGGCGAAAGCCCGAGCCGGCCGTCGGAAGCAAGGCTAAGCGGGAGGACCGGGTCGTCTCGAACTTTCAGGTCGCTGTCATTGCTTCTCACGCTGCATCCTCAAGAGAATTACAATCTCTCGTCGATTGCGACGTGTAATCAAGCTTGAGATTCTGCGCGACAAACCAGGCGGAAGGCGACAGCGGTCCTATGCAGAATGTTCTCTTATACGGGTTCTCCACCATCGCGTCGACGCTCGGAGGCGCGGTGGGGCTGATCGTGGCAGCAGCGATTTTTCGGACGCAAAAGCTCGATCAGATCGGCTCGAATCTCTACGAGTTGTTGATCGAGTATTTGCCTGATGCTGGGCAGGCACGGATGCGCCTCGTGAGGGGAGCGCACCACTGGAAGAAGCATCGCGAGGCCTGGGACGAAGCTTGGAAGAAGACCAACCAGACGCCGCAGGAAGAAGACAAAGCGGACCAAAAGGATTTGCTCGACCTGCTGGATAGAGTTCGAGACCGTCTCGAGTACATCCGGCGGACGGTTCTCGTTCTCGTGCCGCTCACGCTCACGATGATCGCATGGTGCTTCATCGGCCTCGGGTTGACGTTGCGCTTCGAGTCTCAAAATGTCTGGCTGTTCCGCAATGCGCATTGCAACATGGGCTCCATTAACCCGTTTCTAGCTGTCACCATCTTGTTCGCCACCGCGCTGCTCGCGGGCTATGGCTATCTCATCTGGCGATTGTTGGCCGACGTGGATTACTCCCAACTTCGTGGAGACAAGAGCGAGAAAGGCTCCCCGCAAACTCGACCTGGCAGCAGCTGACCCGCGTTGTATGTGGAGAGATCGGCTCGCCTCAAGGCGTGGAGTTTGTCCCGGGCGAGGTTGTTGTGTCGGATGCGGATCATGCGGCATTATGGAGAATCCGGATCCAGCCGCTAGGCCGACAGTCGGCCAATTCAGTCGTGTGAATGCCGGAACAAGACTCCGGGCAAAACCCCGCATGAATGGATATGCCTCCATTCCTCCTGAGGGCTTGGACCTGACCGGGAGGTCTAGAGATCCAGAGAGAAATCCTCAGGAAAACTCCGGAAAAAAGCTAATGAACAGCTCGCAGTTCCAGTTTGGTCCTAGCGAAGCACGCTGCGCTGATGCACTCGTTGCCATGGCGCTGGCTGAGGACCTGGGGCAAGCGGGAGATATCACCTCGGCCGCGACAATCCCCAGTCAGGCCATCGGCACTGCCCGCTTCGTGGCACGCGCGCCGGGGGTTTTGGCCGGCTTGCCGGTGATCGTGCGCCTGCTCGAGCAGTTCCAGCTCGCCTCAGACTGGAAGCCTCACCGCAGTGATGGACACGAGCTCGAGCGGGGAACCGTCATCGCTGAGCTCGGCGGATCCCTGCGGTCGATCCTCGCGCTCGAACGAACGGCTCTGAACTTCCTCCAGCGGCTCAGCGGCATCGCCACGCTGACCGCGCGGTTCGTCGCCGCAGTGCAGGGCACTCGCGCGGTCATTCTCGATACGCGCAAGACCACGCCTGGCTTGAGGACGCTCGAAAAGTATGCGGTCCGCTGCGGTGGCGGCCGCAATCATCGCATGGGTCTTTTTGATGCCGTGCTGATCAAGGACAACCACCTAGCCTTCCTCCAATCGCAGGGCCGCGACGGTGCCATTGCCGCGGCGATCGCGGCCGCTCGGGCCCACGCGCCCGGGGCAGCCTTCATCGAGGTCGAAGTCGATTCGCTCGAACAATTCGAGCAGGCCCTCGCGTGCAAGCCGGACATCATCCTGCTGGATAACCTGGGTCCCGAGACCCTGGCTTCCGCGGTCCGCCGCCGCGACGAGGTCGCGCCGGAGATCAAGCTGGAAGCCTCCGGCGGGGTCAACATCGAGACCGTCGCGGCGCTGGCACGCACCGGAGTCGACCGCATCAGCGCAGGCGCGCTGACCCATTCGGCCCCGGCGCTGGACATCGCGCTGGACTTCCAGACCGGGCCAAGCTGACGCAGAAAGCCGAGAGGGGAAGGCAAAGCCGCTGTAGGTGGTCGCAGTCACGGAGGTATGGCAGTGCCAGCCCCGACCGATCCCGGATCGCTGAATATCACGCTCCTGGAGCAGCTTCGCCGGGCCGGCGGCCAGTTCGTGCCAATCGCTGACCTGGGCCTTGACCGCGCGCGCGTCTGGAACGATCTCGCGGCCCTGGAGCGGTTCGGGTTTCAGATCGAGCGGCATCCCTACCTGGGAGCGGCTTACCGGGGCCCGGCGGACCGGCTCTGTCCCGACCAGATTGAACATGGGCTGAACACCCGGAGAATCGGCCGGAGGATTGCGGTCTGGAACCGCCTCGGCAGCACCAACGACATGGCCACACAGGCGGCGGCGAACGTCGCCAATGACGGACTTGTCATCCTGGCCGAAGAGCAGACCGCCGGCCGTGGTCAGCGAGGCCGCCACTGGATGGCGCCGGCTCGGTCGTCGATCTTGCTCTCTGTCCTGCTGTTCCCGCCAGCCGAGCTGACACCGCTGGGTCTCGAGGCTTCAGCCGGCTCGGCCTGGCTGACGGCCCTGGCCGCCGTTGCGACCGCCGAGCTGGTGACCGTCTGGTCGGCTCGCGACGCCCGCATCAAGTGGCCCAACGACGTTCGCGTCGAGTGCAGGAAAATCGCCGGCATCCTGGTCGAGCGTGGGCTTGCCCCGGGCTCACTTGCGCCATCGGCCGCGGAAGACCCGGGCCAGCGACCCCGGGGGGTGGTCATCGGCATCGGACTGAACGTCAACATGGACGCCAAGAGCTTCCCGGCCGATCTGAACCCCACCGCGACCTCGCTGGCCATTGTTGCTGGCGCAGGACCCGTCGATCGATCCGACCTGGCCCGCGATCTGATCCGTCGCCTCGACGCCTGGTACGGCCAGGTTCTATGCGACGGTCCCGAGGTCCTCAACGAGCCCTGGCGCGCACGCAGCGAGCACCTGGGAAGCCTGGTCCGTATCACCACGCGCGGCCAAACGTTGCACGGCCGGCTCATCGATCTCGATATTCTCCGCGGCCTGACCCTCGAGCCGGCCGACGCGTCGGGAACAAGCACAGCGCGGAAGCTTGTGGCCCTGGGCGATGTTCTGGCCCTCGAACCGACGGACCAGCAGGGCGCGGCGATCGCATGATCGCCGCATTGATCGAGACAGGCTTCAACATCTCCATCGTCTTTTTCGGACCAGCGTCAGTGGTCGCCGGTTTGCAACCTTGCTTTCAAGTCTTCGGCTTTGATGTACTCGGTTCGCAGATCTCCCCAGCAGACCCAGATCCGGCCCCGCTGGCTGTACAGGCCCTTGTTGTGGTACGCCAAAATCAGTCCGGCGTTGTCCTTGGGATCGTCTTTCAGATTCTTGTGCCAGACGATGACGAACGTCTGCATATCGAGCGGCTCTCTCCAATACCGAGATTTCACGGGTAGAGAGGTCTTGGCGAAATCGTTGATCCGGGATGGCCACTGGCCTGTCTTCGCGTGGCATTCGTAGATCCCGCCGCCGTAGAGTTTCAGCCAGATTTGAATGGACTGATGCGCGATGTCGCTCCGGTTCATGTACTGGATGATCGGCCCGACGATCGCCAGTAGGATCGTGAAACCGAAGAGAACCGATCCCCCTCGTCGAAACATCACGCACCGCCCCTGTGGCTCGGGCAGCCTCTTCGGATCCCCCACGCACTATGTAGTGAGGATAGGACAGAGATGGGCGTGAACTGATAAGGACGGATATTGCAAGTTGCGTCGCTGCTTGAGAGTGCTTTCAGGGAAAGTGGAAAAGAAAGGACAGAACTGAAGAACAGAAAGGACAGGCATTGCAGCTCGCGTCCTCGCTCGCTCACAGGTCGTCCGCGAAGCGTGAGTGAATGTTTTCGTCCTTGGTTGGTTTGCGATTATGCCTGACGACCAACCCTCGCCCGGCGGCTTCGGTCGTTGGCTGTTTTTGCGTGAGAGATGCCGAAACCTACGGGCTTTCCGCTGGCAAAGTAGGCCCATTCACAAGTTTCCTCCGCAACCAGATGGATCTGGTGCGGGGCGAGTGTTAGACTCGCTGCCTGAGGCGAAGGGGGAATGCGTTCCGCGCGCTCGAACCAAGATTGAAAGCGAGCGAAAGTGCGGTTGCAGGAAGTCTCTGGCATTGCGGCTCGCGAGCCGTGCGAGGGCGTGTTCCTTCCACGATGGTCCCATTCCTGCCTGCCCCGGCGAGTCAGAGCGCCTGTGCCCTCCGGCTGGTCTTGCTGCTGAGACGCCGTGGCCTCGCGCGCCGGCAACTCGACCGCAACGCAAGACTGCTGCCCGCCTTGACAGTACCATCCGAAACTCGCGCTGTCGGCCTGGCCTCCGCCGAGCGACAGCGCCTGGGCGTGGGAGACTCCAGTATGAGGGAATCTCAGACCAGGTCTTTGCTGGTGGATTATTATGAAGGATTTCTCGGCGACCGCGACCTGGAACGATTCCGCGATCAGGTCCTGGCCCGGTACACGGAAACGACGCTGGCACGCATCCTGACCACCTCGGAAGCTGTTCAGGCGCGGCGGGGGGCGGTCCTGGCCCTGGGGGTCATCGGCACCTTCGCGCACAGCAACACGGCTTTGGGTAAGGCGCTGCGGGATGACGACCCCGTCGTGCGGACGTTGGCCGAAAGCGCTCTGTGGGCCGTTTGGTTCCGGGCCGACTCGCCTGAAAATAACCAGGCGCTCGACGAGATTCGCTTGCTCATCGGCAATCAGCGTCTCGAAGCAGCGATCGACCTGGCCTGTCGGCTGATCGCGCGGGCCCCGAACTTCGCCGAAGCCTACAACCAGCGAGCCATTGCGCAGTTCATCCAGGGTCAGTATGCCCGGAGCGCAGAGGATTGCCAGCGCGTGCTGCGGCTCAACCCGTATCACATCGGCGCGCTCTCGGGGCTGGCGCAGTGCCAGCTTGAGCTCCACCTGCCTCAAGAGGCACTTCGCACCCTGCGGAAGGCGTGGAAACTTCAGCCGCACAGTCTATCGATCCGCAATAGCATCCAGGCAATCGAGGCCCAGATCGAATCGGAAGGGCCGCGGTGAGATTAAGTGCCTCTTGTTTCACCCCAGGCAAACTGCCCGGATCGGTAAACTTCGCCGACGGTTGCTCGGGAAAAGGTCGGGATTGCCCGGTTTCTTAGGCTCCGCGAACGAAGCTTACCGAGTTATGAGAATAGCACATGAGGTTTCACAGTCTCAAGTTGGGTCAAAGATAGGAGCCTTCAGTTCGGTTCAACTCGGACAAAGAGATTGTCTGGGGCGGTGGTGAAGTAGCGGAACAGAGCGGGGCACAGCCAGCCCCGAGCATTGCTCATAGGCTCTTCATACCACGTGCCGCCCGCTTCATCCCCGACTCGCTTGGCGGACAACTGGTGACCGGGGAACGGAATCGCTGAAAAGTACAGGCGGAAGCCCTTTTCAGCCTCTTCCAATGGGATGTTCTGCTTGCGCAGGAGAACTTCAAGGATTTCGGGAACTCCTGCCACAAACGGCTCACGCACCAGACCGGTCTTATCGTCGTCGAACACCCAGATGCCTTCCCACTTATAGGGCTTAATAACCATCATACTATTCTGATGCATGCCAGTCCCCTTGGTGGTGGACTTCGTGTTCCAAGTGATGCTTGCTCCCTTCCCTCAAGGGAGGGATCAAGCGCTCGATCTCGGCTCCGAAATCCTGATAAGGAAAAGGAGTGTTGCCTTCGGCTTCAAGAGGACTCAGTCAGGCCATGGACCGACGGCCGCCGCAGTGAGGGGCGATGAGGTCCGGCGAAGGCGGCGACGACCTCGGGCAACGCTCCTAGGTGAAGGTGAATCATGCTGCCGACGGCGTGATGGTGGCAGAAGAGGTCACCGTCGGAAGTCAGCGACCCGAAGCACGTCGGGCATTCAAATCGCTCAAAGCTCGGATGGAGCTTCCATCGGCAGCTCTTGTAGCCGCGAACGACCGTTCCTTTAGCGCCCAGCCAGCAGTCGTGAACTAAGGTGCGTGAGACCGGGACCGGCGGTTCGGGCTGGGTGAGTAGCTCGGCATCAAGAGGCAGGATACCTGCGCCCCGGACAGGCTTGCCGTCGATGATCATCCAACGGCCCAGGTACGCAGTTCCCCCTCCTTCGGTGTAGATCCGCCGGCCGCGGCAGACATGCTGACGAAGAGCAGCCATCATGCTGAGGTTGGAGGCCAGCTTCTCGGCGTGAAGATCGGGGAATCCGCAGCCGATCATCACCAGGTCGACGGCCTCGGGGAGGGCCTCGTCGCGTAGCGGCGAAAACTCGACGAGCTCAGCGCCCAGAGCCTCCAGGGCCTCGAGCGTGTCGGGAAAATAGCGGCCGAAGGCCTCGTCCTGCGCGTAGGCGACCCGAAAACACTGGTGGCAGTAGGGCAGGCCGCAGGCACACGACGCGTCCACCCCGCTAGGGAAGGGCCGCCTCTGGGCCAGCTCGCCGATCGCGTCGAGATCAGCGTGTCGTAGGAACCCGGTCGCCAGGGCCGCAACCAGATCATCCTCGAGGTTCTCACCCCGCGGGGTCTGCTCAAGCCGTTGGCGGATGGCGGGCATGACCTCTAGCGCCCCTAGAACCGGCACGTCCAGCGCCAGGCGAAAAAGACGTCGCAGTCGCGGCAGGTCTGCCGGATCAGCAAGCCGGTCGATGAGCACGCCGCAAACGCCCTCGGGCAGCCGAGGCAGGTGAAAAATGGCCTCGGCACGGTCGGTAGCCGGGATCACCGCGACAACCGGAAGGTCAAGCGCCCCGGCAATTCCCTTGAGATTTCCAGGCAGATCGCGTTGGGTGCATGACTGCGCGGCAAGTGGCGTCTCGAGCGTCCCTTCAACCACACCGAGCTCTGCGGCTTGCATGCCCCGCAAGAAGAGAGAGCGGCAGAGATCATCCGGCATCAGCCAAGAATCCAGATGCCGCCCGGGTAAACCCGTTACCTGGCCCACCACCTCGGTGGCCGTCGGGCAGGCTCGAGTTCGGAAGTGCTGGACCCGGCGCCGTTTCTGCGTGAAACCGGCAAGCAACGCTAGGGCCATCACGGAAGGCTCGGGGCCAGTGGCCGCGGTTGCCAGTGCCAGCCGAGGAACTTCCATCATCGCCGTTCCGGAAAAAGCCGAACCGTTCTCATCGCGCCATCCCGCTGATTCTTGTCACAACCAGCCACAACTTTCATCGACCGATGGTCCGCCGAGGCTGTACTCGCACCGCCGTCATGAACCCGCTTCGGCCTCGTTCCGCAACACCAGCCAACGGCACCACGGAACGTAGTCCGGCAAGAAAACATGCGTGATAGTAAGGCGAAGCGGTTCCTGGCGTCGAATCAGCCGAAGGGCCATCAGACCGAGTGCCGATTGTGTCGTTACTCACTGACGCTCTTAATGATAGCGCCAGGCGAAGGGAGGTCAAGTCTGAACCGGAGTGCAGACAGATCAAGATGAAAGATAGCATAATTGCAATGGCGCGTGACGCTTCAGTCAGCTCGTCTTGTTGCGACGGCTCTGGGCGCTAGGGTTCGCCTTGTCCCATCGCCCGGCGGGGGCTATGTTATGCGGACAAAAGGCGGTCCAGGGATGAGGCCGGCGCGTCCGGAGCACGGGAAAGGATTTCGCGTGATGCCACGACCAGGATTTGATCGCGCCGGGCCAAACGCATCTTGTGCCGGCCTGGCTTCGGCCTGCGCCAGCAGAAGGGTCAGCGCCTCTGCATCTGGGCGACAGCCGAGCTGCCGGCTGGTTGCCGCAACGGCAGGGCTATGCTTCATTCTCGGATCGGTGCGATTGGCCGCAGCTCAGGAGAGCGAGCAATCCGAGCACAGCAGCCGCCCGCCGGCACGCACCACCGTGGAGACCTTGGCGCTCGAGCCAGCCCCGGTGGATGCCCAAGTGCGAAGCGTCGCGAGCCAGTCGGAAGCACCAAAAGCAGCGCCTGGATCGGGCCAGCCAACTGCCGCTTCGGAAGCCGTACCTCGGCCATCGAAAGTCAGTAGCACAGCTACCTCGGATCAGGGGCTTCCCGTGCTGCCGGTTGACTTAGGCGCGCTTCGCACTGAGACGGCACAGCGGCTCTTACGGCTGGATGCGTCCGCGGCAGCGGCCCCAGCGAGGGATGGGGCCAGCCCCGAGCTGACTAGCCAGCAGCTCTCCAAGGGTTCGGATCCAGGGGCCGGGAAAGGGGCTCGTACATCTTCGGCCTCCACTTCCGGGCTCGCCACGGCCGCGGGCACCGGTTCGAAGGCATCCGGTGGTGGGCCGCGTTCCAGCGCCGCGAGAGATGCGCTGCGGGAAATTTTGGTGGAGCGCCAGCTTCATCTTGACGAGCACGATCAGGCCGTCAAGGAACTGGAGGAGCTTGGCAACCCCCAGGCCAGTCCCCAACGGCAAGCCGCCGCCGCCCATGCCGAGCTTGAGCGGCTTGAGGCCCTGGCTTCTCAGCCTGTCGAAAACCTGCAACCGCGGCTTTTGCGGACCAGCTCGAAGGAGCTGACCGATTCCCTGCGGAACGAGCTGAAAGACGCCATCGACGCGACCCAGGGCGAGCTTAAGGACTGGCAATCGAAGCTCGAAGAGACCCGCGCGCTGGCGGCTCGGGCCGCCCTCGAGCCGGCGGCGCTACAGGCCAAGCGTGACAAGCAGTCGCAGCAGATCGCGACTCTCAAGACCCGCGGCCAGGAGCACGAGTCCGCCGTGCTTGTCGCCAAGACCGCCGGAGCACAGCGGCTGTCTCGCGAGCGACTCATCAATTTCCAGCTTGAGGCGCGAATCGAGGGGATCCGGCTCAAGATCGCCGAGGCGAGGCTGGCCCACGCACTGAAGCTGGCCGAAGCACGCCAGCTCGACGCGCGTGTGGCCGAGGCGCATGTGCAGCTTGCGCGGAAGATCCTCGACCCGATGCGATTACGGTATCGAGAAGCGTCCGAGCTGAAAGAGCGTGCCTTGGAGCAAGCGGCGGCCAGGCAGGAGAACCGAGCGCGGCTGGCCCAGGACCCCCTGGAACGATACCGGGCCCGATGCTTGGCCGAGATGCTGGAGCTCGAAGCCAGGATCATCAAGTTCGAGCAGGCTCCCACCACGCCCACCCATCCGGCGCTCGAGGAAGAGCGTGCCCTGGCCGACCGCGCGGAAGCCGACTTCGCGCAGATCAAGCAGCTCTTGGACGACGGCAACGTGAGCAGGCTCGACGCACTGCGGTTGAACAACGACTTCCGCCGGATCGGTCCGGAGCGAGACCGCTTGCTCAAAACCGATCTAAGCAGCATCGAAGCGCAGCTTCAGTATTATGAAAATGCGCTTACCAATGTCGAGCTTGAGCTCATCGAAGATTCATTGGTCGACCAGATCGAGCACGACGCGATCCTCGAGCGGCTTGTTTCCGAGCGCCACGCGGAGGCGCGCAGCCAGTTCGCGGAGCTGGAGCGCAAGCACAAGGAATTACTTGTGCGGCAGAAGGCGGCCCTGACGAAGCTGGTGACTCGCTCGACAGAGACGCTCGCGCAGGTGACGCGCCGGCTGCGGACTCTTGAGGACGAGTACGGCTTCATCCGCACGCATATCTTCTGGGTCCGCGATCAGGAGCCGGTGGGGTTATCGACCTTGCAGCAGGGCGGGCGGGAGCTCAAGCAGGTGGCCAAAGGGCTCGTGAAGCTTGTCGGCGAGTCAAGCCAGCGGAGGAGCTGGAGCCGGCCCTCAAGCGAGTTTCTGGCCGCGGCCGCCGCTGCGGTCGTCCTTCCCCTGGGGCTTTTCCGGCTCCGCCGGACGCTCAGGCGACGAATTACCCGCGCGCTGCCGCCCAGCCACCTTCACGGCGAGGATGCCAGGCCGATTCGCGTCGAGATGTCCGATACCAATCGGCAAAGCTGAGTCCGGCGAAGCGATCGCGGTCACGCGAGAGCGGCAAGCCGGTGGCCCCGGCGGCGAATCTGCCAGAATGTGACAATGTCTCGGCACGGCCAGTTATAAGGGACACAATCGTGAGACGAGCCTTCCGATCGCTCTTGCTGGGACTGGCCTGGGCCTCGATCTGGCCGGCCTATCTCGTACTCCTGGCGCAGGCTGCGCGGCTGGGTCCCTGGCCGCGAGACCTCGGGCTTTTGTGCTCGACCTTGCTTCACGGTCTGGCCTTGGGCGCTTTCGTTCCCGGAGTCCTGGCCTGGATGACCCGCCGGGAAGGCTGGACTGAACGGTTCCTCGGCGTGCCCACACCGGTGGGCCGGCAGATCAGCCGCGCGGGGCGATTCCTGGCCGCCGCCGCGGTTCTCTCTCTGGTCCCCGTCTACCTGCTCTCCAGCGGTGAGTTCGCACCCGACGGGCGGCCCATCACCGCGGCGGCGATCTGTCGGTTCCTCATCCAGGGCTTCGAGCTTTCCGTCTGGTTGACACTGGTCTCGTTGCTTCGCCACGGCTCGCCCTTTATGCGGTGGTGCAACCTTGAGCCTGCGGTGGACCCGGTCGTGGAAGGTCAGCCGGCAACGGTTCGAAATGCTCGCGCAATGACTTCTCGTTCGGAGCCGGTGGACCGGGAGGGTGATGACCACGATGGCGCGGCGCGCTCCGGCGGATGGTGGCTGAGCGAGCTCAGCCGTCAACGCCGGCTCATCGGCTGGCTCGTGCTTGTGCTGGGGGCCGGCATCATCGCCCTCGATGTGCGTGGCTATCGCTTCACGGCCCGTCGCCTGGCTGCCGGAAGCGTCGAAACGCTGGCCCTGCTCGCGCTCTCTTGGGCGCTCCATCGGGGTGCCTGCCGCATCATTCATCAGCGCGAGAAGCGCTGGGAGCGACCGCACCGAGCTCTGGCCATCGCGATCTCGTCAGCCGTCACGCTTCGCTCCGGCTCCCGAGCGCGAAGCGCGGAAAAAGCGGCATCATCGGGAGAAGAGGATGCCATCCCCGAGACGGACCGTCCCGAAGTGCTTGCCCGGTGGCTGTGCCAGCTTGTCAGCTATTTCGTGATGGCCGTCGCCGGCCTCGGCTTTGCCTGGATCTGGGAGCTCGACCTCGCGTTCTTGCGCTTTCTGGCGAGCCAGGAAGTCTGGTCGGTCGCCGAGACGGCCGTCACCCTCGGCGACCTGACGCGATCAGCCGTCTTCATCTTACTGGGGTGCCTGGCCTGGCGGTTCATGAGCCCGCTCTTTGCGCTGACCCTCTTTCCCCGGATCGCCGATGATCCGGGCGTGCGCTTCGCCGTCGTGACGCTCTGCCGCTACGCGGTGCTCGCCGTCACCGTGGTCGCGGCCCTCGGGGCCATTCATGTGGGCACCGCGCAGATAGGCATGGTCCTTGCCGCCCTGGGCGTGGGACTAGGCTTCGGTCTTCAGGAGATCGTCTCCAATTTCGTCTGCGGGATCATCCTCTTGCTCGAGCGCCCAATCCGGATCGGCGACGTGGTGACCGTGTCGGGGACGACCGGCAAGGTCGATCGCATCAACATCCGTGCCACAATGATCATCAGCGGCGACAACCAGAGCATGATCGTACCTAACCGCGAGTTCATCACGAGCAATCTCGTCAACTGGACGCACAAGGATAAGATCCTGCGGATTACAATCCGGGTCGGCGTGGCTTATGGCTCGGATACGGAGCAGGTTGTGGATCTGCTCTTGGCCATCGCTCGCGACGACCCCTACGTGCTGCGTGAGCCGCAACCCTCCGCGCTTCTGGAGGAGCTCGGCGACTCGGCACTGAAGTTCGCGCTTTTTGCATACGTTCCCGACCCGACCTGTATCGGCAGCGTGAAGCACCGACTCTGCGCCGAGATCACGCGGCAGTTCTCCGAGGCGAAGATCGTCATCCCCCGCCCGACCCATGAGGTGCATCTTTGCCGCGTTCCCGACGACTTGACCCGCGTGCTCGACCAGCCCCGATGGCTCTCCGGTGCTGCTGCCGCTGCCGCCTTGCGGCTGGACGCGGCCGGCGCGATTCCACCGGCACACCACCTGCCCGAGGCCACCGCCGCGGCCTCGCGGCAACAGCCATCGGCAAGCGCGATCGCCCCCAGTTCGCGTACCGTCGACAAATAATCATCCGCTCAGATTTGACTTCGCCCTACGCTGGGGGCGAATACGACGTGAAGCTGGACTCGACCGAGCTAACGCTCTCTGGCGGGGCTCAGATCACCGGCGCTTGTCTGCGGCGGGCTCGGCCTGGTGACGGCGTCGGATAGGCTTGGCTTGGCGGCGATTCCCTCGCCTTCACTTGTGTAGAAAACCTCGCACAGCGTGCCCAGCAGGCGACCGACCTCGGCGGTGGCTTCGGAGACGGAACGATCGGGCCGGGGAACGTCGAGCATCACGTTGTTGAGGAAAAAGGCAAAAATGAGTGGACGGCCCGAGGCAGTCTCGATATAGCCCGCCAGCGCCTTGCTGGAGAGAAGCACCTTGCCGGAGAGCTTGTTCTCGACAAAATAGGTACCGGTCTTGGCGCGGGCGTGGCCGCGGGCCGGGCTGTCGGACGTGACGGTCTGGGCGAGCGTGCCGTCGCGGCCAAGAACAGGCAGCGCCGCGTCGAAGGCGGCAAAATCCGGCCGCCTGGTCATGGCCTGCAAGAGCGCAACGGTCGCGCGGGGAGTGACCAGGTCGCTTCGCGAGCCGCCGGCTCCGCCGCCCAACGAGACGGTCGCCAGGTCGAGCCCGAGTGACTGGAGAACCTTGCCCTGGCGCCTGAGTCCAGCCTCGAGGGTCCGCTCGCTGTGCCGCGCCGCCAGCAACATGGGGAGGGTGCTGGCGTGGAGGTTGTGGCTGACCTTGAGAATCACCTTCATCGATTCCCGAAAGGGCGCTGAGGTGTAGACAGCGACCTTGGGTAGGCGGGCGATCGCCGGTGGGTCCGCCAGCCCGGACGTGTCGTTCTCACCCAGCGGGCTGGCATCGATTCTCACCTCGCGCCGGCGCATTGCCTCGATGAAGAAGGCGCGCGCCAGCGATGCGGCATGGTCGATCTCGTGAGTGAGCAAGAGCCGGGAATGACCAACAGCGATCTTGCCCCGGACTGCGAACCCGTGCGGAGCTGTCGTGATGATATGCACGTCCGGCAATGGCTCTGGGTCAGCGCCTGGCGATTTTTCCAAGTCGCCGCGGTGGCCGGCCGGGACTGCAATTTTGGGGGGTGGGGGGGCTGTCACGGTCTCAACCTGGGCGTCCATGATGACGTGGTCCGTCAGCGGCCGATAGTAAACCGAGGCAGGCTCACCGGCAGCCTTGCCCGCCTCGACGATCACGTCCAGTACGTTGTCGTTGATGATGATCGGGCTGAGCCGCCGCGGACCGCTGCCTGTGCTCTCGGCGGAATCGAAGAGGCGATCGTCGACAATCACTTCGCCGGTGACACGCTTGATGCCTGCGGCGCGGACCTCGCGCGCCAGGTGGTCAAGTCCAGCCAGCGGATCGCCGACGATGTCACTTCGCGGGTTGCCTCCCGCGTACGTGTGGTCGTCATCCTTGAAGAGCAGGGCGCCGTCGGCTCCGGTTCGTCCGCCCATGCTCAGGTCTCCCTGAGCAATGAGAATCAAATCACCGTGGAGTGTTCCCTGAGGGTCGACCCCGCCCCTGCGCACGACCGGAGTCTCAAACCGGTGGTCGGCACCCAGCTCGACCAGCGCCGCGGCGACGCTGAACAGCTTGGCGACCGAGGCGGGTGCGAAAAACTGATCGCCGTTGTGCTCGTAGACGGATCGTCCGGTGGAAGCATCGACCACCAGGATACCCCAGTGGCCAGCGCGGTAGGCAGGCGTTTCGAGCACGGCTTTGACGCGCTCCTCGAGCGTCCCCGCCTGGGACCTGGCTGTCTGGGCGTCATTGGCTCGCGAGCACACGGAAGCGAGGCCCAGGACTGCCATGAAGGTCAAGGCAGAAAGACCGGGACACTGCCGCCGACCTGACCGTAAAAAGTCTAGAATCTTCACCTTACGCCATGGCCTTGGCATAGGCGGCTCCTCTTCTCCGAAAAACCGAGACGTCGGTTTGTCCACCAACAAGAGCTCGACGTGGCGCGTTTCAATGACGCGACCAGGCCTGCTCGGGCGGCAATGTCGGTACGACAGAGCGGCCAGGCTTCGAGCAGTATAACGTGGAGCTACAGCCAGCGGGCAAGAGAAGGGACCAACCTGGGAAACTATGGCTACGCTCGAACTGGAGTGGATAGCGAATTGCGCCTGCCAGCTCAGCCCAGCAGCAAAGCGATGCCGCGCCCGTTGCGGCCGGATGAGAAGGGAAAGGGCGGTTTGGTCCGTATGCGAGCTTCGAAGAAAATGATAATGCTTCAGCGCCGGGCAGCCCCTATTGGACTGCCCTGCTAGCGGGCAAGCTGAAGACAGCTCGCGGCGAGAAAACCGTTAAGCATCCGGCGTCCGATCGCGTAGACCGGGCTGCCATGACAGAGGTTCTCACCAAGATCTTCGAGCCAGCCTCGGTCGGGAACTAGGGAAGCTTCCGCCTCTACGATAACGAGGTCCCGGGGCCGTCCTTTAGGGGCAACCTGAAGAACGAGGCGAGAGCCGTCTTCGGTCCTACCCGATGGTTCGACCCACGAATCCACGATCGCGCCGCGAACTACCATTACTGATTCCATCCTCAATCCTCCTCAGTCTGACTTCTGACGAAAAACAGTCAGAAGCCCTCTCGCATTAATGCATGGTCAACGAAGCATAGACCAGCTTGATTGCGTACATCCATCGTAGTACAGCTTTGGTTCAGGTCAAGCCGAAGTCAGGGTAATTTAGGGAAAACTTTAACATCTGCACTCGTGCTTGAAGCCAGGCGTCCAAGAGTTAAGTGACCTATGAATCAATTCGAAGGAAACACCCACTTGGCGACACGGTAATAAAGTTAGAGGACATTTTTGGCAAAAAATCAATCTCACGCAAGCAGGCAGCTTAACTTTTTTTCAGATTTCCTAAGTTGTGTGATAGAACCAAGGAGCCGGGTCCAGTGCGGGCTTCGAGCAGATCATTTGGCCTCAAACCTGTCTGGCTTATTTGAACACATGCAAGCTTAGTGTCGCGGAACCAGCCGTTGCGCATTTGGTCGGAGCGATGGAGGTTTGCACTCGTGGGATGTTCCTAGCTGAATCAAGCGAATCATGCAAGGCTTAACTTCTCATTTACGACTGGCGAGGTTAGGGGGTCTGGGAGGAGAGCGTTGCCCTGCCGGATCCTGACCTGATCGAGAAGAACCATCACACACCGTATCGGCAGCCAGACCAGGGGTCGGCAAAGCATTTGCTCGTTTCGAGTGGAAAAAAGCGACAGGACCGCACGGATCTTGTCAGCCGACGGCTTCGATCGGTTCTGACTCCGGCCTCATCCAGCCGGTGAAATTCGCCAGCACCTGGTTTCTGGCGACGATTTCGCCGACCGTCCCAGACTCCGCGCTCGGAATAGGAGGTCGATCTCGTTTCCTGTATCGCAGACCAGCTGCGTGGGTGTCATTGAGCTTCGGAACCGCCGCCTCGAGCTTTCCAAAGACCTTGGACCTAACGACATCCAATGCTCTGCCGTGGAGCCGCACACGTCGACGACCGATGCGATCAGTCATCGGACCGGCACCGTGGCGGCGGGTCCGCAGGTGCTGGGGCACGGGGAGCATGAGGCTATGGTGATCACCCTGCCGGCATTAGGCCCAGGGCCACAAAGCCTCTGCCCGGAGTGCATAAGATGTTGGTCCGGGGCCTGATTCCGACTATTATTAGGAGGTGAGGAGCCGAACTCAGTGCATTGAGAACGTGCAGAGGCTTGTTGATATTCGATTTGGGCGACTGGGACCGGGCGACGGTTAGTCCTGCCAACTTTCAGGCTAATTTTAAGAAGGGACTCTCATGGAGCCTGCCTCCGGGCCGGGCCCCGATGGGGCGGGCCATTTGCGTCTTGATCTCTTGCGGACCGCGGTCGAAACCTACTTGAAGATCGCCTACCCGTCGGGGCAAATCCCTGAGGCCGTTGGCCGGCGACTGGTCTGGCCGGACGTTCGGCTCATGGGCGACCTTTTGTCAAAACCGCCATTCGAACGGGCCGGCAAGCTACCGGGGCACGAGACGCCCGTCTATGCCTTGAGACTGGGAAACTGGCGTTATCCGCACATGAAGCTACAGATTCAGCCGTGGTCGAACTTGGCTGGCTTCATGCTTTCGGTTAACACCCACGATCAGGTTGCGGCTTTGGACACTGGCGCTGCGGACGCCGAGGCTTTCCGCGAGTTACAGGCTGAAAACCAAAGGCTCAAGGAGATCATTGAGCAGGCCTGGGATGAGGTGGGCTTACCCACGTTCTTACGCTACCTGCGCGAATACATTCAGAGCCGCTCGCAAGATCCCACCTGAAGCCCCCCTAAGCGGATTGATCTGGGCCAGCGTCTGATCTCGACCCAAGCCGTAAGACGTGTGCGCGTAAGCCTTTTTGTGTGTGGGCTTGACTGAGGCGATTGCCAGCGGGACGTTCGCGGTTGCGGCATCGCGGGTGCTGAGCAAGCGGGGCTGGCCATCAACCTCTGGCACTCTCCGCGCGGTCGAACCGTTTGATGAGCGTGACCTCGTTGCCTTGTTCGTTGTACCGCATCTCGTCGACCATTCCTCGGCAGATGAGGAGTCCGAAACCCCCTGCCCGCAGCCCCAGTTTTTCTCGTACGTCAAGATGGCTGAGTGGGTCGTCGGGCAAGGCCGCGTGAGGTAAATGAGTGCGATTGAAACCCGGTCCCTGGTCGCGAACCACGATCTCGAGATAGTTTTCGTGGATCCGATACGTGATCTTGACAGGGCGTTCCGACTGATGCTTGTTGCCCCACTCAATGGCGTTGTGAGCCATTTCCATCACGGCCTGTCGAAGCTGCGTGACTTGGTCGCTGGCGAGCGGAGTCGTCTGGCAGACGTGCATGAGGAAGTCGTTCAGATCTTGCAGCAAGGTAATCTCGCTGTTGATCTCGACGTTGAACTCACCATGAAGCGATCGCTGGGCCATGCTCGCACGCCAGATTCGGGCGGCAGAAATGGCCTCAAATAAGACATCTAAGCCGTAAGGCTTCGTGAGATAAGCATTCGCGCCGACGCGGAAACCGTGCAGGCGGTGCTGCATGTCATCGCTGGCCGTGAGCATGACGACGGGAATCAGCATAGTCGCGCGGTCGACGCGGAGCTGCCGGCAAACGTCAAATCCATTGATATCGGGTAGCATAAGATCCAGGAGCAAAACATCGGGAATGTGCCGGCGGGCCAGCAGCAAACCGGTCTTACCATCCCCGGCGATGATCGGCTCAAAGTCGCGCGTCCGTAGCAGACGGGCAACCAGTTGAGCCTGATCTGGATGGTCTTCCACGATCAGAGCCGTTGCCATCATCGCGCCCCCTCCAAGGCGGGTCCTTGCCCTGTCACCTCCTGAGTCGCCTGGGGGGTATGCAGCCCCATGTCCCGACTTGCCGAGCCAGAATCAAGCCCGGTGGGCTCATCAGACATGTAATTCCACGACATCACTATCTTGCAGCTCGTGATCCCTCTTGACCGTTTGACCATCGAAGACACCGCTGCCCCAAATTCGGGCGAACTTTAGCGAGTGCTCGAAGTCCCTGTGAACATCCCTGGCAAGGTCCAGTACCGTACTGCCGATAGGCAATGTGAAGGGACGGGACCGATCTACCGGTTTGCCAGGAACTTTGGTGTAAACGCGCAAGACCTCTAATAGATCGTAAGCCGCCTGGCGTAACGTTTCCAGTCCTTGTTGGTTCTGCACCGATATCGGTAAAACCGGATAGCGCGGTTGAAGCCATTCTCGGATCACCTCCAGCCGGCCGGAGGCGCCTGGGGCATCTAGCTTGGTGGCGACCAAGAGGGTCTTCACATGGCGGATCGCCTCGTCCTCGACGTCGAAGGGAAGCGTGCCGACAAGCTCGGTATGAGTGGCCGCCAGCCGATCGAGAACTGTCTCGGTCGCCTCGGCCACATCATCGCTGCCCAGATCGGCGAGCAGGAGGGCCGCGTCGGCCGACCGGATGATGCCCGGCACCCACGGCTCCATGAATTCCGCGGAGATGGGCGGCAGGTCAACGAGCTGGACCGGCACGTCCTGCCACATCATTATTCCGGGCTGGGGCGTTCGGGTCGTGAACGGATAGGCAGCGACCTCCGGACGGGCATGTGTCAAGGCCGCGAGCAAGGCGCTCTTGCCCACATTGGGCGACCCGACAAGCGTGATCTGGCCGGCTCCCTCGTGAGGTACGGCATAGCTTGGCCCCTGCTTCTTGCCGCTTGACTTGGAGCTATCCAGCTCATCCTTGAGCCTGCTCATCTTTTGCTTCAAATCCGACTGGAGCTTCTCGGTCCCTTTGTGCTTAGGAAGCAAACGGTACATCTCACGCAGCTTTTCGAGCCGCTGCGCCGATGTCTGGGCCCGGCGGAATTCGTCCTCGGCCTTGAGATACTGAGGAGGCAAGTTGGCCGGCATCGTGGGGAGTCTCCACCGCCTTGATCCGTCGATGAACCTCTGAACCGTAGCGACTCCAGACCCCCTTTGCAAGTGCCCGGTACCGGCCGTCCCAATCACCCACATGCCACCATCGCGAGGGCCGGAAATGAGGGGCGAAGTCATCGCGGTTGGTCGGTCATCCCCCCACCGCTTTTCATTGGCAAAGCCCCAGGAGGATCCTGCCCGACTTAGCTAAAATGGTCACGGAGGCGTGCGACCTCCGATTCCGGGTCGCGAACCGAGGGTGCCCCGATGCCGATTCATGACTGGACGCGAGTGGATGCTGGAATCTTCCACCATTTCCATCAGCGCTGGATCGCTGCCCTCACGGACGTTCTCAACGAGCGCCTGCTGCCGATGGAATACTACGCGCTTGCCGAGCAGCAAGGGGCAGGCTTCGAGCCCGACATCTTGACGCTCAAAACTGGAAAAGTAGCCGAAGAGGCGGACGACGCGACCGGGTCTCCCGAGGAGGGGCCTCCGCAGCGAGGCGGCGGCGAGCAGACAAAGGGAGGTGCGGTCGTTGTCGCGCAGCCGCGGGTTCAAATCACGGCGGAAACGGATTTGGAATTCTATCGCCGCAAGCAAAATGTCGTTGCGGTACGTCATGTCTCAGGCGACCAGCTCATCGCGGTCGTCGAGATCGTGTCGAAAGGGAACAAGTCAGGCCGCAAGGCCTTCGATGATTTCATCCGCAAGGCCGCCGAGCTTTTGGCTCATCAGGTCCATTTACTGATTCTTGATCTCCAACCTCCGACGCGGCGTGATCCCCAGGGCATCCATGGCGCGATCTGGGACGAGGTCGCCGGAGAGCCGTACGATCGACCCGCCGACAAGCCCCTCACCTTGGCCGCGTATGAGTCCGGTTCAATCGTTCGGGCTCACGTCCAGCCGGTCGCCGTGAATGATCCACTCATCAACATGCCGCTCTTTCTCGAGCCGGGCTGCTACGTCGAAGTTCCACTCGAAGAAACCTATCAGGCTGCGTTTGCCTCGGTGCCCAGGCGTTGGCGTGGGGTTCTCGAAACCGCATGAACCAGGCCATCGGGACCAGCGCCCGGCCCGGCCCGAGATCGCTGATCGTGAGAGCGAAATAAAGGTAGGGCTTCTACTTGCCCTTCTCGGCATTTTGCGGCCTGACCCGAAGCCTGCGAAGAAGCGCATCCCGGATGGTTTGCTCGTCGAGCTGGACACCATCGGGACGCTTCATTTCCTCGATCCAGAATTCGACCAGGTTCTTGAGAACCAGATCGTGGTTCTCCGGGCTGCTGGCCTCGTGCGCTCGAAGCATAAACGATTCCTGCATGATCGAGTTGACGACCGTTTGCATCGCCCCCGCCAGACGATCAATCTGGATCGTCTTCTTGAGCACGTCGTTGCGGCCGATCACAAGACGGTCGCCAGGAAAGATCTGGTAGTTTGCTGTCACGTCGCCGCGATCGCGGATCGCTTCCAGGTCCACCTTGTAATCCTTGGCCGGCTTGCCGCCGCGGGCCGGGCGAATCAGGTGGATGTCTCTCGGTTCAGCCGTGCATGTGAGTCCGTTGGCAAACTGCAAAGCGTCCAACACGGTTTCGAAACCTGTGAATGGGAGCATCCCTGGCGAGGCAACATCACCCTGTATGTAGTAATTGTTCGAGTTGTAGGCCGTCACATCGAAGAAGACACGGTCTGAATCCGCGGGATGAATCGGCGCACCACGGGTGACGGCCGCGGCCTCAGGTGCGGCCTCCTCTTTCTCTCTCTTTTCTTGCGCTTGGATCTCGATCGAGATGGTCACCTGCCCGCCGGCTTCGATAGGAACCTTGACAGACTTTGCTGGCTCCTCGGTCTTCTGCTTTTTCTGATCCTCAGGATCGCGCTCCGGAAAGCGGCCCAGCAGGCGAAGCTGGGCTCCCGGACGAGAGCGGCCGTAGTACGAGAGGATTTTGTGACCTTGCCGCACCGAGCGAACCTTGAGCCGCGAAGGAACCGTGCGCGGCTTGCTCGCTTCGGGCTTGGTTTTCTGGTCGCCGTCGAACTGGAAGAGCTTTCCATCCTCGGGCATGTCCGGGGCGCGGTCGGGCGGACCGGGCCGGATCATCGCTCCCGCTTGCTGGTCGAGCCCTTCAGGCTTGAGCTCGTAAAGTCCCAGCATTTCATCGGTCAGGAATTTCCTCAGGTGCTGGATGATCTTGACCTTCGCTTGCTTGACAGTCAAACCTGCAACATGAACGTCGCCGTAGAAACCCATGCTGATCGTGCCATCGCAGCGCACCATCCTTTCTCCCGAGATCGGCCGGCCGGGGAGGGCCTCGAGCACCTCGACCATCACAAGGTCCGGCGGCTGGAGGATGTGAGGATATGTTATCATCGCACCTTCGTGCGGCGGGGGATTGTCGGGAACTGCGGGCCAGCCGTGAGGCTTCAGATCGAAATCCGCAAACATCTTCTCGATCGCCGGATCAACCGGCGGCTCAGAAGTCGCAGCGTGCTCATCCTTCGGGGCTTCGGCTCTTGCGCCAGGCTTCGCGCCCTCTCTTTCCGGCGGCCTTGCCGCAGTACGTTGGGACGGCTCCTGCCCGGCGGTCAGGATCGATCCTTGGAAGAACAGCGACAAAAACACGATGGCCACTGCGGCACACCCTAAAGCACGACGTCGGCTCATGGATGGGGACTCTCGTTCAACAACGAAGATCGGACGATCCACGACCTAAGCACGGTCGCCAAACAGCCTAGCAAGTCCTTATCGCATCTGCAACCGGCCGATGTCTCAGCGTGTCCCGGATGCGGGATGCGTATTGGGGATGCGTATTGTATTGTACGTGCTGTATTGCACGCGAGGCGCGCCAGGGATCAGATGGAGCACTGATGGTTTCTTGGAACGGCGGGCCGCCGGTCGTAAGATCGATTCCGGCCATGTGGCGATCAAGACAATCCGCCGCCGGGCTGGGCAACCCGCGGACCGGAGCCGAGGAAGATCGTGACGACCGCTCCTTCGAGTCAGGCTGGCTCACGCGTCCTGCCCAACGTCGCTGCTTGTGGCGTGAGCATCGCCCCCTTGGTCCCGGTCCTCTGCGCCTTCGCCGCGGGCATCATCACGGACCGTCAGCTCGATCCGCTGGAGACGGGCACCTGGCTCACCCTGGCCCTGGCGTCGGTGACCGTCGCAGCGCTGAGTCTGCGGGGCGAGCGTAGCTCGAGCGTCTTCTTGCTGGTGGCGATCGTCGGGCTCGGCGGCGCCTGGCATCACCACAGGTGGAGCGACCTTTCGCCCGATGACGTCAGTCCGGGCGTCTCGGAGACGCCCCAGCCGGCCTGGGTCCGGGGCGTGATCGCCGAGTACATGGGAACGCGAACGAGCGAGGGGTACGCGCCCGGAGATCCCGCCCGGATCGTAACCCGGATGGTCTTGGAGATCACCGAGATCTCCGATGGAAGCCGGTGGCACTGTGCATCGGGGAGGACCCTGCTGATCGCCGCGGGCGACCGTACTGATCTGCACGCCGGGCAACCCGTCGAGCTGGCTGGCCAGCTTGCGCGTGTGGCCGGGCCGCTCAATCCCGGCGAGTTCGACGGCCGCGCTTATCTGCGGGCGCAGGGAATCCGGCTCCGCCTGGTCGTGGATGATCCGGCCGGACTAACCGATGACCCACGTGGGCGCGAGTGGCCCTTCACCCGGTGGCTGGGGCAGATCCGTGCCACCTGCCGCAGCCGCTTGACCGAGCGGCTTGACGCCGGCTCAGCGCCCCTGGGCGCGGCCTTGATTCTGGGCCAGCGCGAAGAAATTGACCCCGAAGTGAATGATGCGTTTGCGCGAACCGGCACGACACATCTTCTGGCCATCTCCGGTTTGCAAATCCAGGTCCTGGCGGTCTGCGTGGGCTTGTTTTTGCGGATCTGCGGCTTGGCCCGGCGCCAGGCTTACGTCGTCGTGGCATTGGTGACCGCCCTTTACGCGGTGCTCGTTGGCCTGGCTCCCTCGGTCGTGCGTTCGGCCGTCATGACCTTGACCTTCTGCTTGGCCGCCATCGGAAACCGGCCCACCCAGCCGGCCAACACGCTGGCCCTGGCCGGTCTGCTCACGGTGGCCTGGAACCCGTTCTTCCTCTTTGACGTCGGCTGCCAGCTCTCGTTTCTGGCCATCGCGGCGCTTCTCTGGCTGGTTCCCCTGGCTCAGTCCGGGTTCCGAGCCATGGGAGATTGGGTCCGCTTGCGTTTTAGCAGCACTCCTACGCCGATCCAGGAACTGATCCGTCAGTACGAGCCCTGGTACGTTCGAATCCTGCGACGGATCGGAGGGTGGATGTTCCAGGGCGTCGTGGCCTCGTCGGTGGTCTGGCTTGCCGCATTGCCTCTGGTCGCCCTGCGGTTTCATCTCGTCTCGCCCATCGGCATCATCTTGAACATTCCACTGATTCCGATCACCTCGCTGGCGCTTTTGCTGGGCGCTTCGGGGCTGGGGCTGGCCTTGGTCTGGCCGCCCCTCGGAGCGCTGCCGATCCGGGCCGCGGAAAGCCTCTTGCAACTCACCGAGACGATCGTCCGGTGGGGTGTTGCCCAGGCCTGGGGGCATCGATTCGTGGCGGGTCCGCCATGGTCGCTCGTCCTGGCATTTTATACCTTCTTGATCCTGACCACGGCCCTGAGCCGAGCGAGCAGCTCGAGCATCGCTGGCCTTCGCCTGACGTGCTGGAAAATCGCGGTCTGGTCGATGGTCGCGGGCTTACTTGTTCCGGGCTGGCTTCTGGCGACGCGGTCCCGTCTTCCCGCCACGGTCGAAGGCGAAATGCTCGCGGTCGGGCACGGCCTCGCGGTTTGTTTTCGACTCCCGGACGGTCAGACGTTTCTCTACGATTGCGGCCGGATGGGCGACCCACGCGTGGGGCGCAGGATTATCGCCCCGGCGCTCTGGAGTCGAGGCATCACTCACCTCGATGCAGTCTTCTTGAGCCACGCCGACCAGGACCATTTCGACGCTCTTCCGGACCTCATGGACCGCTTTCCCATCAGCGCGATCGTGATCCCGCCCGGCTTTGAAAGTCCGCAGAATCCCGCCGCCTCCGTCTTGCTCCAGCAGGTTCGACGCCACGGCATTCCGGTGCGGACGATCGCGGCCCCTGCCTCCTGGGTGCAAAGCGAGACCCGCTTCGCGGTTCTTCATCCGCCGGAGGGATGGCACCCGGAAGCGCCCGATAATGCCCGCAGCCTGGTGCTCGATATCGCCCAGGGCGGGCACCACCTCTTGCTCACCGGCGACCTCGATCAACTCGGGCTGGTGGAGCTCGCCGCCGGACCGCCCCTCGATCCCGCCGTCGACCTGATGCTGGCGCCCCACCACGGGGGCAAGTCCGCCAATCCCTCGTGGCTCTATTCCTGGGCCAGGCCCAAAGCCGTCATCGTCAGCCAGCGGATGCCTGCCGTTGGATCAACCGACGCCCTCACGACCCTTGAGCAGAGTGGGATTCCACTCCTCCGCACCTGGCAACGCGGTGCCGTCCACTTTCAATGGCGCTCGGATCAGATCATCACGGAAGGGTTCCTGGATCATCACGATCATACTTGAGCGCGACCGCATGCCTGGGGAAAAATGATCTGACATTGCGCCAAGAAGCTCGGGAGAGGAGGATCGTGATGTGAAACCTTTCACCAGAACCTTGCGGGTAACCAATCCCGTCCGGTAGAGCCGGGCCAGCAGCCGGAAGCGAGTCTTGCGTGGGGAGA
>JBKQMU010000260.1:0-4501 GCA_052146555.1 Isosphaeraceae bacterium
GCCCACGAGATGAAGCATCTCCACACCAAGAGGCATGTTTGTGTAAACATTATGAGGCAAGAATGATCCCGGACGAACTTCAGAAACGGAAACGCTGCGCCGACTGCTGATCGACCATGAAACGCCCTCATGATGTTCTAGCTTCAAGCCCACCAACCCCACTTTGTAAAAGGCAGCCATGGTGCCCCGCTTGAACTCGTCGTAATCGGGGCTTGCTCCGTTGACTAGGCGGAACGCGGCGCGCGACAATTCATCCTCCTTTATCAACTTTTCATCGTGGAGGTGGACACACACCTCCAAGCAGCTCTCGTCGGTGATGTCTTCCAATGCGAACTGTGGGGGCCGTCCTTTCAGAAGATCGACGAACGCCAAGATGCTCGGGTAGTCGGACTGCCATTCATCTGCAAGGGAACGCACCCTGAGCCGCGAGTACTCTCCCTCCGCCTGTCGAACCATTTGGGCCGTGATCTTGGGGTTGTCCGTCGCTTGGGCGATGCAGAGATTAAAAAACAGAATGATGTCTCGGGGCCGCATCAGCGTCCGCTGGAGAATGTAATCAATGCTGGGCTGTTTGTTGATGTGAGCGGGCAGGAGATCTTTGTGCGTGACAGTCGCTTTCGTGTAGCGTGACTTCACCAGCTTATCAATTCGAGCGTCAAGAAGCCCAACCAGACTCTCCTTGGTCCACTCAATCGGCAGATATAGAGTTTCGTATTTCTCCTCTTGAAAGCCGGCGTCGCGGGTCAGCCTGACAACCCTGTCAAGCAAATCGTATCTCAGCGCTATGATGATCTTCGCATTGCGAACCTTACCGAACTCACGGACCGTCTCGATGAGCGCCCTAATCAGAAGGAATCGCAACTTGTCTTCAACCCAATCCTCGTCGAGCCGATCGATGACAATGAAGTACGGCCGGCTGGGCTCATCTAAAACCTCATCAACCAACTCGATCATGTCCGATAGTTGCCTGATCTGCACATCGTTAACCACGTGTTGGGCACGGTGCACAACCTCCTGCCTTTGTTCCTCCGTGAGCGACCCGCCGGCGCTAAGACTGATGGGAACACCAAGCTTGGCCCCATCGATTGAGGTCTTCAGGTCAGATTCCAACTTAGTTGTGAGCTCTTTTATTCTGTAGTCGGTCTCTTCCCAGAATGTGCTGCCCCAGTTCTTTAGATACTCCAACGCCTGGACGTGCCGCTGGTTCTTTCCGCTAAAGAAGCTGGTAATACGCTCGATGAAGTTCTGGGTGGTACGTTCAGTATCTAGATGTGAATGAGCTTTGAGAATCTCTACGGTGAAGACGTGCCGCCACAGCAACTTGAAGAAGATGTTGAGGTTGACTCCGAGTGCGTGGACGAACTGCAAGACGGTGGAGTTGGAGATATATGCAAGTGCCAGGCTTTCAGGCTTGACCTCGATTACTTTCTCCAAAGCCCCTGCAAAGTGCAGGAGAAGGGCCGTCTTTCCGGCACCAGTTCTCCCAAGTACGATTCGTCGAGGATCGCTCGGATTTGATAGAATGGAAACCTCTCCGGTGTCGATAAAGCACCGACGCAGGAACGCATGATCTTGCTCAGCGTCCGCAACGCCAATGTTGTCGTGCTGCCGGAAGCGGAATGTTGTGCTCATCCCACGTTCCCTTTCAGTAGCTCGCAATCGTTGCCAAGAATCGGTCGACCCGGCCTGAATTGTATCAAGTCCGTGGGCGTGCCGGGGATACCTCCCGGCTCTGGAGCCGGGCGCTGCGGAAAAGGAGCCGGCTTCCGGCGTGGCGGCTATGGGCGCGGAACGCGTCGGACGCATCTCGGAGCGCGCCTGCAAAGGACTTTTGGCCCGCTATTCGGCGCGGGCCGGCAGCGGCAGCTCGGCACCGCCGGGCCTAATTCGCGGTGGCTGAAACACAGGGTTGACCGAATCTGGAAGGCTCTGATACGCCGCAAAGGGCAAGTCGGCTAGTGAGGACGGAGGCCAGGCGCTCGGCTCTGCGGCGGTCGGAAAGTCCGGGCACGGTGGGGCCGGGCGCTGAGATGGCTCGTCATCGCATGACCTTGTTCCAGTCAACCTTGTAGCCGGCCTCTTGGAGCTCTTGCCCCAGCTTTGTTCGCCAGTCTTCTGTATCGAACGAGATGTATACGACGCCATCGAAGTCGGAAGGTCGCTCGACATCCCCCCGCACCACGGCCGCGACACGCTCAGGCCCGAGCGCTCCGATGAAGAAACCCAGCTCGAAGACCACGTTTTGACGGGCCCGAAGCCTCAGGTCCGAGGTGTCGTTCGCCTTCCCCAGATCGTCGGCTGTCATCAGGACTACGGCGAAGCCAACACCACGGGCTTCTTCGCGGAACTTCGTTATGATCGTTCGTCCCTTGTTTGGCCGCTCATGGAGGATAACGGGCTCAAAGCCGAGCTTCTCGGAGATGAAGCGAGCGACTGCCTCCTTCACCTCGCCGTCATGGCCGTGCACCAGAAAGACCCTGGATAGATCTCGAGCTGTTTCATGCTCGGCTGGGGCCGCCGTCGACAGAGCGCTCTCCTGGTCGAGAATTTCCTCCTCGAGACCGCGGACGGCCTGGCCTAGGAGTGCAATAGCTTCGCTCTTGCCTCGAGCGACATACTGTCGGGCCTCTCGAAGGGTCGCTGGGCGGCCCGCAAGTATGGGGCCGTGGTCAAGGTCAGCGGCTCGCCTGTATCGGTTGTATTTCACGCTGTCGTGGCCGAAAACCGCTGCGAGAGTTTCATCGATGGCGGTTTGGAGAACCTTGACCTCGGGCCCCCAGCGTTCCGAAATCGTTTCGGGGTCGAACAACTCAAGCTCTTCGACGCGCTTCTGAATGCGAGAAATTCCTCGTTTCATTTGATTGATCGTCAGTGGAGCTTCCTGGGGCAGCGTGGGCGCGCGGCGGCTGGGCAAGGGATGCCTCCGTTGCAAGTATTATAGAGGATATTGCGATCCCCCGGATACTGGATGTATCACAGCGCGGAGCGGAGCAATCCGCGTGGGGGGGGAGGCATCCGTCCCCCAATATCCGCGCCTCTGTTGGCACAATCTTGAGGCCCCGGTGGAGAGAGTTGGCCGGGCCTGGCGGGCTCCTCCCGTTTCCGGTGTCTCGCGGCACGCTTGGAGACCGGCCGGCTCACACGTTCTATTTCGCAACGCACCGGATACCCTCTCCACCTCGTGTCGCTAGGCCGCCCCGGTCCCGCTCAACCTTAGACAGGAAGCCGGCGACGGCGGATCTTCTCGCGGTCAACCACAATAGCGCACACAGCCAGTTCTTCGTGGGCGACCGACATCAGGACCCGCCGCACACAATCCCGGCTTTCGGCTTCACTGTAGTTTCCGCCGCGCAGCAGAATCAGCCCGGGTCCGCTCGAACCCAGTCCGGCCAGAAGCCTCGGGAAGTCCAGGTCTGCGGTGATGAGGACGCGGCCACAGCGAATTGCGAACTGAAGAATCTGCGGGTCCGGACTCTGGCTCATAGAGGACTCGGCGGCGTGGACGGCATCATGACCTTCGGCTCGCAGCCACTGCGCCAGGTCCGGCGACAGCGGCATATCGACCAGGAACTTCACCGGCTCAGCTCGATGGTCTCGTCTTCCGAAAGGGAGGCCGCATATTGCAGGGCCTCGTCGATATCCGCCTCGTCCAGGTAGGGGTAGGCGCTCAAAATCGATTCCCTGCTCTCCCGGGCCGCTAGCAGGGCGAGCAGCCGCGACACCGGAAAGCGCAGATTGCGGATGCAGGGTTTGCCAGCAGCTACGGCGGGGTCAACCGTGATTCGCTCGAACCGCATGGAATATGTCCCCTCTCATGATACCAGCGGCCTTAATGCCGTGACGCAGGCGACTTTTCGTGCGGCCTACCGCACCTTCCTCACCACCTGGCCCGCCGTAGCCTGGAGCAGCTCTCGGATAATCAGGTGGTTCACGGGGTGCCGCAACTCGGGCGCGAGTTCCGCCAGCGGTTCCAGCACGAAGCGGCGTTCCGTCATCCGCAGGTGAGGCACCATCAGATCGGCGCTTTCGATCGCCGATCGCCCGTAGAGCAGGATATCGATGTCGATCGAGCGCGGGCCTTTCTCCCGCCCACGCCTCCGGCCCAGCTCCAGCTCGATCTTCTGGAGGCGCCCGAGGAGTTGCCTAGGGAACAGCTCCGTCTCCGCCTCCACCACCAGGTTCAGGAACCAGGGCTGGTCGCGCACCTCCAGCGGCTCGGTCTCGTAGAGCGAAGAAACGCGCAGCACGCGCACTCCCGCCGCGCCCAGGAGCGCGATGGCCTGGCGCAGGTAGCCCTCGCGGTCGCCGAGGTTCGAGCCGAGGGAGAGGTAGACGGTCTTCATCAGAATAGCGTGCTCTGCGGGTTGTCGCGCAGGCGGCGCGGCAGGCCGAAATACTCGAAGGCCCGGTCGGTGGCCACCCGGCCGCGCGGCGTGCGGTCGATGAAGCCCATCTGGATCAAGTACGGCTCGTAGACTTCCTCGATGGTATCCGGCTCCTC
>JBKQMU010000261.1:0-59070 GCA_052146555.1 Isosphaeraceae bacterium
TGGAGGACCCGCTCGTAGCTCTTGGTCTGTATCTGGGTCAGGTCGGGAACTGGAAACTCGTCGTGAATCCGGCCGAAATTCCGTTTCTGGGCAGGGACGATGCGCCGTACGGCAGTTGGAGTGGGCATGAGGTCGCGCTCCTCAAAGGGAGAAAGGGGCGGTCCGTCGACTTGGCGCAGAAGGTCCGCAGGCCAGACTGAGACCAGCCACCCGCTGCGCCGGGCCCTTCCAGGGCGCAGCGACCGCGCGGCCAAGTCCAGGGGTGCGAACCGAGGCGAAAGGAACGTGCACGGCTCTTGTGATCGATCGAGCTCTTTTTCCTAGGACGTCCAAGAGAGTCCGACCGACACTCCTTTGCGCGCCACAAAGCCCCCGCATCCAACGCCCGATCAATCAGGCTGGGTGCGGGGTACCGGGTTGAGTTCAGGGATGATTTCTCAGTCGCAAGCGCGGGCAAGCCGCGGTCGCGCGGCCCCGTGAGGAGCCTTCGACCGCCCGGAGTCCGCCACCGCTGACGCTTCCTCCCCTTCGCGGAAGGGGACAGAGACGTCGCTGGGGGGCGCGGACTGGTCACTTGATCTTGACGGTCGCGCCGGCGTCTTCGAGGTCCTTCTTGAGCTTCTCGGCATCTTCCTTGGCGATGCCCGTCTTGACCTCCTTGGGAGCCGCTTCGACCAGATCCTTGGCCTCTTTCAGACCCAGGCTGGTGGCCGCGCGGACGATCTTGATGACATTGATCTTGTTGGGACCGATGACTTCGAGCACAACGTCGAACTCGGTCTTCGGCGGAGCAGCCTCGGCCGGAGCGGCGCCGGCGGCACCGGCGACGGGACCAGCGACCGCCACGGCGGCGGCGGCCGGCTTGATCCCGTGCACGACTTCCAGGTAATCGCCCAGAGCCTTGGCTTCTAGGACGGTTAGCTTGACGATCGAATCGCCCAGGGTCTTGATGTTATCTGCGAATGAGGGGGCTTCGGCAGTGGCCATTTCCGGTCAGGTCCTTTCTTGCTCTCCTGAAGAGATCATGATCATTCTAGGGGCGTGCGTCAAACGCACCGGGATGAAGTAAAATCAAAAAGGCGAGGGTAGCGCCTAGGCGCTACCTGCCGGGAGTGTCGTTACGGTCGCTCGAGCGAGGGAGTCAGGCCAATGCACTTAGGCTCCATCGCCGGAGGGGGACGGGGATGATTCCTCGGCCGCGGGCGCCGCGGAGTCCCCCTCGGAAAGCGCTTTGAGCTGGCTCATCAGACTGCCCGCCGGGGCGGTGGCCAAGGCCAAGATGCGCTGCACCGGCGCCAGCGTCAGGCTGACGACGCGGCCGATGAGCTGCTCGCGGCTGGGAAGCTTGGTGATGTCTTCGACCTGGTTGGGGCCGATGACCACCCCGTCGACGGCGCCTCCCTTGATCTCGGGCTTCTTGAGCGTCTTGACCTGGGTCGAGACTTCCTTGGCCAGCTCGGCGACGCCGTCTCCTCCCCAGACGAGCACCGAGGACCCCTCGAGATAGCTCGAGAGCCCGTCCATGCCCATTTCCGAGAAGATCCGCTTCGCCAGCGAGTTCTTAAGCGCCCGCACCCGGATCGACTTCTTCCGCATGTCGCGGCGAAACTGATACTCCGTGATGGCGTCGAGCCCTTTTAGATCGAGGATCAAGAGGGATCGGCTGCCGCTCAAATCGGACCTGATCTGGTCCATCATCAATTCTTTGACGTATTTACTCATGGCAACTCTTTGGCTAGTGAAAGCTCACAAGGGTCGGCAGCCCTGCGCGCGACGAGCCGGGAGATCAAGCGGCGGGCGGGCCTCACGCCGAAATCCGGATGCCCGGGCTCATGGTCGCCGAGACCGTGACCGACTGGAGGTACGTTCCCTTGGCCGCGGCCGGCTTGAGCGATCGCAGGTAGTTCAGGAAAGCATTGATATTCTCAACCAGTTGCTCTTCGCTGAAGCTGATCTTGCCCACGGGGACGGCCACGTTGCCCCCCTTGTCGTTGCGAAATTCGATCTTGCCGGCCTTGAATTCGCGGACGGCCGAGACGATGTCGGTCGTGACGGTCCCCGACCGGGGCGAAGGCATCAGTCCCCTGGGACCGAGGACGCGGCCCAGCGGACCGACGACGCCCATCATGTCGGGCGTCGCCAGGGCGACGTCGAAGTCCATCGTCCCCCCCTTGATCTGCTGCGCCAGATCGTCGGCCCCGACGATGTCAGCGCCGGCGCTGCGGGCCTTCTCGACGTTTTCACCCTGGGCGAAAACGGCCACGCGCACCGTCTTGCCGATGCCGTGTGGAAGCGCGACCGACCCGCGCACGTTCTGGTCGCTCTGCCGGGGGTCGATGCCCAGGTGGGTCGAGACCTCCACGGTCTGGTTGAACTTGGTCGTATTGAAGGTCTTCAGTAGCTTCACAGCCTCGGCGAGGGGAACCGGGTCGGGCGCTTGGACCTTCCCGCGCAAGGCGCGAAATCGCTTGGAATGCTGGGGCAAACTAACGCTCCTTTCGCCCAAACGGGCTGCCGCCATTCTTGCTGCCTCCGGTTGCCGGCGGGCGGTCGCGCCTGGGTCAACCGGTGTTGACTTTCACTACAGGGCCTGGGGAGGAAACAGCTTATCGATCACGATACGTCAAAGTTACAAGAAAGATGCTGGGCACAGTAAGCACATCATGACCCGGATCGGGCCGGCTCACAATCCGATTCGATAACATGCCCGATAGCCTTGACGACATCACGCATTGCCAGCTAGTCGAGTACACCGACTAGCCCCGTCGCTAGATCAAGCTGCGCCTTTTCAATGGAAGCGATGTTTTCGCATTGAGCGACACAGTCCTCCGTGAAACCGAACTGCCCAGTTTGAAACGGAACACAGTTGGGCAGTCCACTTCGCGAGGCGTATCGCCTGGAGATGCAGCCTACTACGAGAACATACCGGCCTCGATTGAGCTCTTCACGCGAGACCACGATAACACGATGAGAACCCGCCGCGTCGTGATCCGCTAGGTAGATCTCGCCAGGGCGGATCACGGGATGTCCTCCATCCGTCCCACGAGATTCCGCATCGCGATCGCGTGAAAGGCCCTCTCTCGCAGCTCGTCTTGAAATTCCTCTCTCTCATCAGGGGAGGCGAAGTCATCCTCCGGGTTGCCCAGAGCGGTCTGACCCGTGATACTCCAGACAGACACTTGACAGAACCCGTCCCGCTGACCCCTTCGCCTGGTGATGCGCCTTGCTGAGGTTCGCTCGCCGACCTTCTTCTGACCTAGTCTACAAAGAAACCTTCCAATTTGTTGGTCAGCTGTCATTTCCGGGTCGGTACAGTCGTCATAATGGTCGTAGATCTCGTTGAGCTCTTTGTTGCGGTGCTCGTCAAGTCAGTTGATGAGATCGCGACCGTCGTAGCAACCACTGGCTCCGTGTCTCTGGCGCATTTCGCGGACGCCGTCGCGGATCGCTTGCACTAGTCTAGGATCGCCAGAGAAACGTGCCATGCCGCCTCCACTAAGGACACCCCGAGCTCTCGGTCAGTTCACTGGTCTCCAGAATCTCTGCCCGAAACAAGCCCGACGAATCACTGCGAGCGAGTCCGTGAGCTCTTGTTCTATCCCTTGATGTCCACCCCCATGCTGCGGGCCGTGCCGGCGATGATCCGGCAGGCGTGCTCAAGGTCGCGGGCGTTGAGGTCGGCGAACTTGGTCTCGGCGATCTTCTTGACCTGATCAGCCGTCACGGTGCCGACCTTGGTCTTATTGGGCACCGCCGAGCCGGCGGCGATCCCGGCGGCCTGCTTCAAGAGGACGGCCGCCGGCGGGCTCTTGGTGACGAACTCGAACGACCGGTCCGAGTAAATCGTGATTTCAACGGGGATCGTCGTCCCCTTCATCTCCTTGGTCCGTTCGTTGAACTGCATCACGAACTGACCGATGTTGACACCGTGCTGGCCTAAGGCCGGTCCCACGGGGGGAGCGGGGGTCGCTTGCCCTCCGGTACACTGGAGCTTGACCTTCGCCGTCATCACCTTGGCCATGGTTCTTGCTTTCTCTTTCCAGAATATTTGATTCTATGCAGCCTCGGGACTTCAGATCCGCTCCAGCTTCCAGTATTCGAGGTCCACGGGCGTAGGCCGGTTGAAGATGATGAGCATCACCTTGACTAAGCCCCGTCCTTCGATGACCTCCTCGACGGTCCCCTCGAAGCTCTCGAACGGACCGTCCTTGATCTTCACTCGGTCGCCCCGTTCGACGTCGATGCGCACCTTGGGCGTCTCGACGGTCGTCTTCTCCTCTTCCTGGTGGAGCATCTGGTTGACTTCGGTCTCGGTCATTTTGGTGGGCGTTCCATGGGCGCCCACGAAATCGCCCACGCCCGGCGTCTCCCGCACCAAGAACCAGGTCTTCTCATTGAGTTCCATCTGCACCATGATGTAGCCGGGATACGTCTTACGCTCAACGATCCGCTTCTTATTGTTGCGGATCTCGGTAATCTTCTCGGTGGGAACGACGATCTTGCCGAAGTACAGCTGCAACCCCTGGATCTTGACCCGGCGTTGCAGTGCATCGCGGATCGTATCCTCGCGCGAGCTCTGTACCTTGAGCACATACCAGACCAGCTCGGGCACGGGCTCGTCGTCGCTGGCCGCCACCGCGGCCGGTTCCGGAGGAGCCGCGGTATTGGTCGGGGGGACTTCGGGAATCTCGGAATCGAGGGATAGCTCAGGTTCGGGCTCGGATTCCGGCTCGGGCTTGGGGCGCGCTTTCCGCCGCCGCTGCGGTGCGCGAGGGCGGGGCGAGCCGCCGTCGGGCGCCTCCTCGCTCACTTCGACAGCGGAGCCTGCCGGCACTTCGGACCCCGCTGGCTCTGGAGAAACAATCGGCTCGTGGGACGGTGCCGGTTCCGGCAGCGCGGCCTGCGGCTCCTCCGACAGAGCGGTCTCCCGAACCGCTGCGTGCGGCTCCTGGGACCGGTCCGGTTCCGGCAGCGCGGCCTGCGGCTCCTCCGACGGAGTGGTCTCCGAAACCGCGACATGCGACTCCTGGGACCGGTCCGGTTCCGGCAGCACTGCCTGCGGCTCCTCGGTCAAAGCCGGTTCGGAAGGGGCATCCTTCGGCTCCTCGGAGGGAAAGTCGGGCGCTTCTTCGGTGCAATCGTGGTGCGAATCAGTCATGGTCGGCTCGAGCATAAGCCTGTGGCCGGTCGCCAGATACGAAAGCTACTCTAGGACATGCGGGCCGGGAGTTTGGATCTCGGCTAGGCCGCAGTGTTGGGAAATTTTTACAATCACGCCGTCGAGCCGAAGCCGCCGCCGCCGGACATGTGGAGGACGCCAATCATCCTCAGGATGAACAGCCACAGCCAGTCCACCACGAACAAAAAGAGGGCCATCAGCACGACGGTCGCCAGAACGACCGTGGTGGCACGGTAGAGTTCGTCTTTGCTCGTCCATGAGACCTTGTTCATTTCGGCCTCGGTGGCGATGAGAAACTCAGCAAACGGCGTAAATTGGATTACCCGGAAGATGAGCCAGCCGAGCACCAGGGCCAGAACGGCAGGAAGGCCCAGCCGCCAGACCGGCGTATCGTCCTCGACGGCCACGTAGACCCGGTAGACGCCCGCGGCGGCAATCACGCCCAACCCCAACGCCGTGTAGATCCGGGCATTCCAGCCTTGCATGGGCTTGTAGAGCCCGGTCCGCAGCAGGTTCGTGAAGAACAGCACGAGGGTGCTTAGTTGCCCACCGCCGGTTTTTCCCTTGGAGGCTCTCGCCGGTTTGGCGGCCGACGCCTCGTCTCGGACTTTGCCCATGGCACGAACTCACTTCTCGATGGTGGGAAAACGACCCGGAACTTCCTTCATCCCAGCGTGGCGGTCCTGGCCCGGAGGAACCTGCGGCGGCCTGTTGTGTCCCCGGCCACCTACGAAATTGCATGCGTCTTGGAAGAATGACCCGCACCCAGCAGGTTGGCCTTACAGCAACACGAGCGGAGGGAATCGAACCCCCAACCGCCGGTTTTGGAGACCGGTGCTCTACCAATTGAGCTACGCTCGTAGCACACCGAGAGACGATGCCAGAGGAGGCCACCGGGGGCCCCCCGGGTTATCGTCCGCGCTCCAGACGACCGGTGAAGCACCCGCTGAAACAGCGGAGGTTCCTTGACTGGACGCTCAGCCAGGCCAATCTCGCGGAGCCAAGCCGCTTGGCCCTGCGCCCCGACTGCCCCGGCCGCGACTTCCAACCGTGCGACCTCACTTCTTGCGCGACTCCTTGTGCGGGGTGTGCTTCCGCTCGCGGCGGCAGTACTTCTTCAGTTCCAGCCGGTTCGCGCCCCGGGTCTCCTTCTGGACTCGGTAGTTGCGCTCGCCGCAGGTCGTGCATTCCAGCCAAACATATTCACGCATGATAGGACTGCTCCAGCCATTCCAGCCATTCTTCCGGGACAGGCCCAGAGGCTCAGATTCAAACGCCCCTCACCGGCCTCCCACTCACCTCTGACCCGCTCCTCACTGACCCGCCGCGACGGAAAAATGCGCACTCCAAACGCCCATGGTGCGGCCCGTCGCTGCTGCCCTGGGCAGGTCAGGCGGCCGGCCGCACCTTCGGATCGCCTCGTGCTTGAGCTCATTGACGGATTTGGCCGAGCACACTCCACCCTCGTTCCTTCTTGGTGACGTAGCGGAGGGTGCAGCCGGACCCTCTTACTCGAGGATCTTGGACACCACTCCGGCGCCGACGGTCTTGCCGCCTTCGCGGATCGCGAAGCGAAGGCTTTCCTCCATGGCGACCGGCGAATGCAATTCGACGGTCATCTTGATGTTATCGCCGGGCATGCACATCTCGGCCTCGCCGCCGTCCTCGGACAGCAGGTTGAGGATGGAGCCGGTCACGTCGGTCGTCCGCAGGTAAAACTGGGGCCGGTATCCCTTGAAGAACGGGGTGTGCCGGCCCCCTTCGTCCTTGCTGAGAACGTAGACCTCGGCCTCAAACTTGGTGTGCGGGGTGATCGAGCCCGGCTTGCAGATGACCTGACCGCGCTCCAGGTCGTTCTTCTCGATGCCTCGCAGGAGTACGCCGATGTTGTCGCCAGCGACCCCCTCATCCAGCGTCTTCTGGAACATCTCCACGCCGGTGACGGTCGTCGGCTTCTTGGCACCGAAGCCGATGATCTCGACCGAATCGCCGACCTTGACGCGGCCGCGGTCGATTCGGCCGGTGCCGACTGTACCGCGTCCCTTGATCGAGAAGACGTCTTCCACGGCCATCAGAAACGGCTTATCGACCTCGCGCACCGGGTCGGGAATGTACTCGTCCATGGCCTTGACCAGCTCGAGAATCGGCTTGGCCGCGGCCGGGTCCTTGGGGTTCTCAAGCGCCGGCCGGCTACTGCCGCGGACGATCGGGATCTCGTCGCCGGGGAACTTGTAGTGAGTAAGAAGCTCGCGAAGCTCGAGCTCGACCAACTCCAGCAGCTCCTCGTCGTCGACCAAATCGATCTTGTTGAGAAAGACCACCATCGCCGGCACACCGACCTGGCGGGCCAAGAGGATGTGCTCGCGGGTCTGGGGCATCGGGCCGTCGGCCGCCGAGACGACGAGGATGGCGCCGTCCATCTGGGCGGCGCCGGTGATCATGTTCTTGATGTAGTCGGCGTGGCCCGGGCAATCGATATGGGCGTAGTGCCGCTTCTCGCTCTCGTACTCGACGTGCGAGACGGCGATGGTCACGGTTTTGGTCGCGTCCCGGACCGTGCCGCCCTTGGCGATGTCGGCGTACGACTTGGTCTTGGCCTTGCCCTGCTCGGCCAGCACCGCGAGGATCGCCGCGGTCAGCGTCGTCTTGCCGTGGTCAATGTGCCCGATCGTGCCCACGTTGACGTGTGGCTTGGTTCTGGAGAAAGTTTCCTTGGCCATTTGCGATAGCGCCTCTACGGCATTCCTGAAGTCAAGGTCAAAATGGCGGGAACCCTCGTCTCACCCCCCCCGCCAGCACGAACCATTTCGGACGGCCATCCCGGCAGCCGGGGCCAGCCGCCAGGCACGTCACTCTTCCACGCCCGAAGTTTGGGCAACGGACCCAAAAGCTGCCGCTGGGATTCGAACCCAGGACCTCGTCCTTACCAAGGACGCGCTCTACCAGCTGAGCCACGGCAGCAAGTCGTTTGCTTTCTGGATGTCTTCTCCGCGCTAACGATCTTCCGACCTCTCAGACGCGTCTGGCCTGCTTCGCGTTCTTTTTCTCCCGCCCAAGCGCCTTGGATTTCGAGAGAGCGGGTGATGGGAATCGAACCCACGCAGCCTGCTTGGAAGGCAGGGGCTCTACCACTGAGCTACACCCGCGAAAAAAAAGAGATCCGGCCCATTGTGCCGGGGCGATCCTGTGGGCCTCGGCGCAATCTCGGCCGGCGATCAGATCAAAGGATCAAGCTTGCTCGTCGTGCTGCGTTCTCCCTTTCAGGTCAGACCCGAGCGGGCGGGCCAGCGGCGTATCCCCCTGCGTGAGTTCAACATGCATGGGTGGAGCAGGATTCGAACCTGCGAAGGCAGTGCCACCAGATTTACAGTCTGGCCCCTTTGGCCGCTTGGGTATCCACCCGCTTCGAGGCTTGCCAAGTCGCGAGCCGGCCCACCGTTAAGGTTGGCCAGGCGACCCGGCGATCGGCGCCTCAGTCGCAGGACAGAGCTGGCGGTGAGACTCGAACTCACAACCTACGGTTTACAAAACCGTTGCTCTGCCGGTTGAGCTACGCCAGCAACCTGGGCCGTGAAATCACCTACTATATCGTTTGGTTGAACGAATGCAAGAGATTTCGCCAGCCGCCACGGCGGACGCCGAAAGGGCGCGACAGGTTATGGTATCTGCACATGCCTGGTCTCGGCAAGAGCCCGAGGGTGAAAAAAGCACGGGCCCGCGAGTGCAGCAGTGCCCTCAAGTATTGGCCTCCTGTATCCCGGAAGAGTTTTCTCTGTTGGGCGGCAAAAAAGCTTGCTCTCCGAATGGGCGGGCTCAGGGAATGTGAACCAGCTCATCCCGCCACTCGTCTTTTTCGGACCCCGTCGCGTAGTAGAGGAGCGCTTCTGCAAGCTTTGGAATCGAGCCGGGTAAGTGAATCAGGAAAATACCCGGTAGGTGGCGGCCGTTGCGGAGATGCATCGCCAGGGCCATGGGCAAGGTCTTCGCGTCACTGGAGACGACCAAATAGCCCTCTTGTTCTGCCCAGATCAGGATCTCCGCATCTGCGCTGCCAAGCTCTGGTGTGCCGGGCTGGCCTACGCAGGCCATCTCTATGGGAAATGCGAGCTGGGCATTGAGGCGCAGGAGCGCCGTCCAAAATGGGCCGCGGAGATTTTCGTCAATCAGGTACCGAAGCGGCATGGATCAGACCCAATCGGCACCGGTCGTCACCGCTTTCTGGCGATCCTCGAACCGCGCGTGCATCGCCGCCAGGCTGGGTGCATGCCGACCGTGGGCAGCAAGCTCGTCAAGCTCGGCCCGGTACTCGGCAATATACCTATCGACCGCCTGGCGATTCTCCAAATAAAAAACGATCACCTTGTGGATCACGACGAGTGGCACCGTCGGGAACTGACAGAGAAGCATCTCAGGAGTGTTCCCTTCAGCGTAGTGAACGATGAGGTGGTACAACCCGATCCGGTGGCCCGCGATCCGGATCTCGCCGTCAGGGCTCCAGTGCAGGCAGTCGGGCAGTCGCTCGATTAGCTCCCTGGGCTCGTTCATGTCTAACTTGCACCAATCGCTTAAGGTTTGGCTCACAGCATCGGAAGCTCGAGCTTCTGCTCGCCGGCGATCTTGCGCAGTTTGTCGACCCCGCGGGATTCGATCTGGCGGACGCGCTCCTTGGTGATGCCCAGCTCGCGGCCCAGCTGCTCGAGGGTCCGTTCAGCGGCCCCGCCAAGGCCAAAGCGGCTGGTGATGATCAGCCGCTCGCGGTCGTCGAGCCGGTCGAGCATGCCCTTGATCGCCTCCTGCATCCGCTTCAGCGAGCTTTCGTACTCGTGCTCGTCGGTCCGGTTGTCGGCCGCGGCCTCGAACATCTCTTCATGGCCGGTGACGAAGCGGTCGCGGCGATAGTTTTCCTCGGGGATTGTGCGGGCGAAATTCTTCATGATCGCCCACGAGGCATACGTGCTGAACTTGTTGCCCCGCGAGTAGTCGAACTTCTCGACGGCGCGGATCAAGCTCATATTGCCGTCGGAGACCAGCTCGAAAAAATTGTTCGAGGGTCCTACGTGCCGCTTCGCGATCGAGACGACAAGCCGCAGGTTGGACCGGATGATCTGGTTCTTGACAGCCAACGCTTCTTCCTGGAGCTCCTCGATGCGGTCTAAGTCCGAAGTCTTGGCCCGAGCAGGGTCGAGGGTCTGGCGCAACGCCTGGGCCTTATACTTCAGGTAATTCATCTGCCTAAACAGGTGCGCTTCTTGGTCCCGGTCCAGCAGCGGAACCTCGTAAAGGCTAGCCAGATAAGGAGGTAATCCCTTAGGAGCCTTAGGCTTGCGCGGAGCCTTACCGGCCGGGGGCGGAGGCAGTGGCGCCATAATCTGGGCCTCCGCACCAGGTTCGTCAAAGCTGGGATGGGCGATGAGCTCAAGCTTGGTTTCGAGAATCCGGCGAGCGCGCACCTCATTAATCAGCCGGTAGATGCTCGAGCGGGTGCGGCCGTACTGAACGGCCAGAACCTCGGCCGAGACTCCCATCCGGTGGCGGCGATAGATTTGATTTTTCGCCTCGTCGTCCAAAGGCTGCGCCGAGGGGGCGAAGAGGGCCCGATCGGGGTGCTCGCGATCGTAAGCCTTCAGCGTTAGCCGAATCGTCTCCGTGGAACGTTCCATCTTGCGTGCAATCCTCCGCGCCACTTCGACCAGACCCACCTGGCCCGGCCGGTACAGCGCCATGCGACGGGCGCGACGCACGATCTCGTCGCGCTCAACGTCGGTCAATTGTCGAAACCGTGAACCCCGCTGCACTTGGTCGCGATGATTGGCGACGAACCTCTCCAGGCTCGATTCCAGGAAACCCACCTTCGTCCGTCCGCCCATCACAAAACGGCGAGCGACCAGCCCTTGCCGCCGCCATCGCGTGACAGTCCGGGTGGAGATATTGTAACGCCGGCCCACCTCCGACACTGTGAACACAGGCTCGACGGCCTGCTCCACGAGCTGCCGCAGGGTGGCCGAAAGATCCTCCACGAACAATTGCAAGTCATGCCTAACGCCGCTGCCTTCGAGCATCAGCCCCGACCAGCCATCGGGTCGGTATCCAGTGATACGAAAACAAAGATACTCGTACGGATAATGCTTCGAACCATCGATCTCGGTGATGAGCTGCTCGGCACGCTCAATCTGCTCGAGCCGACGATCCTTCGGTGTATACCGGGATTGCTGGTCCTTAAGCTGTTTCATCGCGGGATGACGATAAGCTTTCGACACCCTCGGGCTCCCCCAGGCGGTCGGTTCCCGCCCCGCCGGAACTGCTTTGCTCCATGCACCTGATGCACCTATGAGGAGCAGGTCCGCTATTCGTTCCTGCAAACTCTTCTAGAACCAATCCTATTCGTCAGTTAAGGCCATTTATTCACCACCAATTCAGACGAAGTCAGAGAATCACGGCCGACGAAATTGTCGTGCTTGCGGGAGGGAGCCAAACGCCGAGGAGCGGAAATGCCATGCCTATAATACGATGCTTGTCAGTTCTCGGCTCATGGCGTTACAACCTGTCTAACGCATTTCTCGCTCAACTTGACGCGCAAAAGCCTCAATCGGTTCCCTGCTGCCCAACATTTTCCTTTCAGCAGCGAGTGGGCCCCAATGCATGCAATCATCAAACGCTCCCTATGATCACACTCTAGGTTGCTAAGTGTCAAAGTTCGACCGAGGAATCACCAAATTTCATGCCAAAGCTGAGAAAACTCTTGCTGACGACCGGAATCGCTGCGGCTTGCCGCCAAAGAAACGTCTACCGCGGTTTTACAAGCGCTACACCCGGTCGATACGACTCGAACAACTGTTTCAAACAGACGTTTGAGTCCCCTGTTTTGTTCGCTCGGTTTTCAAGAAAGGATCTCAGCGCCTGGGACTGATCAGGGGGCGAAGCGGCGATCGGCCCGACAATCCATGCTCCCACGCTTTCGCAGGATTGCCAAATTGACAGCACCGCCCAGGTTTCGATAATGCGCCGGTCCGCACCGGATTTCACGAGACAGACCGTTTCGAGGGCCAGGGGATGGTCAGCGCTGGCATGAATGATTCCGAGTTCCATGGATTTGGCTCGTTCCTGTTGTGGGGACTGGTCGTGTGCTGGCTCGGGGTCTCGGTGACGGCGGGGATCGCCGCAGAGCCGGTGGTCTTGCGGGAAGCAATGCCGGCTGGAACATCCACGCAGGTGCGTATCGAACTGAAGGCGGAGGGGCTGTTTCGGCCCGGGCTGCCTCCTTCCTCTATGTCCGACGAGGCACGGATGCCCAAGCCGCTAGCTCTGGACGTCAAGACCCGGCTCATCTTCAGCGAGCGGGTGCTGGTCGGGCGGACCGATCCCGAAAAGGACGCGGGCGGACTTGCACAATCCTCAGGCAGATTGGCCACGAGTGTGCCTCACGGAAAGGCGGTTAGATGGGTTGCCCAGGCAGCTTCGGCAATTAATGGAGAGGTGCGTCGAACTGCCGATCGGCTACGTCCCGAGCTTGCGCTTCTGGTTGCAGAGCGGCGAGGCGATGATGGCGCAGTGGTCGTCGTTAGTCCGGCGGGACCGATGACTCGCGGCGAGCTGGAGCTGGTTGAGGGGTTGGGCGACCCGCTGACCCTGGGCGACCTCTTGCCCCGTGGGTCCGTCGCGCGGGGAGATTCCTGGAAGCTACCGGCTTCGGCGGACGTCGCGCTGTCGGGTTACGACGTGCTCAAGTCGAGCACGCTGGAAGCCACGCTCGAAGGGCTCGACCCGACCACGGCCCGGCTCCATCTGAAGGGCCAGGTGCAAGGAGAGGTGCTCGGAGGTATGGGAACGATCGTTCTCGACGGCCGCGCCAGTTTCGACCGCAAGGCGGGAATCGTCAACCGGCTCGAGCTCGAGCGGACCGAGAGCCGGCAAGCGGGGCCGGTGGAGGCCGGCTTGGATGTCAAGAGCACGCTCACGGTCATCCGCCGGCTTGCCCCTCTCGCACCCGAGCTGGCCGATCCCGCGATTATCGGCCAGTCGCTCGACACTTCGCCGCCGCGGCAGCTTCTTCAGCTGATCGCGCCGGAGGGCAAGTACAACTTGCTGCACGATCGAAGCTGGCACACGTACTGGGACGATCCCAAGCTGGTTGTCCTGAAGCGGATTGAAAAGGGCCGCGTGGTCGCCCAGTGCAACCTGGCAGCCGGGCCCCCCGCAGGGCGGGGAAAGCACCAAGACCCGCGGCAATTTCGCGACGACATCCGCCGCTCGCTCAAAGACCGCTTTGTCCAGTTCTTAGGTGCAGGCGAGGTGGACGGGGACCCGGCGGGAGGGTTTCGTTACAAGGTCGGCGTGCAAGGCCGCGAGGGCGACCTGGGCGTCCTTTGGTACTATTACCTCGTCGGAAGCCCTGAGGGGGACCAGCTTTTGGCAACCTTCACGCTGGCCCAGGATGATGACAAATCGTTTGGCGAGCAAGACCTCCAGTTGATCGGCTCGTTGCAGTGGTCGCAACCGGAAGCGGGGAAAAAACCATGACTGGACCCGCAGGAAGAAGCCGTCGCGATGAATGACGTACCGACACGATGTCGCACTATGGTTTAATGATGACGTGGGCAAACTTAAGCTGCTGGCCGGCCGCTCCGTTTGCTTCCAGGACACCTTGAAATCCGCTGCGGAGGTGTTGTGCCATGACGACTCACCTGAGCTTCGCGGTTCCTTCCCGACTCGCGCCCTCGAAGGGCACACGCAGGCGTCGCGAATGGGCAAGGGAAGCGAAATCGGTTTCGGCTAACAGATCGGTCTCGAAGCCAGAAGCAAGACGTGCTCACGGTCGCCCTATCGCGCACGGCGCAGCGGCATGGGCCGGGCTTCTCTTGGTCTCTCCGGCTCTCTGGCTGGGCAGTTCGACATCGAGCCTTGGCCAGGCGACCCCGGCGCTGCAACCAGCCGATCGGGCCGATGAGGGCGTGAGCGCTCACTACAAGTTCATCGAGCGGTACGCGACCACGGAGGACCCGGCCAAACCCGACCAACTGGTGCAATATCAGGTCGGGACGCGCGAGATCACCAGGGTCACGCAGGAAAAGCCGCAGGGCGCGCCCGAGGTCAGTCAGACCACGTTTCAGACCATCTACACCGAGCGTGTGGGCAAGCTGGGCAAGGGAACGTCTGTCTCCGACCTGGTCCGCCGGTATGACCGGGCCGATCTGAAGACGACCCTTGATATTCCTCGGTACAAAACCAAGTTGCTGGAAGGGCTGACTGTCCTATACCGGCCCCGGCCGCACTTGTTGCCCAGCGTCCAGAGCCTGGTTCCCGGCCGGCAGCTTCGTGAGCACGAGTACATCGGCATCGCTTATCAGGTGTTCCTGCCGAACCTCTCAGTCATCTTGCCCCGCAAGCCTTGCCGAATGGGCGACACCTGGATGGTCTCCCGCGAGGCCGTCGCTGCGCTTGTGGGTAAGATCCCCGAGGAAGAAAGCTACGACGTGACGGCCGAGATTTCGGATGTCCGCAAGAACCCGCCGGGGCCATCGCTCACCGCGGTCATTACCGTGAAAGGGCAATTCGTGATTGCAGAGGGCCCCGCGGCCATCAACGGCCAAATCCTTTTCACGTTCGCGCCCTCCGATCCCGAGTCGACGGATCGAGGACGGAGCGGTGAGGCGGCCAAGAAAGAAAGTCTGGACTCGCGGCCGGCATCCGGCGACCGGACTGCAGGCGTCCACGACGCGAAGGGCTCGATCACCAAGGTCTCGATCGCCGAAGAGTTAATCATGGGATCACCCGGTGGAGAGGGTCGGTTCAAACAGACGGTCCGGCGCGAACTCTCACTTGAGCGCCGCCCTTCAGCTCCGGGTCAGGGAGGCACCTCGCTCGAATTGCCTTCCCCACTGCCCGAGCCAGACGTGCAGAATACCTGGCTGATTTACGACGATCCTCAGGGGCGGTATCACCTCTTGCACCCTCAGGACCTGAAAGTGCAGACCTACCCCGATGGGGGAATCGATCTGCTCGAAAATCCTCCCTACGGACAGGACGCGATCCGAATCAAGTTGGTAGGAAGCAGCGGCGACCCCGAGCGCGACCGGCTCGCATTCGACCCTCTGGTCGAGAAGAAACAGATCGAGGAGGAGTGGAAGCGAAAAGGAGAAAAAATCGTCCCCGGTCCGACCGGATGGCTCCCCGAGTCCGACTGGGCCACCGTGAAACGCAAGGTCTACCGAATGGAGGCCGCTCTCATTCCCTCGGACACTGCGCCGGCCCTCCCGACCGATCGCCTCTACATTGACCACTACCTCGTCCAGTTTCCGCGCAATGAACTCTTGAAAGTGACCGCCATCACCACCCGCGACCCGCACCGAAAATTCCGTGACGAAACCGAGATGCTCATCAAGTCATTCGGCTTCGGCCCCTCCGAGAGCTCCCTTCCCGCCGCGCCCCAGCCGGCGCGAGCAAACCCAGCTTCAAGGTGAAGAGCGTGGCAGTGGGTAGGAAGCCGCCGACAGTGGAAAGAGCCGGGTGCCACGCTTGCGCCAGAGCCAGAGTAACCGTGCGCTGCCAAGGGCAGAGCCGGGTGCCAGGCTCACATTCACGTGAGCGTGTTGTTGTCAGAGGATACACGCGAAGCAGGCATAAGATGTGCACTTTGCACGATTATGACGGACCATGACGGCACAATGGCTGGCGTTCTTCCGTTTGAACCGCTGTTGAACCGGATGCAAGGAGTGCAAGCATGAGAAAGCTTTGTCCATGGAATGCGGGACTGATTCGGTCCCGCGCGTTAGCATCGGCCTGGACCGCCTTCCTGGCCGTGCTCGTCCTCCTCCTCAGTTTGGGACTAGTCGTACCCGGTGCGGCTGGGCAGCCGCCGGACGCCGGTGCTGCAGGCGGGTCCGATCAGGAACCGCAGGTCCTCACGCGCGGGGCCGTGCACGAGGCGTTCGCGGCGCCTGTGCCCGGAAGTCCCACGCCCGGGCTGGTCATCCCCAAGGAGCCCCCCGCGGCGATCGAGGAAATGCCTCCCGATCAGAAACCCGCCGGTGCGAACGTGCAGTGGATCCCGGGTTACTGGAGCTGGGATCAAGGTCGCACCGACTTTGTCTGGATCAGCGGCGTCTGGCGCGAGCCACCGCCGGGCCGGCAGTGGGTTCCGGGCTACTGGCATCAGGTCGATGGAGGCTTCCAGTGGGTTCCCGGCGCCTGGGTCCCGGTTCCACAACCCCAGGGCGGTGGAGCAGGACCGGCCGGTGGTCCCGCCACCCAGGCGGCGTACATGCCAGCGCCGCCGGCGAGCCTGGAAACCGGGCCGAATTCTCCCCAGCCGGGGCCGGGCGTGTTCTGGTCGCCGGGAAGCTGGTACTGGCAAGAAAACCGCTACGTTTGGCGCCCTGGTTTCTGGGCGGCCGTGCAGCCCAACTGGGTCTGGATCCCGCCGCACTATGTCTGGACGCCCGGAGGTTACCTATTCGTTGAAGGATACTGGGACTTGCCGCTGGCCAACCGGGGCCTCATGTTCGCTCCGGTGTATTATCCCCAGCCGGTTTATTTGCAGCCCGCGTACGTCTATACACCCACGATCACCATCGCGACCGGCGGCTTGGTCGCCAACCTGTTCGTGCAGCCTGGCTATGGTCATTACTGCTTCGGTGATTACTACGACCGCACGTACATCGGCGTGGGCATCTTTCCCTGGTTCTCTTTCACCTATGTTTCGGGACCGGCCCGCCCTGCCTACTACGACCCGATCTTCACCTTCTACGCGTCGGTGAACGTCAGCCGCGATCCCGGCTGGATCACGCGGGTCCGCCAGGAATATATCGTCCGCCGCGACAACGTGGCCATGAGGCCTCCGCGAACGTATATCGAGCAAACGCGCATCATCGAGAGAAATGTGACCATGACCGGTCGTGCCCGTCAGTCCGGCGCTGAGCTGGCCCGGCCGATCCATGAGCTGGCCCGTCAGGGAGAGGCGAATGGCGGCATGCGGCTGGAGCGTCTTAGCGACTCGGCTCGCAACCAGTGGCGGCAGCGCGGAACCGAGCTGGCTCAGTTCCGCCAGGAGCGGGTGCGTCAAGAGCACGCAGCCGCGGTTGGGCACACGGGAGAAGGCGCAGCCAGAGGGGCCATGGGTCGAAATGCGGAGAGGCCTCGTCCCCTGGCCTTGCACGCCTCGCCGGTCGGCGCTCCGATCCACGAGCACGCTGGCCATGGCGAATCGGTCGGTCCGATGGGGCATGCCGACCACCGGATCGCCACGTCCGGGGCTGGCGCCAATGGAAGAATCAGCCACACAGATCCTGGCGGTCGATCGGCTAGCCAGCCGAGAGGCGCCCAGCCCACCGAGCCCTCGCTCCATCACCCCTCAGGCGAGGCGCCTGCAGGATGGGGCGAACATCACCCCGGGCTTGGCTCGGCCGCTCCTCATGACATCACCCGCGAGGGTGCACCCGGTTCCCAGCCCGGCGCCCGGACGGAGGGGGGATCCGAGCTGTCTCACCTGCACGCGCCGCCTCAGTACACCCATCGCAGGCCACCTCCCGCTCCTCGCCCGGCGGCTCCGGCCAGCCGCGACACGCGTGAGGACTATCGCAGACCTTGAAGCCCGCGCCGCCGTTTATGCTCAATCAACCTTCTCCCGCCGGCAGGAGCTACCGCGTAGCGGCGGACAAGGAGCAAGGTTCACTGGATTGGGCTAAACGGATCCTCGGGCAGTAAGACTGATTCCCCCTGCCTGGCATTCCGTCCCCGCGATGCCAGCTCTTTGGCATCGCGGGTGATCGCATGATCCGGCCCCAGCGCATCGCGGCTGTGGGGGACGACCAGTTCGAGGACGCCCTGGGCGTCCCGCGTCTGGCCGCTTTCGAGTAAGGCTTGGGCGAAGCGGCAACCGACGCAGAGGGTCTCGGGGTCATCGAGGCCGCGACCGGTCCGGGCCAGCTTCCAGGCGTCACCCAGGACGCGAACCGCGTCAGCCTGCCTGCCGCGCTTCTCGAGTACGCGCGCCAGATCGCCCACCGCGGCAAGGGTCCGGGGATGGTCCGGGCCGAGGATACGGCTAGCCTCTTGGGCGGCGTTCTGGTAGAGAAGCTGGGCCTCGTCGAGCCGCCCTTGGTTCAACCGGACGCGCGCCCGGCTGGCAAGGGCTGTCACGTTCTCGGGATGCTTGGTACCAAACTGGCAGCGGATACCGTGCTCGTACTCCAATGCCAGCGTATCGGCAAGCTCGAGCTTGCCCCGGTCTTGCAGCAAGTTGCCGAGCTGGTCGATCGTTCGTAGCGTCGTGAGATGCTGATTGCCGAGCACTTTGCGCTCTCGTGCTGCGCAGTCGGAGAGCACCCTTTCGGCTTCGTCGAGCTGGCGGAGATGGACGAGCGCGACCCCAAGGTTGTAAGTCGCTTCGAGCGTCGTCGGGTCATCCGGACCCAGCGCATCGGTGCAGAGGGCGAGATTCTTTCGCGCCAGCGGCTCGGCCTGCGCGAAGCGGCCGGCGTCATCAAACAGTGAAGTGAGCAGATTGACATCGCCAAGCGTCTGGCGATCGCCAGCGCCGAGGGACTGCGTATCGAGCTCGACGGCCGTTTGCAGATGAGGCTCGGCACGGTCGTACATGCTCAAGGATTGGTAAGCCGTGCCCAGCGTCCGGCGGATCGCCGCCTCGACTTCGGGCTGCCCTTCGAACTCACCTTTCAGGCGCGCTCCAGCGCGGTCAAGCAATTCGCCGACGGTGAGATTTACTCCTCGCGGATTGAATCGCGGCGATGCCTGGTCGAACAGCTTGTGGAGCATGAAGTCGCTGGTGGCCTCCGCCAGCGTGCGCGCCGCGACGGTTTTCTGCCACTGCCAGGTCACTCCGATGAGCCCCGCGAGCGTGGCCAGCACGCAGAGCATGGACAGGGCGGCCGGTAAAGGATTGCGCCTGGCCCACATCCAGGCGCGCGTCGCCGCGCTCACCGGTCGAGCCTGGATCGGCTCCCCGGCGACGAAGCGGCTCAGGTCTTCGGCCAGGGCGCGGGCGCCTGCATACCGCCGCTGGGGGTTCTTTTCCAGGCATTTCAGGCAGATGATTTCCAGGTCGCGGGGCACCCTGGGGTTGACCTTGGTGGGAGGCTCGGGCGAGGCGTCGCGGACCCGGTCCAGCGTCTCGGCCAGGCTGCTGCCGGCAAATGGTGCGTGGCCGGTCAGAAGTGCGTAAAGGATCGTGCCCAGACCGTAGACGTCGGTCGCCGTCGTGAACGCGTCGCGGTCGCCCCGGGCCTGCTCGGGCGACATGTACGACGGTGTTCCCATCGGGTAGCCGGAATGCGTGAGTTCGCTGTCAGCCTCGATCCGGCGCGCCAGCCCGAAGTCGGTGACATGGGGGCTTCCCCGCTCGTCGAGCAGGATGTTGGCCGGTTTGAGGTCGCGATGCAAGATACCGCGCTGGTGGGCATGATCGATGGCTCCGGCGATGGTCGCGACCAGCCGGGCCGCTGCGTCGAAATCCGCGGCGTAGTCGCCGAGCCGGCGATCGAGGCTCTCGCCCTGCACCAGCTTCATGCTGAAGTAGCGCTGGCCTGAGAGCTGGCCGACCTCGTAGATCGGCACGATGTGAGGATGGTCCAGATGAGCGACCGCCTCGGCCTCGTTCTGGAACCGGATCTGCTCGGCCATGCTGGCGAGCTCGGCCGACCGAATCACCTTCAGCGCAACCAGCCGTCCCAGGGCGATCTGCCTTGCCTTGTAGACGATGCCCATCCCGCCGCGGCCCAGCTCGCTTAGGATCTCATACCCGGCCGCTTGCGACGATCCCGCGAGCACGGAAGAGCCGGCGTGAATCGGGCCGTCGTCCGTCGAATCGTCCCCGGCCGCCCCTGCCGATCGATGCTCGTTCGTCTCCTTGACGCGGAGCGCGCTACCGATGATATCGTCGCAATCCGGGAACCGCTCGCGATAGTGCGCGACGTCGGGCGTTTCCCCCTGCTTGAGGCGCAGATCCAGCTCGAGGGCCAGCAGCTCGCGAAGGAGCTGGGCGTGCGCGGCCCCGCTGAAGCCGTCGAGATAGGCCTCCAGCTCGGGACGCTCGCCCCGACGCCAGGCCGACTCGAAGCGATCACAGGCCTCGTCGATCCGCCGCAGCTCCTCGGCCGGCAATCCTCGGTCGAGGGTTAGCCCGAGTTGCACAGGGCAGTCTCCATCCAGAGGGCCCGGATCAGTTGCAGCTTGCGGTCGACCGTCCGCGGCGAGATCTCAAGCGAGTCGGCGATTTCCTTGGAGCTTAAGCCCTGAAGACGCTGAAAGGCAATGACGCGGAGGGTCAGATCGTCGAGCCGGGTGAAGAGCGTCTCGAGCTGGTCGGCGAGCTCGGCGGCATCGGCGGGAGTGGGTTCACGGCTCAGGAAATTGGTCAGGCCGGCCGCATCGGCGTCGACATCGCCCGGGCGGCCGAGTGCCGATTCACCCTGGACTTGACCGCCCCCACGCTTCTGTCGCGACTGATGACGGACGGCGCCGATCGCCTTGCGTACCGTGATTGCGAAGAGTACGCGCCAGAGATCGTCCCGGTTACTCAGCTCGGGAAACTGACCACACTTGGCGCGCTCGCAGAACGACTGGAAGGCGCTCAAAGCGACGTCTTCCTCGTCGATCGCACGGCGCGCATAGCCAGGCAGCCGCGAGCCCGCCAGTCGGACCAGACGCTGGAAATAGCGATCCCATAGCCGCGCGATGTCGTCGTCGTCGCCGGCTTTCAGACCATCCAGCCAGTGCGTGACCGATTCCTCGTGCGACATCGGATTTCCCCCAATAGGCGTGGCCAGTCGACGTGTTGCCCATGGATTCTATCGCCATGGACGGAAGATTTCAGCCAAATAGACGTGGATCGAGTCCGGGTTGGACGGGAAAAACCCTTGGTGTTGCACTTCGGTGACACCAAAATGAGAGCGTAAGAGTCCGTGGAAGCGCCACTCTCTGACGCACAGGTTGACTGGGATCGGGCAAGGTCAATGGGAGACACGCAGGCATGCTGTCGCGTCGTGGTTTTACCTTGATCGAGCTCCTCGTCGTGATCGCGATCATTGCGGTGCTGATCAGCCTGCTGTTGCCCGCCGTTCAGTCGGCGCGCGAGGCCGCTCGCCGTGCGCAGTGCAGCAACCAGCTCAAGCAGATCGGCCTGGCCTTGCATCAGTACATCAATGACAACGACGTCTTGCCGCCGACAGGCGGGGTCGACCTCAGAGGAAACACGACCGGGACCGGCCAGGTTTCCCAGAATTCTTCGATTCATCTGCGACTGACCAATTATCTCGAGCATCGCGCCGTATACGACGCCTACAACTTCAGCCTCGGCGACGTGGTGGCGGGCAACTCCGTCGCCGCCAACACCACGGTGATGTCTACGTCCATCGCCGGCTATTTTTGTCCCTCGGACTCCAACCCGGGAAGCCGGGAAAACCTCGATATCGGCTACTCGGCGCCGGTCACGTGCGTGAACTATGCGCCCAACGCAGGAACGAACCGGATTTATAGCGGAGGGACTGTTAGCGGCGTGGCGTGGTGGCTAGGAGGAAACCCATCGTTCGGTACCCGCGTGGGATTCGCGGCCATTCGCGATGGCACCAGCAACACGGCTGCCTTCAGCGAGTGGATCAAAGGTAAGTCGGGCGCCAATACGCCCGGGCTCAACCTGGTGTACGGGATCGCACAGCTTTCCTTTGGAGGGCCGCAGCAAGACGTCGCGGCCTGCCAGGCGGCCACAGCTCCCTTATGGGATTTCAAGGGCGAGTACTGGACGCTTCAGGACACCGGTCGCGGGGGACCTTACTACCACATTATGCCGCCGAACCAACCGTCGTGCAGCGTGTCGGCCGATTACGGAGTCATCGACTCATTCATCGGCGCCAGCTCGTTTCATCCCGGCGGTATAAACGTCCTGCTCATGGACGGCTCAGTGCGGTTCATCAAGAGTGGCATCAGCCTGACGGTCTGGCAGGCGCTCGGGACCCGAGCTGGCGGAGAGATCATCTCGGCTGATTCGTACTGAGGCAGTGAGCAGTCGGCAGGCGGGAGTCTGTCGCGTCGGATGCCTCGCGGGCGTCTCCGTGAGCGTGACGGGCTGACGCCCCGGCACTCGGGCGCGCTTGTGAAGACGCAAGCGTGGCACCCGAGCTGTGGCACCCGAGCTGTTGTTCACGTCTTCTGAGAGCCACGCTCACGCACGGAGTGACCGTGCCGGGCTGGCATCCGCCCAGGCGGTGGTACACGCTCGAATGAGCGCCCGCGTGACTTTCGTCAACCTTCACTGCCGGCCGCCCACTGCCTCTTTCCTCAATACGAATCCGCCGAGATGATCTCGCCGCTGGCGCGGGTTGCCAGCGATTGCCAGGTGAGCGGGTTGATTGAATTCTTCAGGAAATGGACCGAACCGTCGCCGAAGAGCATGTTGGCACCACTGGGGTGCATGCTCCAGTAGTCCTCAACGTGGGCCACCGGGTTGTTGATCGTTCGGGGAGGGTTCTCGAGCCCGACAGGTCCCAGAACCTGGGTCCAGCACTCCTCCGGCGACGGGTTGAACTGGTCGGTTCCCCCCTCGACGAGCGAAGTCTTGCCCAGCCAGCCATTGATCGACCGCGCCACCCACGTCACGTAGCTCAAATTGTGGCTGCGCTCGCCGACCATGACGGTGTTGCTGGTGCCGTCGGTAATCGCGGCGATCTTCGTTGCGCTGTTCCGGTAGAAGATCCCGGCATGCTGGCCTAGGGGGCCATTGATATTGTTGTTGTTGTTGGGGGCATCATTGGCGCCGGATTGGGCGCAAATCTCGCCCAGGCCCCACATGCCCACGTAATTCCCACGTGCCACGGTATCGACGATGTGCGTGCCGCTATAGCTGCCGGGATTGGCCGGGTCGGGGGGATCATCGAAGACCGGAACGAGCAACGGCCCGCCGCCATCGGAGGGGCAAAGATAGACTGCCAGCGACGTCAGGCTGCATGTGTCGTTATCGTGGTAAGCTATCGACAAGTTGAAGTTGATCGAGCTGAACACGGGTTGCTGGTCGAGGTAGGGCAGAATCATGCTTCCCCACGCCCAGCCCGTTCCGAGGTCGACACCGTTTTGCATTTCCTGGTCGGCATTACAAGGGTTCACGACCGTCGTGCTGATGGAGCTGACGTAGCCCGGCGGGAACGTTCCGATGGCCTGCTCATAATTGTGCATCGCCAGGCCGATCTGCTTCAGGTTATTGACGCACTGCGCCCGGCGGGCAGCCTCTCGAGCCTGCTGCACGGCCGGCAAGAGCAGCGCAATTAGCACCGAGATGACGGCGATGACGACCAGAAGTTCGATGAGCGTAAAGCCGGCAGAGGGCCGATTGGAAGAGGTCGCTTGCATGATGGTTTCCTCAATACTGCCATTATTGAACAATGCAAATCCGTATGTTCTTGGATCTGTGGCTGCAAGAAGGACGCTACGAGTTTGCTTCAGGTCCGGAGCCCGGTCTTCGGGTCGGATGCGCGGCGGGCGGCTTCGCAAGCCGGGACGCGTGCGCGCCTGCCGGGCAAGACACAGGCAACCATGAAGAGTCGCTGGTCGGCCCCCCGGGCGCCTGTCGGATGCCCGCCGAGAAAGCCCAGGATGAGCAGGTGCCGTTCTTGACGTCCGGGCCGAGCCGGTATTCGTGGCACCGTCTCGAGAGGCTGTTCCCGCGCAAGGTCAGCGGGGAATCCGCCTGAATTTAAGCGAGAGGAGGAGCGCGGGGGATCGAGGGCCGCAGAATAGCGGCGGGGGATGCAATCGGACGCTCGTCGGCGGGACTCGTTCGAACGACGTCAACGCACGGACCGTCATCGGGATCGGCCACAAGCTGCCCCTGCGCGTGGAAGTGGCAGATCGGGCAATCGTGTACCGAGACGGCGTCCTGGCCAGCCTGGCCCGGCGCATCTTCGTTGTGCGTGCCAAGGCTGGTCGCGGGGTGAGCGAACCCGGGCAGGCCGTGAAGCGCCGGACCACTGACGGTGATGGCACCGTAGAGGCTCAGGATGGCCGCCAGCAGGACTCGGTTCGCGCCCGGACGGATCACGGGATCCAGATCCTCGATGAATGGGCGGCGAAGGATGAGCATCACGCAAACACGGTGACGCTATTGACCCCCAACGCCTCAGACAGTGTGGACAGACGGCGGGCCAATTGTCAATCGGCGTCTGCTCCGAGAGAATGCCGGTCACAAGAGCGCGGGATGATGCAGGAGAGCCGCTCGAGAGTGGGCGGAGATTTCGACGTAGGCTCCGCTTCGCGGGCTGTCCCGATCGGTCCGCACGGCGGCTCCCACGAATCTAATGCGGATGTCCTCACATCTTAGCGGTCTTGCACGCCACGTAAAGCGGCCAGAGGACCGCGGAATCGTCCGTTTCGTGAGGAGGGCTTCCTCGTCCGCCGTGCGCCAGCCAGGCATCCCAGGCGGCGATGATTTCGGGTGCGACCAGCGACTCAAGCGCGACGGGATGGCCCTTGCGCACCATCCAAGTGAGGTGCCGGACGATAATCGCCGGCTCAAGTCCCCGGATCGCGGCGGCGTCGGCGATCGTGAAGCCCCGGTCGATCAACCGGCTCGTCCACTCCTCGGTGGCGACGCGGCTGGAAGCCGCCGGGACAGGTGGAGACGACGACTCAGGCGGCAGGCGAAGCGGCGGCGCAGGTGGAGGGACAAGGGGGCTGACCTCGGCCCGAGATTCGTGCGGGCTGGATGGTTCTCGATCTGGTGCGCTCGGTTCGCCGCAAATCCGGCGCAGCAAATAAGCCGTCAAATCGAGTGCAAGGTCGGGGCGGTCGGGGCCTTTCAGCCAGTGCCAGCCCGTCTCCGTGAGGTTGATGACCGGCTTGAAACGATCGACGTCTTGGCTCTCGACGAGCCGGGCCCGGACGAGGGCATCGATGATCTCGGCCACCTCTTTTCGCGTGAGCTGATACGCCTTCAGGATGCCGAAGGTGGAAAGCTGATCGAGCTTCCAGCGGGACATTCGCTCGGAGTCGGAGCCGGAGAGCATCTGGGCGACGGCGATCTTGCCAAAGCGTCCCTTGGCGCGGGCGATGCCGGAGAGGACTTTGAGGATCAGCTCGCGTCCCTGGGGCGTCCCGATAATCCCACCCTTTGCGTCGGGTGCGTCCGCCGCCGCGATCGTTCTTTCGCTACCGCAGTTGTCGCAGCCTCCGCACCGGTTCGAGCCGGCGGTCCGCTCGCCGAAATAGCCCAGCAGGAACGACCGCCGGCACTGGTGGCTGCGGGAGTACTCCATCATCTGATCGAGCTTGGCGTACTCGTGCTTCTTCTGTTTTTCGAGAGTGGCGAAGTCGATTTTCAGGTCGCGCGGTTTCTTATCGCGATCGATCACCCGGATTGCATTGCCGCGGAAAGGGGGAACGTAGTCGATCGGAAGCTCGGCGGCGAGAGACTTGAGTGCCCGGAAGAGGGCAGGGCGGTCCAGCCCCAGCGCGGTGCCCAGCTCATCGGGCCGGAAGTAGACGAGCTCGCCCATGCGGCCGCGGACAAGCCCCTCAAGCCCCAGCAGCACAGTCCGCTGCACATGCGCCTTGGGGCCGAGCCGCTCGACCAAGCTGGGCGCCTGGCCCGAATCATCGGCCTCGACGTTGAACCGGACGATCGCTTGGTTCTCGCGCGGCAGGAACTTTTCGATCGCCTGGAACTTGTCCAGGATCCTCAGGATCGACCCAATCGCCGATTCATTCAGGTCGAGGTCGGCCGCTTCCTTGATCTGCGCGTGCGTCATCTCGATCGGGTCGGCTTCGAGGCGGCGAAGGAACTCATAGACCTGGAAGATCGCCACGCGAGAGGGATACTCGTTCTCGATGAACAGTTCCTGGAGAAACCTATCGGAGGACGAATAGAGCAAGAGGCAAAGCGCAGGAAGACCATCGCGGCCGGCCCGGCCGGCTTCCTGGTAGTAGGCCTCGATCGATCCGGGAATGTTGAAGTGAATCACCGTGCGAATCTCGGCCTTGTCGACGCCCATGCCGAAGGCACTCGTCGCGACGACGATTTCGGCGTCGCCACCCATGAAGCGCTCCTGGGCTTTTGTCCGCTCTTCGCGCGGCAGTCCGGCATGATACACCACGGTCTCCCGCCGCAGCTCGGTGCGCACGAAGTCGGCGACGGCCTCGCATCGCGCCCGGCTCGAGGCGTAGACGATCGCGGAGCCGCGGTTGCGGTCCAGTGCCCGGCCCAGCTCCTGGAGCTTGGCCTCGTCGCGGCCGGCCTCGATCACGGCGAATCGTAGGTTAGGCCGGTCAAAACCGGTGATAAAGAGTTCCGGGTCGCGGAGCTCGAGCTGGTCACAGATGTCGCGGCGGACCGCGTCGGTGGCCGTGGCCGTTAGTGCCACGCACGGAGGTGAGCCCAGCTTGCGCCGCGCCTGTCCCAGCCGGGCGTAATCGGGCCGGAAATCATGCCCCCACTCACTGATGCAGTGGGCCTCGTCAACGGCCAACAGGCTGAGACGGATGCGGGCCATGAGCGCCAGGAAGCGCGGGCTGCGGAACCGCTCGGGGGCGACATAAAGCAGCCGGTACTTACCCGCCTCGACTTCCAGCATCCGCGCCTTCTGCTCGGCCGGATCCAGCGTGCTGTTGATCAAGGTCGCGCTGTGGCCCCGCTCTATGAGCGTGTCAACCTGGTCTTTCATGAGCGCGATTAGTGGGCTGATCACCAACGTGACGCCAGGCAAGAGCAAAGCCGGAAGCTGATAGCAGAGGCTCTTGCCGCCGCCGGTCGGCATCACGCACAGGACATCCTCGCCGCGGAGCACCCGCTCGATTACCTGGCGCTGGCCAGCACGGAACTGCTGCAGACCGAACTGCTCGCGGAGGATCTGATCCAGGTTGGTCGAATGAGCGGCCACACTCACGAAGCGTCGTCCTCAAATCCGGTTGACCACGATGATTATATGGTAATTTCCGCGACAGTGCGCCCGGCACTTACGAACTGGCCGGCACGACCGGCTGGGGCCAGCCAGGTCTCGTCTCTCGGTGAAACTTCTGGAGTCGCGGTCGTCAGCTCGGGTCGGAACTCGCCAGGGACGCTGCGCGGAGGCGGACAATGAACGTGGCGCCCGATCCGGGCTGACTGATGACGCTGATGCTCCCCTCGTTGTTTTCCAGGATCAAGCGCGAGATGGCCAGCCCCAGCCCCAGTCCCTTAGCCTTGGTCGTAAAGAACGGTTCCATGATCCGCGATTGGATCTCCGGCGGGATGCCCGTTCCGGAGTCGGCCACGGCGATCTCGACCGCCGGACCGTCGACTTTTCCCGTGATGCGGAGCCGTCCCGAGCCCGCCATGGCTTCGAAGGCGTTGCGGACGAGGTTGCTCAGAACGATCTGGATCTGACCGGAGTCGGCGACGACCGGCGGGAGCCCCTCGAGCCCCTCGAGCGAGACCTCGATCGTCTCCGGCAGTGAGGTCTGGCTCAGCACCTCGCTCCAGCACGCGGCCAACGAAAATGGCCAACGCTGGGGCGTAGGCATGCTCGCGAAATTCGATAGCGTCAAGATCACCCGTTCGGCCAGCTCGACCTGCCGCTCGATTCGGGCATGGTGCTCAGCCGTCTTCGCCGGCGAGGCGAGAGCCGCCGACCGAAGATAATAGACCGACGTCTTGATCACGCTCAAGGGATTGCGCAGCTCATGGGCGATTCCGCCGGCAAGACGCCCAAGCGTCACCAGGCGCTCGACCTGGCGCTGGCGCTCGAGCCGCTCGGCCTGGTAGGCATCCTCGATGATGGCCAAATCCAGGTCCAGCAGCCGATTGAGAGCGCCAATCGCGCGATGCAGCCCGGCAGGCTGGCGATCCCAGACCCGGCAAAGCTCTTCGAGTAGTCCCTCGCGAATTCGACCCATGGCGACGTTGCAAAAGGCCTGGTCCAGCCCCAGCTCCGCATGCCGGCGGCCGACGGCCCATCGCCTTTCGACATAATCACGATCATAGTTCCCACTGAGCAGATCGCCGATCCAGCCAGTGAGCGTGCCTTTAAGCCGCTGATTCTGCGCGCCACTTGCCTCGAGCACGGCGCGGGTGTGCCCATGGCGGCCGATGACCTCGTAGAAGTCGTCGGTAATCCGGGGAAAGGCCGGCTCTAGCAAGCCGGCGATCGAGCGAATTGTTTGTGCGTCTTCTTCGGTCCAGCCGATGTAAAGCTGGAGTTCGCGGTAACGTTCGATAAGACTTTCGTGCGACATGGCTTCTCCCGAGCGTGATTGATAGAAACCTAAGAAAACGGAAGAACTCGGTTGACAGGACCGAGATCGCTTTGTACTCTTGTCCGGTGAAATGCATTGGCTCGCGACGGGCCAAAGCAATGCCTGGCTACGACAGCCCTGCGAAGGCATCATGTGCCTGAGCAGGTTTTTTTTTGATTCGGATTGACATCTCCAGGAAGGCCGGTCAGGAGCCTCGCGCCACGATGGACGCCCCAGACTTCTCTGACCGGGCAAGCGCCGGATGCAGGACCAACCCTAACGTCAATGATTCGCTTCGGGTTTTCAGTCATGGCATCGTACTTGCTCCTAGATCGACACCAAATCGAACCTACACACCTCCTTCCCAGGCTGCCGTCCGATCGATATGGGCCCGCTGGTTCGGACAAGGAATTTGCTCGCTTTTGCCACACGGAGGTTCTGCCATGTTAGTCCTGAGCCGGAAGGTTGATGAGCAGATCATCATCGGAGAGCACATTCGGGTTACGGTGGTGTCGATACGGGGCAACCAGGTGCGACTCGGGTTCGAGGCACCACACGACGTTTCCATTTTTCGCCAGGAGCTGCGGTGCGGACGCGAGGACTCTGGGTTTCACGTCGGTTTTCCTGCACCTGGCCGGAATGCCGAACCTGCGGCCGTCGTGACTGCAACGAGCGATGCGTAAGGCGCTCGCTCACTCATCTTCACTTCCATGCAAAATGAACGACGCTGGAAACGATCCTGCGACCCAACTGTCCCCGTATTTAGAGCATGTTTTCCCTTCAAAATGAGCAGACTGGACCCATGAATCCCACATCGGTAAAGCGAGCCGAGGGGCCCGCGCGAGCCGCGATCCGGGACCAGATCGACCCGCACGAGGCTCGACTCTGGGATCGCGCCCGTCTGAATCTCATGCTGTTGTACGGTGGCCGCCGAGGGGGCCTGGGATGCGGACAAGCCGACACAGGCGGCGGCGGTGACAATCCACTTAGCCAGGGCGACCTGTAAACTCTGAGGGAGCTGTCGGGGTTAGGCGAGCTTGCTGAATGAAACGCTTGGCATTGTCTCCACCAGGTGCCTTCCGATTGGCTGCTCGATCGACACGTCCGATCTTAATCACGCTGGCTCTGATGATCAAAAGTGCCAGAGCCACGTGTCCTGCGGTAAGCTTCCGTCTTCGATTCGCCTTGAATAGCGCGGCGATCTTGCTCGAATCTTGTGCAGCCTGCCCCTGAATGTGAAAGGGCGAGCTGTTTATACTGCGAGCAAATCGGCTGATTGTACGCCCGACTTGGGCGTGGGGAAGCCCCCGTCATCAGGACGAAGTGGGGGCTCCTTCCTCCGTGTACAACCGGTGATTCCTGCGCTTACCGATCTCGCGCGCGGCTCCCGATAGCCTCAGGCAGTAGGCTACTCGCTGGGCGAACCAGAGAGGCCGACCCATTCGGCGAGCGATGTCGGAGGTCGTGAAGGGAACCCTCCAGTCATGACCTTCGGGAAGAAGTTTCCAGAGATCCGCCGGCGTCTCGATCGAGCATGTCCCGAGAATTTCGAGTAGGCGGCGATCGGCGATCGCATAGCCCGGCCAGCGGCGCCGAGGCACGCGGACTTCGTCGATGGATACGGCCAGCAGCTCGACTTGTAGGTTCTGCTCAGGCAGGAGACCCGCCAGACCGACCAAGTCTCCGAAGACGTCGGTCAGCGAGCCACCTTTGGGGCTGCGCCGGGATGACATGTCAGGACTGCCAAGTCGCCTTTTCCGCACGACACGGCGAGTCAGTACGACGGGCTTGACAACTCGCACAGGAAACCGGGGAAGGAGCTTGCAGAGCTTGGACCGCAACGGTCCCAGCGGGCCCGACTGGATTTCAACCAGGGTTCCACGAGCATCCACGGCGTCGATCCGGTAGCCTTCCAGAGAGACCTCGGAACGGCCTCCCGAGCCAGAGCCGTAGTGATCCTTGAGCGCACGATGCAGGCTGCTTTCCATCCCAATTCATCCATGAATGTGCGAGAGGGAAGCCTGTAAGAAGCTGCCTTTGCACTCGGAGTGTCCAATCGGCTTCAGCCGACCGGCAGGGGTTCAACTCCCAGATCGCGGATCGAAAGCAAGGGCCGGAAGATAAGTCCCCGGGCCTGAAAGGCCGCGGCCGCTCCTTCAAGCCGATCGAGAACGACGGCCACGACGGCAACCTTGCAGCCAAGCGCCTCAACAGCCTCGACAGCCTGAAACGAGGATCCGCCGGTCGTCGCCACATCATCGACGATCGCCACGGTCGAGCCGGGCTCCAGGGGACCCTCGACGAGATTCCCCGTCCCGTGTGCCTTGGCCGCTTTGCGCACCAGGAACCCTCGCAAAGACGTGCGACCGCGACTGGCCGCCAGGGCGAGCGTGGCGCCGACGATCGGATCAGCCCCCAGAGTCAGTCCGCCCAGTGCATCAACTTCCGGATAGCTTTCCAGCACCGCAAGCATTCCCAGTCCGATCAGAGACGCGCCCTCGGCCGCCAGCGTAACCTTACGCCCGTCCACGTAATAATGCGAGGAGCGACCGCTTGCAAGCGTGAACGAACCCAAGCGAAGGGCATCCCGCTTGAGGAGTTCGATAAGCCTCCCGCGCTGGTTTTCCCCCCACATCTCACCGATGCTGGAAGGTCGGCTCTCGTCCATACCGCTGGTCCCGCCTGAAACCTTGCCTCTGACACCGCTTCTGATAGACGTCCAGCAGGCTACCAGATCCCCAGGAGAGATCCAAGCCGTCCCGGGCGGGCATCGAGGTTCGGGCGTTCGATAACGTCTTCGCGACTCATAAAAATCGTCCATGTCTTGCTAGGTGAAACGACTAAATCGTTGAAGTAGCGCTCCGTGCAGACCTCACGACCGGCGTATTCTCGAAGAGCCCTAGAGGGTATTGCTTATTAATTTGCGTTAAATATTAGACAAGGCCTTCTCTGGAACCGCGCAATCGGCTAGAATTCAATCGTTCAAACCGTTCTTCTGCTCGAGGAATCGTCCATGACCCTGGTCGACAATCATCTCCGAACGCAAGCCGTGGCCAGGGCTCTGGGCCTAAGCGTCAGTACGGTCAAGCGGTGGGTTGACCTCGGAAAGATCTGCGCCGTGCGGACGGCGGGGAAGCATCGGCTCATCCCTCGGTCCGAGGCAATCCGGATGGCAGAGGAACTGGGGCGGGATCCGACGCCCCTACAGAAGGTTGCGGGAATTGCTGCGGGAGACTTGCTGGCGATTGACGAGACGGTCTGCGATCAGCTTTGCCACCTACTCAAGGAAGGGCAGGCAGATCCAGCCAAACGGCTCATTCAGGCGATCTACTCCTCCGGTTGTGGTGGTGCGAACCTGGCAGATCACGTTGTGCGGCCGGTGATGGCAAGCATAGGCCATGCCTGGATGGAGGGCACCCTTGATGTGTTCCAGGAACACCAAGCCAGTTACATCATGACCAGCGCGATCCTGGAATTGATTGACCGGGTCTGCGGAGAGCAGCCGGAGGGCGGTCCGCTGGCCTTGGGTGCCACGGTGGAGGGTGATCCCTACGTCCTTTCCAGCCTGCTCGCCGAGCTAGTGCTCAGAGAGATGAGCTTTTGCGTGCGCAATCTGGGCGTCAATCTCCCACTGCGATCGCTGGCAAGCGCGACTGTCTTGTACAAGCCCACGCTGGTCTTCCTCTCAATCAACTTTCTGCGCGATCGAGATCAGTTCGTTCGTGATTATCTCTCGTTCTACGAGACTGCCTCACGGATGGGTGCCGCGGTGATCGTGGGTGGAGAGGCCCTCGATACCGAGCTTCGCTCCCAACTGATTTACTCAGCATTCGGCGATCGCATGATCCACATGGCCGAGTTCGCACGCCGGTTCGCTCTCAAAATGGGCGTTCCCGGAGCGATTACTGCTTCATCCTCCAGGGCTGTCCGCCGCGGTCAGGGCCGCGCACGATCCGAGCGACAGCAGAGTCCCTAGCGGCGACTCAAACCCGAGAAAGGAACCGCCATGCCTCGCAGACGAGAATCCTCCCAGAATGATGGTTTTCCCAGCCTCGATTCTGCCGACATCGAAGTCTTGAACCCGCGTGAGGAACGTTCCCTCCTTCTAGAGCTTAGCGCATGCAAGGCCAAGCTTGCAGCGGCGCTGGCGAGTATGGATGGCGACAAGTTCCCACCGGCCGCGGATGACCCCCAGACGCTTGCGAATTACATTGCTTCGGCTTATGTCAGTGACGGGCCCACCGCCGCTCGACTGGGTGTGGTCTATCGCAAGTATTCCGAGCTCCGTAGTAAGCTGGCACTGTCGAACCTGAGACTGGTTTCCCATGTGGCCAAGCGGTTTCGCGATCGCGGGATTCCCTATTCCGACCTGATGCAGGAGGGTTTCTGCGGCTTGCTCGAAGCCATTGACCGATTTGACTTGAGCCACGAGACCAAACTTGCGACCTACGCAACCTGGTGGATTCGCCAATCGATGCAGAGGGCTGTCGCCTCGGGCGCTTACCCGGTGCGGCTCACGCCCAGGCACCTGCGGCAGCTCGCTCAGAATCAGGAAGTGGAAGAGCGTGCCTCAGGCGGCGAGTCCGGCATCGAATCGGGCATGCCTGCGCCGAATGAGCTGGTTCAAAGAATCCACACGGCCACTCGCCCCGCCATCTCGCTGGATGCGGCCTTCGATAAAGACTCCAGCTTCAATCTCCTTCAAACGATGAGCGATCCCGATGGGAATCGCACGGCCGAAGTTGACGCCGACGAGGCCATAGAAAGACTGATCGGGACGCTACGGCCGCGGGAGCAGCAAGTCCTGTCGTTGCGCTTCGGCTTGGACGGAGGCGAGCGGTTGTCGCTCTCGCAGGTGGGCAAGGTCCTCGCCGTTTCCAAGGAACGGGTCCGGCAGATCCAGAACCGGGCGATGAGCAGGCTCCGGACCATGGCCCAAGAGGAGAATTTGCTCAATCGGCTGGCCTTGAGCCTTTGAATCGAACCCTGCTCTTGGGTCCTGCTGGGTCTTCAAGCCTGACGGCCCCGCGGCAGTCAAGCTGGCCAGGCCATTGATCCGATGATTCTGGGGTGGGGACCACGGCAGGCCGCGTCTGCACCTTTCTGGCCCGAGAGCTCATCGCCAATCATGGTCAAGACACGATACCGGCCGGACCCGGATCATGATCCGGTCGGGCCTTTTTTGCATTACCTGATGGCCGAGTGCGGCGTTTCCCCGCACACGCTCGCGGCGTACCGGTCGGACTTGATGCACTTCCTCCGCTGGCGCAAAACCAAGGCGCCGGGACCGCTGGGGGAACTCAGCGTGGGCGTGCTGAGTGGATACGTGCAGTCGCTGCACGAATCAGGACTGGCGCCACGCAGCATCTGCCGACATATCGCCAGCCTCTCGACATACTTCCGCTTCCTGGTCTTCGAGGGCAAACTCTCGGACAACGTGGTGAAGCTGCTGGTGGCCCCGGCCGTCTGGGACCGTCTGCCCACGGTGCTCGGGCCGATTGCCGTGGATCGACTGCTTGGAACGCCCAGCGCCGAGACCCGGCTGGGCCGGCGGGACCGGGCAGCACTCGAGATTCTCTACGCCACGGGCTGCCGGGCTTCGGAGGTGGTCGGTTTAAGGCCAACTGATTTGGATCTGGCCGGAGGCCTGGCTCGCTGCGTCGGCAAGGGCAACAAAGAGCGGTGGGTGCCCCTGGGATCGCGCGCAGTAGCCGCTCTTTCCGCCTACCTTGCCAGTGATCGCCGTGTCCTCGTCGTCCGGCATCCGGAGACCGAGACGGTGCTGGTATCGAAGTCAGGCAAGCCGCTCTCACGGATTGGGCTCTGGCGCATCGTCAAGAAGCACGCCCAGGCCGCGGGCCTGAAAGGCGACGTCAGCCCTCATACGCTCCGCCACAGCTTCGCCACTCATCTGCTTGCCGGGGGAGCCGACCTGCGTGCCGTGCAGGAAATGCTGGGCCATGCGTCGATTTCCACGACGCAGATCTACACGCGGGTAGAGCTGAGCCGGCTGCGCGAGGTCCACGCCCGATTTCACCCGCGATCGCGGCCACAGAGGGACAAGGGGGACGTTGGCCACGGTTGAACGAGATTGGGTCACAGATGAAGAAGATGATTGGGCCACAGATGAAGAAGTAGAAAATTGGTCAGTAGAGCAGCGGAGGTGAAGGCAAGCCTGCGGCCTCCGCTACTCTACTGGCCATCCGTGGCTGAATTTGGATTTCCTCCGTGGCCATCATCCATGCTCTCTATCCGAGGCTGAACTTGTATCTCCTCCGTGGCAGCCATCATGCGGCGGGTGCTTCCTGGCCGAACGACTCGGTGAGCTTGTCCTTGACCACGGGGCGATAGCCCATCGGATCGGTGCCCTTAGGACTGGCGATGCCGATGCCCTGGCATTCGGCGATCGGCATAATACGGACGATTTTCCGATCTTGGTCGGCCAGGAGGGCCACCCGCGTGGCTCCAACCAGGGCTGTGTCGTTCCAGTGGCAGCGGCAGGCGGTGCCGTCGGGCAGATAGAGCATGACCTCGGGCAGACCTGCGTCCTTCAGGGCGGTCCAAAGTTGCGTAATAAGGTCCGTCATCGTGTTGACCCTGCTCGACTAGCGGCAATCGTGGGTGGTTCCGCGAAAAGAGACGTCGCAGTCAAATGTAGAACACAACCGTGGCTGAGGTGATTGAACGATGGGCGGGGTGAGGGCGGCCGGAGGATGGGACGCAACCAGGGCTCGCGGAGATGGTGTTCGAGGAGGGTCAGCGACAATCCATGGCCTGGTCGTACGGATCAGGGCCGAGCGGTTGCACCGGCAATGACTGGCGAATCGGTCGCGTGGGTCAGCGTGCCAACCGCATGCACCCCGGCCTCTGAAGTCTTCCGCACGCCGGCCCGAACCCTCGCTTTGAGATCGTCGAAGATTCTCGGATGACTGCGGTTATGATTACGGGCAAAGGCGTCCAGCAGGTCCAAGGAGCGCTTGGCGGCGTGGAAGGCCAATTTCTCTACCTGGAGCTGGCCGGTTCCCCGCTCTAACTCTCCCTTCGCCAGGCAGGCCTCGGTCAAAATCCAATAGTAGTTGTACACAAGTTCCACTTCAGGGAGGAGATTATCGGGTCGGTCCGCGAGATCGAAAACGTCAGTCTCGCATTCCTTGAGACTGGCGATTGTGTCGGTCAAGAGTTTGAGGACCAGCGTCTTGGTGGCGGGATCATTGGCCCGCCGTAGTTCCGTCGACCATCGTACAGCAATCCGGCCGCGCTGGCTGGTCAAGTCGATCATGTTGAAGCGGTCGTGCCGGTCACCGTGCAACCGGACTTCGGCGGTCAGCTCGGAGAAAAGCCGATAAGCTGACTCGAAATTGCCCAGGTAGTCTTCGGTGACGCCCATGAGCTTGCGGGTCTCCACCGGGCTGGGATCGATCTTGGAAGAAAGCTGGAGCACCTTGCGAATGGTCTGGTAAAAGGAACGTTCGACCGACCGGTCAGCATCTGGGTTGGAGGACTTACCTGCCAAGTTGATTTTACTGGTTTGATTCGATTTTTGTTGCTTGATCAGTTCAAACTCGGCCCAGGCGAACTGCTGAAGATGCTTGGCCAGCAAGTGGTTGCGCCGGCCCCAGTCGATGAGCACGGCCTCTGAGTTCTTCAGATCAAGGCCCTGGCGCATCGACATCTGGGCATCGCTCTCGGCCAGGTGTTCCCACTGGGATAGTGCTCTGGCGATGGCAAGATAGGTACGCGGCAAGGGATGATCGGGGTAATCCTGCACGAGCTTCGAAAGCGAACCGACGGCGCTGCCGGGCTGTCCTTGCTCGATGGCCTGGATGGCCTGAGGAATCACCGGGAGAGTTGCCGGATCCGGTTTCCAGAAAGGCGCGACCCAGTGATAGGCCAGCGCGCCAATCAGAGTAAGATACACGACGTTGCCGACGAGACTACGCCTGTTGCGCGTGCTCCAGTTGAGCAACCGCTCCCGCCGGGAAGGGTTCACAGCCAGACGGAGCGGCTGGCGCGTGAGGAAGCTCTGCAAATCGACGGCCAAGAGTTGCGCATCGGGGTAACGGTCGTCGGGACTGAAGGCCAGGCAGCGCTCGATGATCGCTTCCAGAGCGTGGGGAACGTCGGGGTTGTGCTTGCGGATTTCGGTCGACAGGCGAGCGCGGCGGTCAAGAAGATCGCGCATGGCTCGCGCTAGGGGCAGCGTTTCGTCGGGAAGGTCGGGAGCCTGACCGGTCAGGAGCTCTCGCAGCACCAGTCCCAACGAATACAGATCGGACCGGGCGCTCACCCGGCCCCAGAGGTCGGGGTTGAGAAATGCCTCGATCTGTTCGGGCGCCATATAGGGGAGCGTCCCGCCCAACATGGCCGATTCGGCGTGCTGAGCGGCATGAGGCGATTCCGCCAGGTTGAAGTCGAGCAACTGGGGACCGTGGTGAACGGTCAGTAGGATGTTTCCCGGCTTGACGTCGCGGTGGAAGGTCTGCATGCCGTGGGCGTAATGGAGCGTCTTTGCGAGGATCATGCCGATCCAGGCAACCCCCTGGCAGTAGCTTCCTGTCAGAGGAAAGCCGTTCCAGCCGTCGCCGGTGGGGCCAGTCCGCTGGAGCTGCGCATGGGCGTCGTGAGAGCAGCAATCGGCTTCGCTGGATGCGCCTTCGACCAGGACATTCCAGATCGTCCGGGCCAGACGAGGGTGCCCTAAGGCGCGAACGCGCTTGGCGATTTCGTCTAAGGGCAAGCCCGGCCGGTAGGGCATCGACAGCCCGCGCAATTGTGAATCGAACTGAAAGGCAACCGAGTTGACCGGCACGATGTGCGGGTGGTCCAGCGCTCCTTGGGTCTTGGGTTCCTGACCCCGGTCGAGCGAGACCTTGAGAACCACTCGCTTACCCCCTAGCGAGAGATCTCTGGCCAAAAAGACCCGAGACGAGCCCCCCTTGCCAATCAGGGCAACCAGTTGAAATTCCTCGAACTGGTCGCCGACCTCGGGAAAGTCGGGGTTCACGGAGCACAGTCTTGCAGCCTTGCTGAAAAGACGGTGATACTGCAACTGCGATTGGAGCGACTCTTTCCAAGCTGGATAGCGGTCGCAAAAAGCCTCAACTTCCGGGGAATCACCGCGTTCTTCGCGCAGGCAAAATTCTTCATAGATCAGGCTGACGACCCGGCTGTCGGCCAGGCGCAGGTCCGGAAAGCAGTCGAGGTAACGGTTAACCTCAACCGTCTGGCCGCGCTCGAAACGGCAGCGCAGATCGGCCTTGATCAGGGCGCAGAAGGCGAGTCGCTGGTCCTCGGTTGTGCCGGCTCCGCGGGACTTGCAGGACTGCCAAAAGCGGTCCAGCGAAACTTCGCCGTTTCGCTGCCAGAGCTGCTTAAGGAGATCTACGTCGAGATCCACCCCGTCAGGCTCGCCGCCATCGCGGGCCGGAGTGACGAGGGACTTCATCGTCAGGCTCCCGCGTCATGGAGGGAGTCGTGAAGATCCTTGAGGAAGCGCTGAACTTTCCGGATATTCCAGCCCGTCCGGTCAGCGATGTCGGCGGTCGAATAGCCTTGCCCCTTGAGGTCGATGATTGCACGCTCGGTATCATCTTGGCGGTCCAGCAACCGCTGATGTACCTCGTTGGCCTGCGCCAACTGGCTAGCTGAAGGCTCGGCCGAGGGCAGATGAACCGGCCCGGCGTCGGGATCGTTCGATGCAAGCCGGCGTTCACGCGTGACGTCCCGCTTCAGCGTGTGCCGACGGCGATGCTCGTCAATGACCTTTTGTTCGGCGACATGAGCGAGAAAACCGATCAGCGATTCGATCGAAGGGAAGTTGAGCTGATTCAGGTTCGCCGCCAAGCTCTTCATCACATCACTTGCGAAGTCCGTCGAATCGTAGAGCGACCGCATCGATCGGTCGAGCTTACGCCGGACGACCCTCCGAACCTTCGGGTAGCATTCTCGAAACACGGTCTCCCAGGCAGTCTGGTCACCTTTCTGTGCGTCGAGCCAGGCCTGAGATAGTTCGTCCGTCATCCCCGGATTTGACAGCATCGTTATGAGGAAACTCCTCCCCGAGGCGATGGGAGGGTCGATCCCCGGGCCGAAGCGGACATGCAATCATAAGGGATGCGACCTGCCCCAAGCTCCCATCGTCGCCTCAATTCTAACTACGGCTTCACAACGTGAAAATGCTTTCGCCGTAAAAAGACGAGGTTTTCGAATGGATTTCGCCCGAAGAGTCAAAATCGCAACTTGCAAGCCCTCACGTCTAATTTGTTTGAAGAAAAACTTGTCCAAGCAGGGCTGGCAAGGCCCTTCCACCTAACATTATTAAGAAATTTAGTCCCTCCCGTTATTTGAAGACGCAGCCGCCAAGGGCTCACGCGAGAGCGTATCTATGCACGTATGAAAAGATGACTGGCAAGCGTCCTCCAGCTCACGCAAAACCTTCGACCATTGATACTGTGACAAAATGACGAGGGGGTCGGGCGTCGCCGTTGGATGCTGCCTGAGCTTAGCGGCTAGTATGCCACATGCTCATTTCATATGATAAACACCGGCGAAACAGAGACCATTACCATCAATCCGTGGCAAGAAACGCTTAACAAAGCTGAGCAGGACGTCGACCGAATCCGGGAACGCTTGAGCCGGCGTCCTGGATCGGGGCGCTACCTGAGCTCGGTCCACTTGTCGGCATGGATGTCGGCAGCATGGGATTCGTCATGGCCGGACCGGTGGTCGGCGTTGAGGAAACCGGATCCATGGGGTTTATCTGGATTCCGGTATCACTAGGGGCCAGTCGCAGGGGCATCAGTTCGATGGTCGGCTGGAAAACTCGGCGCGCACGCATGAGTAAACTCCCGCCCGCTGGGCGCGATGTTTGAGGGAAATCAAGACGTTTTGTGGAAATAAAGCGTAGAGCTCTGCTCAGGCAGAGCCTAAGAGAGGTCCTGAGGGCTGGTGGGCCCGTCTGATTGGGTCGTGGCTCCGGGCTGGCTCAGCCGGCACTGGGCCGGCTGATCTCCCCGCCGAGGATTGATCATGCCCTCCGCCAGTTAGACGTCGGAGGGATAAGGTGGTTGCTTGATTCCAACCCACCGTTCCGTGGCGGCCGCAGCCTTTGCGGGCGCGGAATCCTCAGTTTCACCGCGGCTCGGACGGCACACTCCCCGCGCTTCCTGCCTCAGTTGAGAGAGGCCGTCTTTCGCGGGCTTTCGTGTGTCTCGTCGACATGGCTTACGCGGCGTTGCTCTACCGAAGGGTAAAGCGCCGCGGGGATGAGAGCGAGACTCGCGGGCCGATAAAGAGGGCAGCAATTGTGCTGCTCGATGGCAGCAAGCCGCAGCCGCTGTGCGAGATTCGCTTGGCCGGCACGCTGTGCCGCGATGTAGAGACCAAGAGGAGAGAATCGCGGGTCATGACTGCGGATCAAGGTGCAGAGTTCACGCCCCTGGCGAAGCGCATCTTCGGCGCGGCGAACTTCGCGACTTAACTCGCTGCGCAGCCGCCGGATGATCCGGCGGACGTTTTGACGGTAACGTTGTCCGGCTTCGGCCCGCGCCAGGCTGGCCCAAGGGTCGCCAAACGGAGCCTCGATCGGTTGCGAGGCGACAAAGAGTTCCGGATCCAGCGGAATCTCCGGGTTACTGCTGTGAACGTTCCAAAGAACCGTGGCGGCCGCGGACCAGATTCGAGGCGTTGAACAACCTCGCATCCAGTTGCACTGTCTTAGCCAGAAGGCTTTTTCAATCCGGTCAGCCAGGTGATCGATCATCTCTTGAGTCGGAAACACTGTGTCTGACCTTTGGGCTTCTTGGCACAAGTTCGCGTCGGCCTGGACCGTTGAGAACTTCCTGAAGCCGTTTCTCATTGGTCCCTCCCAAGGAACCGTGAAATCGCCGAGCTCGCGTCATTCTCCGAACTTTTTTCGTATGTTTTTCCCCCAAGATCGCCGACGGTGCCTGTTCCCACGATGCAAGTCCCAACGGGACACCGATTTGTGAATCTGGGAAAATCGCCTGCGGAGGCCCTCCTGGTTCGCCAACTTGACTGGTCCATGCTCGCGCGGTTCGTGCACCTAGCCCATGCATCCAGCCACTGTCCATGGGCGTCCAGACGACTGTGGACAGGCACGAACCGCTCATAAGCTCGGACCAAGCCCAGGACCAGTTCGTCATGATCGTGGGAATCATGGCACTCGTGGGCCGGCGACTCAGACGTACGAGTTGCCAGGACAGAATGCCAAGTCCCCTACCTGCATCTTCGCAAGTCATTACGCTCTCGAAAGAATCGCTCAACAGAGCACGGCTTCGTGGAGGTCAGAGTGGCATCCGGCGATGCTGAGCCGTCTCTGGCATCGGTTCGCCGCGGGTCTCCAACCGAGATATATACTGCGAAACCCCGATAGAGGCGGCCGAAAAAAACGCCGAAGTTTTTCGGTTTGTTCAGAGTATTGCTGATGCAACTTGAGACGACATTCGAAAGCCCAACAGATCAATGCACGCAGTCGTGCAATTATCTTCTCGATGGTGCCTCTTAATGTGAGCTTTTTCCAACATTGCTCTCTTCGATCTGGTGCGGAACAGTGTCGTTCAGCATAATATACAGATCGCGTCTGCACTGAATCTCGGTACTCCTGCCTTTAACACTCCCTGATTGAGCTCGATTCGCGATGGATAAGCCGATTCGGAACTCTGACTGGATGGCCATAAAGAGTAGTCTCGCGCGGAGGATTCGCCAGGTTCGCGAGGAGCTTTATGGAGAGCACGGTGGCCCCTTGATTGCTGAGGCTCTCCAGATACCGTTTCGAACATGGTGCAACTACGAAAACGGTTGCACCATTCCCGCAACGGCAATCCTGCGCTTCATCGAAATGACCGGTACGAATCCGCACTGGCTCCTGACCGGTTGCGGACGGAAATACTCGCATTCTTCCGGCCTCGACGGAATTTGAATTTCCCTCTCGGGGTACGTTCACTCAGCAGCAAATGAGCGAGAGGCTCAAGTCGGCCCGTGAGAGAGGCGGGGACAGGCCCGGAATGGTTACCAGCCTGCCGGCGGCCTAGGCCGAGTGGAATGTTCGCCTTGAGCGGCAAGGTCAGCGGCACGCCACAAAATGATTGACCCATCCTGGTCGCACGAGGCAAGGACCTTCTTGTCCGGAGAGAAGGCTACTGCGCTCACGGGGCTGGCATGGCCCACAAGCGCGTAGAAACGCCGCCCCGTTGTTGCGTCCCAGAGATGTACTTTCTCATCGCCGCAGGCCGTGGCGATGGTTCGTCTCTCGGCTGCGAGCTCAGGCGATAGGGCCATCGAGATAATGGAGCGTGGGTTTCCGGTCAGCGAATTCCGGATCTTCCAGTTGACCATGTCCCACATCGGGGCATCGCCCGAGTCGCCACCGGCGACCGCCGTCAACCCGTCGCTCGAGAACGCGACGGCTCTCATGGCACAGGCAAACGCATGAGTGTGGGGTGCGGCGGGACGGCTCTTCATGTCCCAGAACCGGACGGTTCCGTCTTTTCCGGCCGACGCCATTACCCCCGGGTTGGCCGAATAGGCCAGGACAAAAATGGGTCCATCATGCCCTTGAAAAGTGGTCTCGACGGCCTTGTTACCGACGTTCCAGACCGAGATGGTTCCGCTCGAGCCGGCCACGGCTAAGTGCACGCAATCCGTCGATGTGGTTAGGGCGTAAAGCGGTTCGCCGGAGCCGAGAAGCACCGTCGGCTCGGCCGCGAGCTCGCCTGCTCGGGACTCGTCGCGAATCAGGTTCCAGAGGATGACCTTCCCGTCTAGGCCGACGCTGGCGATCAGGTCCTGCTCGGGGAAGAACGATAGTGCCGTGACCGCCTGATCGTGGGCCCGCAGAGTCAAGAGTAGCCGCTCGGTTCGCACATCCCACAACTTGATCGTGCGATCGGCGGACCCGGAAGCCAGGAGCACACCATCGGGAGAGAACGCCAGTGCAAGTGCTGCGGCTCGATGGTCCCTGAGGACCCGGCCGACGTCGGATGCATCGTGGAAGGGCCAGCCCCGGAGTCGCTCATCCTGGCAAGCGAGCACGAGCGTCTGGCCATCCGGAGTGAAGGCAAGCTGGTCAAGGAACCGAGCACCGGATGACCACGAGCCGACCTTGCCGCCGGACTCCAGGTCCCAGACCGTCACAGGTTTGTTCTTGCTCCCGGCCGCGAGAAACCGGCCTTCGGGGTCGAGGCAGACGGTGGTCGTCGGGCTCTCGACTCCTGGCAGCAGGCGTCTGGGTCCGTCCTGGTCCAGCCGGCGGGTCCAGAGCACCCTGCCTGCCTCGCAGCCGACGAGTGCCTGATCGAGCAGGCAGAAATCGAGGAAGACAACCGGTTCGTCATGATCGGCATAATCATGGCGAATGCGGCCGGTGCCCAAGTCCCAGACGGTTACGCGGTGATTCTCTCGGCCGGCCGCAAGCATCTTGCCATCGCGAGAGAAGCAAAGCGCCAGCGCCTTGCCCCCCGAAGTCTGCTTAAGCTGAGGCGACGCGCCAGACGTCAAGCTTTCCAGCCGGATCGTTCCATCGCTTCGTCCCAGTGCCAGGAGCGAACCATCGAGCGGGCACGCCCACCCCGCGATATCGTCCCTCCGCAGCATCGGCCCGGGACGGCCGCGGTCATCGAGCCTCCAGAATAGGAGTTTTGGGGCGGTCGCCTGAGGCGAGCGTCCACTCACGAAGAGCACGTCGCCGGAGGGCGCGAATCGAAGTTCCGCATTTTCGAGGCACTCCAGGCGACGGCAGGCCAGCGGCTCACCGTTCTCGGCCGCCCAGAGACACAGATCCAGAGCCCCCTTACTGCTTTTTCCCAGACTCGCGGCGACCCGCCGCCGTCGCGGCCCTGCAGCCGCGATGGCCACTTTCACGACCGGCCCATCATGTTTTCCCTGGCAGCGCAGGGGTTCCCCTGCTTCTGGGTCCCAGAGCAGCACATTGCCCGCGGAATCGCCCGAGGCCAGCATTTTCGCGAGCCGGGCTGTGGCCACGCAGGTGATGCTCGCCGTGTGTCCCTTCAAAGACCAGCCAGAGCGACGGGTCAGGCGATCCAAGTAATACCACTCGAAGCCTCGCTCGTTTTCCGCCGCGCGCATGTCGCGCAGGTTTGCGAACTGCTCCTGCGCCGTCTCGATCTGCCCGTTGTCGAGACTTTGCTTAATCTGGTTAAGCTGTCCTACGTACGCTTGCCGCAGCAGCAGGCCGGCCTCGTTGCCATACCTGACGCGCTCGATTTCGTACATGCTGCGAAGCTTGTTCTCCAGCGTCAGACCGTGCTCCAACTGGCGGTTCTTCTCGTTGACGTACTGGTTGTAGACCGCGGTGACGACCAATAGAAGCACAATCAAGAGTGTGCAGAGCCCCAGCAGGGCGGCGACCCGGGGTTGGCGATGCATCCATTTGATTGCCCGGCGGTATCTCGGGGTGCGGCGAGCTAAAATCGACTGGTTCTCCTGGAACCGCTTCAAGTCGTCGGCCAGGTCCAAGGCTGACGCGTACCGCTCGGCTGGGTTGCGATTAAGGCATTTCAGGCAAATCGTTTCGAGGTCCTGGGGAAGGCCGTGGCGGAGCCGCGACGGAGCCACGAGATCGGCCTCCATGACCTGGCACATGGTCTCCATCGGGGTGAAGCCGCGGAAAGGGGCTTTGCCTGTCAGCATCTCGTACAGCAAGGCGCCCAAGGCGTAGACGTCAGTGCCCGGACCGATGTTCCGGCCGTCGCCGGAGACCTGCTCGGGGGCCATGTAAGAGGGCGTGCCCAGAAGCACGCCGCTCAGCGAGAGCCCTTGGTCGTCCAGCAAGAACTTCGCCAGACCGAAGTCCGAGATCTTGGGCGTTCCATCCGTGGTCATCAAAATGTTGCTGGGGTTCAGATCGCGGTGGACGATGCCGCGCTCGTGGGCCACGTGGATGGCCCTGGCCAGCGTCTCGGTAAGCCGGGCCGACCAGCGAAAGGCCTGTGGCGCACCCCGCATCATGCGGGCCAGGTTGCCGCCGCCGACGTATTCCATCGCCAGGAAGGGAAGGCCGTCGTGCTCGCCAATCTCGTAGATTTGGACGACGTTAGGATGGAGCAACTGAGCCGTGGCCTGGGCCTCGTTACGCAGCCGCGCTCGCTCTCGCAGGCCCGCATGCTTGCCCGCCAGGATCATCTTCAGAGCCACGATGCGGCTCAAGTTGGTCTGGCGAGCCTTATAGACGATGCCCATGCCGCCCCGCCCCAGCTCCTGGAGCAACTGGTAATTGCTGATCCGAGGCAGTTGCTTGACTGCGGGCGAGATCAAGGCGTCCGGATTGGTCGGGGCATTCGAGGTGTCGGAGAGAGTCGGAATCTCGGAGCCGAACAAGTCGCGCAACTCGGGAACGTGCTCGATCCGGGGCAGAAGCCCCGGAAACCGCTCCTGCCACTCCTCAAGCGTTGGCCTCTGGCCCAGCTCATTGCGCGCAACCACCTCGGCATGGATCAACTCGACTATCGCTTCGTCGCTGAGACCCAGCGCAGGATAGTCGGCCAGCAACTCTTCCACGCGCGTTACTTGACCGGCACGCAGCCGCTCTCGCAGTTCGGCACAGGCAAGACGCAAGTCCCTTGACACGTCCTGCCCTAGTGTGATCGCATTCATGGCCTGTCCCGCGGGGGCGATACTGGCATCCGCCTGACGACGCTGGATCCATTCCAGCCAATTAGTCTAGCGACCGCCTCGCCACCGGGACAAGATTTTGAAACATTGCCGCCACCGACGTGTGGTTCAATACCGCCGCGGTCAACATTTGAGGCGTTTGTCGTACAACTCAAAGAGCTGCCCCCGGGGAGTAACCACATGCAAGATCCGGCCGTCGCCAACCGCCAGTCCGCGGCTCGCGCCTCGTGGTTGCCTCGGGCGCTGGAGGTGCTGGGCCTCTCACGCCCCGAGCTGCGCGCCTGGGCGATGTACGACTGGGCCAACTCGGCGATGGTCTGCACGATCATCACGGCCGTCTTTCCGATCTATTTCTCGGACGTCGCCTGTGCGGGTCTGAAGGGGAAAGACGCCTCGTCGCTGCTGGCGCTGGCGACGACCGTCGGAATGACGATCATCGCTTTGATCTCACCAATCCTGGGGGCCTTTGCCGACTACAGCGCACAGAAGAAGAGGCTGCTGGGCGTCTTTCTTTTCATTGGCTTAGCCGCCGTCGCGCTCATGTATTTTATCCACACGGGCGACTGGCTCTTGGCGTCGGTCCTCTTCGTGGTGGCCAACCTCGGAGCCAACGGCAGCTTCGTTTTTTATGACGCTCTGCTGCCGCACATCGCGCGCGACGATGAGATCGACCGCGTCTCGACCGCCGGCTATGCGCTGGGTTATCTGGGAGGTGGGCTCCTCTTGGCTTTGAATCTGGCCTGGATTCTCAAGCCCGGCTGGTTCGGACTCCCCTCGGGTGAGAATCTCAGCGAGTCCCAGGCCACCCTGCCGACCCGGCTGGCGTTTCTGTCGGTGGCCATCTGGTGGCTCGTCTTCTCGATTCCGCTCTTCCGCCGCGTGCCCGAACCTGCGCGGAGCCTGGAGCCCCAGGAGCGCCGGGGCGAAAGTCCTATCCGGGCCACGCTGGCGCGCCTGGCGCAGACCGCCAGCGAGCTCCGAAGCTATCGACAGGGCTTCCTGATGCTCCTGGCCTTCCTCATCTATAACGACGGCATCGGCACGATCATCCGGATGGCCACGGTCTATGGCCGGGAAATCAAGATCGAGCGCGGGGCCCTGATCGCATCGATTCTCTTAGTCCAGTTCGTCGGCATTCCGTTCTCGTTCCTTTTTGGCATGCTCGCCACCAAGATCGGGGCCAAACGAGCCATCCTGCTGGGGCTGCTCGTCTACACGCTAATTTGCATAGTCGGCTACTCGATGAGCACCGGAACTCACTTCCTGATCCTGGCCATCCTCGTGGGGACGGTGCAGGGGGGTACACAGGCCCTGAGTCGGTCGCTTTTCGCGAGCATGATCCCGCGCGACAAGTCAGGCGAATACTTTGGGTTCTTCGCCGTCGTCGAGAAGTTCGCGGGCATCTTCGGCCCGGCGCTTTTCGTCGTGATCAGCCAAATCTCCGGTTCGAGCCGGGGAGCGATTCTGGGTGTGATCGGCTTCTTCGCCGTGGGCGGACTCTTGCTCTGGATGGTCGACGTCGAGGAGGGCCAGCGCCAGGCCAGAGCAACAGAGTGAAGGTCGATACTGAAAATTTCAGACTGAAATCTTAATATCTGCAATCTAAAATCCAAGGGCTGATCCGGATCATACGCAAAGCTGATCCCACCATGATTCACCGCGACCCTCTGAATCTTCTCCACTGCCGCCAGGTCACGATCCACGATGCGCCCAGGTAGAAGACCGGGTAAAACAGCGAAACGATCGCCAGCCGCTGGAGCCCCGGGTCAGTCCGCGGAATGATGCTTTCCGGCAGGCTCCAAAGCAGCCATCCCAGCGGAAGGGCCCACACCAGGCCCAGCAACGTCGCCAGTTGGTTGAGCCGCCCCGGCTGTGACGGATAAAGATACTTGCTGGGGACAAACGTGAGCACAGAGAGAATCAAGACGATCGCCAGGCAGCCCCAGGCGGAGATCGGCAACACGTACAGGTAAAAGGCGACCACGTTCCAGAGCGAGGGAAAGCCGAGGAAGTATCCGTCGTCCGTCTTGGCCTGTACCTGGCAGAAGCCGTAGATGCTGGCCACGAGGGCCAGGATGAGCCATCCTTCCTGGCCCTCGGGCAGGAGCTCGGCCCGCCAGATCAAGAGAATGGGCAAGAATGTGTAGTTGAGATAGTCGATGATATCATCGAGCCGACGGCCGTCGAATCCGGGCACGACCTTCTTGATCTGGACTAGGCGCGCGAGTGCGCCGTCGGTCGCGTCCACGATCGTTGCCGCGGTCATGAGCCAGAAGCACCACCGGAACGAAGCCGGTCCGCCCCGCACGAGCAGAACGGCCATCAGGGCCGCGGCCACGAGCCCCAGCGCCGTGTAACCGTGCACGCACCAGCCCAGGAACCGTTGCCAGCGGCTGGGCGTTTCAATGCCCCGGGCTGGGCTCGGAAGGTGCTCTCGATCCGCTTCTTGGATCGTCGGGTTCAATCGTTGCATGATGCTTGGTCCATGTCGCGATCCGCTCGGGCGCTGGGAGACCTTTCCGGCTCAATCGGCGCGAACCGGTCCCAGCGGCAGGGGGGAATGTTCCAGCGGCTAAATCGGCCCCGGTCAGACGCCTGCGGCGTGGTCGGGCAAGATCTCACCTCCACTCCGCGCCCGCGTCAGGTAATAGGCCGCTCCGATGCCGAAGAGAGCCAGGCTCGCCAGGCTCGCCGCGTAGCGGCCTACCGGGTCGGTACCGTAGATCTCGGCCCGGGGCCAGCTCATGTTGACAATCACCAGCAGCCCCCAGGAAACAGCGATAAGGTTGACGGGAAGCCCCCATCGTCCCAGCGCGAAGCTCGATCTCGCTGCGGCGCTCTTGGCGGTTGCGGAAGCGGGAACATCGGACTTCGGACTCACGCGTTCGGGCCAGCCCCGCAGCCGGAGGAACAGAAGCGGCAGGCTCACCATCAGGTAAGCCAGGTTGGCCCAGACCAGCGCGACCGAGCAGAGCGTCTCGATGATGCGGGGCAGGTTGATGCTCAAGAGAAGGATGCTCGCCGCGACGGCGCCCGTCACCAGGGCCGGGGCGATGGGCGTGCGGGTCTCATGCCGGACTTGGGCCAGCGTCCGTGCGAAAGGAAGGCTGTTGTCGCGCGCCATCGCAAAGATCAAGCGGACCGTGCCGGCGTGGACCGCCAGAGCGCAGGCGGAGACCGCGCAGACGACCGTCGCGAGCAAGGCCGTTCCCAATCCCGGGCCAAGCGCGTTCTTGACGATCGACGTTAAGCCGCCACGGATTTTGTCCAGGTCCGGTGCAGCCGGGTCCGTGGCAGCCAGCAGTCCCGCCACAATCAAGAGTCCGCCTGCGACCCCCGCGACCAGAAGGGCCTGAAGTATGGCCCGAGGAGCGCGGCGGCGTGGCTCTCTGGTCTCCTCGGCCAGCATGCCGGCCGTGTCGAACCCGTAGAGCACGTAAGACGGCATCACGGCGGCAGAGAGGAGGGGGCCGAGCCAGTTCGCAAGTCCCGGTTCGCTCTGGCCCCGGGTTTCCAGAAGCACCTCAGGACCGCGTCGCGCGCGGTAGAAAAGCAGCACGATCAAGAGGAGCACGCCGGCAAGCTCGACGGCGACGCCGACGTTGTTGATCCTGGCCAAGAGCCGAACGCCGGCCGCGTTGATCGCTGTCGTTAGCCCGATGAGTGCGCAGCCCAAGAGCACGGCATTGTGCGCCTGGTCGGCAGGGTCCAATCCATCACCGAAAAGTTGAAAGAACGGAGCAATTTGGGGCAGCGTGGATTGGAGCGCCAGCGCCACGGCCGCCAGCGAGACAAGCGAGCAGGCCAGATACACCCAGCCGGTCATCCAGCCCAAGGCTGGCGAGCCGATCCGCCGCGCCCACTGATACACGCCCCCCGAGAGGGGATAGTGGGCCGCCAGCTCGGCAAAGCCCAGCGCCACGGTGAACTGTCCCAAGAATACCACCGGCCAGGTCCAGAAAAACGCCGGTCCGGCCGCCGCGAACCCGAGAGGAAACGTCTGGAAGATGCCGGTCAAGATCGAGATGTACGAGAACCCGGCGGCAAACGACGAGAAACTGCCGAGCGACCGGTCGAGCTGTTGCCGGTATCCGAACCGGGCAAGGTCCCGGATGTCCTCGGTCTTCGTCCGCGACACCACATCGTCCCCTCGAGCTGATCTTCGGCCTTCCTTAGCCCGCCGCCTTCGGGCCGCTCCGGCTTCCCAGGTAGATGCCCCATTTCATGTCGCCGGCCTGGCAGAACCGGTCCTTCATGGCCCACCTTTCCACCAGGTAATTCAAGTCTTGCTCTGTGAATACCGTGAGGAAGTCCGCCTGGTGCTCGACGAGCCGCTTGGATTCACGCCGCAAGATATCGACGAATGTCGGGGTAGCGTCGTGGACGACGACGTCCACAAACCCCGCATCACGAAGGAGCTGGCCATACTGCTCTGGCTCGACGACGTGATAGCCCGTTTCGGCAATGTATTCCTCGAACTGCGGCGAGGCCGGGGTCTTGCCCCGTGCGTAGTCGGTGATGACGATCCGCCCGCCGTCCTCCAGCAGGCTGTAGAGCCGAGAGAAGAGGCGTGGCTTGTCGGCGACGTGCATCAGGGCATCGCGACTCCAGATGATGTCGAAGGGCTCCGGAAACGGCATCTCGAGGACGTCGCCCAGGACAAAGCGGACGAGGCCGGTGATCCCCAACTGGCCGGCCCGGTCCAGGGCGATCGCGACCATCTCCTCGGCCAGGTCGATTCCCGTCACTCGCGCCCCGCGCGCCCGGGCCAGGTGAAAAGCCGCACCGCCGATCCCGCTGCCCACGTCGAGCACGCGTGCCCCGGGACGAAGGCAATCACCCAGGCGGGCACACAGGTCGTCGGTCGTCGCCGCGCCGCCGGTGCTGACGTAGTGCTCCCCGAAAATCTTCTCGTACCTGAGAATCGAGCTGTGACTGTACTGGCCCCGGTTGTCGAACCGAGGCTTGGCCGGGGACACCGCATCTGGCAATGACATAGAAATCCCGTCACATTAGAAATCGACCGTGGCCACTGCCGGCAGGCGCAATCGTCGGGCCCGGGTCGCGCGTCAGGAAGGCCCCTCGCCGGGGTCGTAAGGATTTATTCTGCGAGATCGTGCCGACGCTTGTAAAGAGCGCATAAGTCCGGGCCGAGCATGGCCCGGCCTCGTGTGTAAGCGCGGCGGTGGACAGGCGGCTGCAGAAAAAGGGAGGCCGCAGCGACGGCCTCCCTCGGGGGTCAAGGCGCAGGTTGACGTGCTTAGGCATCCCGCGGGATGCGGCCGGTTCGTCACTTCTTGCGGCGTACGGCCGGTCTCACAACACGGAGAGGCTTGGCGGCATGATGAACAACCGTCGGAGCCGGTTGCTGCGGTTGGCTGCGGAAGGCCGCGGCCGACGGTTTGTAGCGGAACGTCACGCCGGAGGCGTTCTGGAACGGCGGCAGGTACGTCGTGCTCGCGTTGCCGCCGCTGGCGGTAAGGGTCAGCACGCTCCTTCGGGGCACTGTGCCGATCAAGCTGGCCGATAGAACATCGCCGGTAGGACCGCGGAAGATTTCGACCTCTCCCCCTCCGCTGAGGCTCAGCGAGACGCTCTTGCCATGGCTGTCGGCATAGTGGAGCTGGGTGCCGACGCCGAAGGTTACGACGTAGGGTGAGCCCGGCACACCACTCTGGCCAGCTAGCAGGTTGCCGGAGGTATCAGCCAGACCCCGGTTCAGAAGCGGCGTGGCCAGACCGTCCAGGGTGATCTGCACGAACGTTCCCAAGGGAAGCGGTGATTTGGGAATGACCGTCACACTCGCGCTGGCGGAGTTGTAGCTGGCCGAAGAGAGTGCCACGTAACCGTCGTCCGGGTTGCTGAAGAGGCCGTCCGGTCCCGCGATCCTGGCAAAGTAGCCGTAGTTGCCCAGGTCGGCGGCACGCGTTGGATCCATCGGCTTGCTGAAGCTGAAGACGACCCCTGTGATTCCGCCCGGGCCGACGATGAGTTGCTGGCCTGTGACCACGGGCGAGACGTGGTCGACCGGACCGCTGGGGTTGTTGGATGAGCCGGGCACAATCATGAGGGGGGCCGAGCTGATCGCACCAAGCTCGGCGCCTGCCGTCGGACCGAAGAGCGCCAGGCCGACCGTTTGGACCGTTGTCGCGCTCGTGCTGGGAATGATAGGAACGCTGAACGAGGCCGTGGTCTGGTTGGGCAGGAACGTAAGAGTTCCGGAGACTGGCGTGTAGGTGGTGCCGGGGACGGCCGTGCCACCGAGCGTGGTGTAGCCGACCTGAACGGTCGTGCCCAGATCGCCTCCTCCGCGCACTACCGTCACCAGTGCCGAGCTGGCGGTCGCCGAGACCGAATAGCTTGCGCTATTGAACTGGAGAATGGGGGGCAGGTTATTGTCGATGGTCAAAGTCGCCGTGCTGATCGTCCCCAGCGTCGCGCCACCGGTCGGCTGGCTGAGCGTCATGTTCGCCGTCACCGAGCTGGAAAGCTGAGACGGGTTGGAAAGGATCGTGATGGGGAAGGTCTGGTCGGTCTGGCCTGGCTGGAAGGTCAACGTTCCGGTGGCGGTTGTGTAGTCCTTGCCGGCGACCGCCGTGCCGCCCCCCGTGGCGTAATTGACCGAGACCTTGGCGTTGGTGTTCCCCACGCGCTGAACATCTACGAGGACGGTTCCCGCCGTGGCATCGACGTTGATGGTCGAGGTCGCGAACTGGACGCTCACTGGCTGGGCGGAGACGGAATTCGAGAATTCGGATGTGTCGCCGGTCGTCATCGTGGCCGGATTCAAGATGACCGTGGCCGTCGCGCTGATCCAGGCGTTGGGACTCAAGACCGTCCCGGGTGCGTAGCTGATCGTTGCATTGCCGCTGCCGTCGGTGGTAACCGAGGTCGAGCCGATCAAGGTCTGCCCCTGGCCGTATCCCGAAGGGTCGGGCACGGTGTTGGTGAAGAACTGAACCACGAACGTGGTGTTCGGCAGGCTGTTGAGTGTCCCCTGGATCGAGCTGATCGAGCCGCCGCCGATGGCGGTCTGGAGGATCGGATGGTTTTGCAGGTCGTTGGGGCCGGAGCGAATGCCCGGCGCATCGGGCGTAACCCCGTTGGGCGGGTCGCCGGAAGCGACCAAGTCGATGCCCAGCTTGCCGTTGGAATTGATGCTGTTAGACAGGATGCTGTTGCCGACGCTGTTGCTGTTGCCGGCTCCCGGCTGGACGGCGACGCCGGCCTGGACGTTGAAATCGATCGTATTGCCGGCACCGGCGGCCGTCCCGCCGATCGTGTTGTTGCTGGCGCCGGTGCTGACGATCACGCCGTTGACCTCGTTGCCCAAAGGCACCTTGCCAGTGATGTCGGTGCCGATCAGGTTGCCCTCGACGAGATTAAACATGGGAATATTAAGCGTGTCAGAGCCGCCGTCGAGTCGCACGCCCCAGTGGTTGGCCGAGATCAGGTTCTGGGCCGCTGACGTGGTGCCGCCGATGGTATTGCCCGGCGCGCTTTCGATGTCCACGCCTTCCTGAGCGTTGGGCATGGCCGACTGCCCGGTCTTGTCGGTGCCGATTAAGTTGCCTTCGATCAGGTTGCGGGTCGCCGACGCCCCGCTGATGACGACCCCCTGCAGGTTGCCCGAGATCACCTGAGAGCCCTTGCCGTCCCCCTCGATCACCGCGTCGGTGGCGTTCTGGATCAGCACACCCACTTGGGCGTTGCCCAGGTCGATCTCGCCGGTCAAGTCGGTGCCGATCAGGTTGCCCTGGACGAGAGTCGCGCTGGCGTTTGCGCCTTCGATGTCGACGCCCCGCAGGTTGCCCGAGATCACGTTGCCCGGGCCAATCGTATTCTGAGGTGAGAACACTGCCACACCGTCTTGCAAGTTGCCTTTGACGGCCGAGCCGCTAGCGGTAGTACCGATCAAGTTGTACGCCACCGTGTTGGTGGTGGACGTGATTCCCGTGATCAGCACCCCTGCACCAGCGTTGGAGGAGATGACGTTACCCCAGCTCGAGCTCGGCCCGCCAACCTCGTTCTGGGCGGAATTGTCAATTTCGACGCCGCTGCTGCCGTTACCGGGGTTGCCGGTTCCGAAGAGATACCCGCCGCCGGGGGCCAGTCCGATGAGGTTGCCAGCCACGACGGTGCGAGTGGCCACCGGTCCGACGATGCGTACCCCGTTGCCGCCGTTGCCCGAGATCACGTTGGCCGCCGCGTCGCTCGGGCCGCCGACGATGTTGCTCGAGCCGTCCACGAGCACCCCATCCGCGCCGTTGCCTACCTGAAAGTAGAGACCGTTGGTTGAGGGACCGACCATGCCGATCTGGTTGCCTTCGACCACGTTGCCGGTGCCACCGGTGTCAATCCAGACGCCCTCCGCGCCGTTGCCGGCGATCACGTTGTTTTCCTGAGGATTTGTCCCGCCGACGGTGGTGTTGTTGGCGTTGATGTAGACGCCCTGCTGCGTGTTGCCCAAGCCGGCCAAGTACGCCGAGCTCGACTCGGTCAAGGAGGTACCGGTGGTGGCGTCAACCGGGTACATCAGGTAATTACCGATGTAGTTACCCTGGATCAAGTTGCCCACGTCCGTGGTGAGAGGCACCGAAACGCCGATGTCGAAACCGTCGATGATCAGACCGCTGATGACGCAGTGCGACGCCTCGACCACCAGTCCAGTACCGCCTACGGTCTGGTTGCCCTCGATGATGACTCGTATTTGCGCGTTGTTGCCGTTTTTCGCCGCGGTACTGTTGGGAACCGACTTAATCAAGGTCGGACTGCTGACAGGAAGGCCACCCAGGTTTACTATCGCCACCAAGACTCCGGGCGTGGTACCGGTCAGGCCGCTGGCGTTGGCGGTCAGCTTGGGGAGCGATTGCCCGGCGAAGGCGCCTTGGAAGGCAATGGTGTAGGCCCCGACGGAGCCAGTCACCGCGACGTTTCCAATCATGCCCGGGATGCTTACCAGCGCCGCCTGCACCTGGGCGGGCGTGGCGTTGTAGGCGATCGGCCCGGTCGTACCCGGTGGTAGCGGAGAACCTGAGGTCGAAAGCGTGAACGTTCCCCCCGTCGGAGCGCCGGTAATCGTGACGGATTGGACGTTTGAGCTGACCTGGGAGGGATATCGGAAGGGAACCCCGGTAGCCGCCTGGGTAAACCCGTCGATCGTCACCGTCTGAGAGATCACAGGCAAGGGGGTTAGCGGGTTGATGGTCCAGGTCTGGGTCACCGGGTCGAAGTCTTGAATCGGCGTCTTCCCTCTCGACGGGTCGATGGTCTCGTAGGGAACCGATAGCAAATTATCCGTCGCCGCGGGTATATCGAAAATAATCTCGCTCGGGAAGGACGCGGCATCGGCGTTCAGGATCGCCTGACGCAGAGAGCCCGGCCCGGAATCGTTCGTATTGGTGACGACGAAGGAGCCCGAGGCACCTGAATCGTTATCATTGATCCGCAGTACGGCCGTGGTCTGAAAGTCGATTGCGGCGACACCGGCCGGACTGGGATTCGACAGCGCCAGGTTCACGGTCTTCGAGCCGCCGATGAGATGCGGATCGAGGATCTGCACCGTGAAGGTCATGCTGGCAACGCCGGGCGCGAAAGTCAGGAGCTGAGGAGGAGCAATCGGGACATAATCGGACCCGGGAGTAGCCGTGCCGCCAGCGGCCGTCGAGTAGTAGACCGAGGTGGTTGTCGAGGTCAGGCTGCGCGTGACCGTGATGGTGGCCGCACCGCTCGCTTCGGTCGTGATATAGGAGGCGGCGCTGAACTGGAATGTGGATGACTCTGGGACATCCCGAGAAAATTCAGACGTATCGCCAGGAGTGAGGGACGCCCCCACCAATTCCGTGGCCGTAGCTGAGAGAACCGCGCCTGAGGGAAACGCCGCGGCAAAGGGCACCGTGAACGTCGCGTTGCCGCTTGAGTCCGTCGTGACCTGGTACGAGCCAAAGCCCGTCTGGCCCTGGCCGTATCCGCTAGGGTCAGCAGTCAGGTTGGTGAAGAACTGGATCAGGTACGTGGTGTTGGGCAGACTGTTGAGCGACCCCGAGACGTCAGTGAGTGTGCCGTTGGAGGTTACCTGACTTATGACAGGGTAGTTCTGAAGGTCATTGGGACCGACGCGTGTTCCTGGCGCATTGGGGGTGACACCGTCGGCCGGGTCGCCGGCAGCGACCAGGTCGATCCCGATCCGGCCGTTCGCGAAGATGCTGTTGGACAGGATGCTGTCACCGGTTCCCGATTCGACCAGAACGCCAGACCTCACGTGGAAGGCGATGATGTTGCCCAGGCCCGCGGCCACCCCCCCGATCGTGTTGTTGCTGGCACCGTTGCTGAAGATCACACCCTCGACTTCGTTGCCCAGCGGCGCGGCGCCGGTGATGTCCGTGCCGATCTCGTTGCCTTCGATCGTGTTGCCCGTGGCACCCGCGCCGTCGAGCTGAACACCCCAGTGGTTGGCTGAGATCAGGTTGCGGCTGGAGCCGAGGCTACCGCCGATGGTATTGTTCAGCGCTCCACTGATGAGCACACCCTGGTTCTTGTTGCCCAGGTCCAGCAGTCCGGTGACATCGGAGCCGATGAGGTTGCCGATGACCAGGTTCTGGGTCGCTTGCGAGCCATAAATCCCCACGCCCACCTGGTTGCCCGAGATCACCTGTGATCCCGCGGCATCGCCCTGAATGGTGTTGGCCGATGAGCCGTCGATGCGAATGCCTTCGTAGGCGTTGCCGAAGCCTTGCTTGCCCGTTTGGTCGGTGCCGATCAGGTTGTTGAAGACCATGATATCGGTGGCCGCGCCGGGAGTGCTTGCGCCGGGGCCGTAGATGCCGATTCCACGGAGGTTGCCCGAGATCACGTTGCCCGGGCCGACCGTGTTGCTGGGCGAATAGATGGACACGCCATCGGACGAATTGCCGAGGATCTGCTCTCCCGAGGACGTCGTGCCGATCAGGTTGTAGGAAACGACGTTGTTGGTCGCCTGGTCGGGGTTGCCGGTCACCTGGTCGGTGATGGCGGTGATGTAAACGCCGGCACCGCCATTGGTAGAGATCGTGTTGCCCAGGTCCGAAGCGTCGCCGCCGATCTGGTTCTGCGAACCGCCCTCGATCCTCACGCCGTCGCCAAGATTGCCCGGGTCGCCCGAGCCAAACGGGTATCCGCCCCCAGGCGCGACCCCGATATAGTTGCCCTGAACGAGGTTGCGATTGGCCCCGACACCCACGATGCGGACCCCTGCGCCGCCGTTGGCCGAGATCACGTTGCCGCCAGTGGCCGAACCCACGAAGTTGCTCGATGAATAAGTAATTCCCAGCGGGTTGGAGAGGCTACCGGCCGAGAGAATCAAGACGCCCTCGGCGCCATTGCCGTCCTTGGCGTAAACTCCGCTGTCCGAGGGACCGGCCACTCCGATCTGGTTACCCAAGATCTGGTTGCCCGAGGCCCCAGGCTCCGCCAGGATGCCCTGCGCGCCGTTGCCGTCGATGATATTACATTCTTGGGGGTTGCTGCCGCCGACGGTGCAGTTGGACGAGTAGAGGACTACCCCCTGCAGGCCGTTCCCCTGACCGCTTGTGAACCCGTCCGTATTCGGCGAAGGCAGTGGCTGGCCAGTAATCTGGTCGACGGGATAGTAGTAGTAATCACCGATGTTGTTGCCCTGGATCAACGTGCCGACAACCGGGCTATTCGAAGTGTCAAGGGCGGGGACCGTCACACCGACGCCGAAGTTGATAATGTCCAATCCGCGCAAGATCGAGTGCGAGGCGTCGAGCACAAATCCGACGCTTCCGTTTGTCAGCTTGTTGCCGGCAATGCCACTGCCGTCAATGATGACGCGGTCGCGAGCATTGTCTCCGTCAAGGGCCGGAGTGCTATTGGGGCTCGACTGGATATAGGTTGGAGTGGTTTCCGCCGTTCCCCCGACGGCGGTCATTTGGAGGCTCACCCCCGGCGCTGTGCCGCCAGTCAAGTTGTCGTTGGTCGATTTCAGGCCCAGAAGGAGTTGACGAGCGTAGGGTCCCCCGAAGGTGATCATCATCTGATTGTCCGGCAGCGGACCGCCGGTGACCGTCGCGTTGCCGGCGCCGAGGATGGTCCAGAGCGCCGATTGTACCTGGGCGGCGGTTGCGTTCCAGGGCAGGGGGACGGTTGTCCCTCCCGGCGACATGATCGAATCCTGAGTGGTCAGCGTGAATGTGCCCCCCGTCGGGCTGCCCACCAACGACAGGCTTTGAACGGCTAGGCCCGACTGGGTGGGATACCGGAAGGGCACGCCCACGCGGGCTTCAGAATAGCCGTCGATCGTGACCGGGTGCGTGATGTTCGGCAGCTGCGAATTCAGCGTAATCCGCCATGTCTGCGTAGTCGGATCGAATCCGGGAACCGGAGTGGCGAGATCGGCCGACGTGGAGGCGGGGATGTCGAACTCGATGTTGTCGGAACCGGGATTGGGGTCGTTGTTGACCGCTGTGATCGCGTCCCGCAGCGTTCCAAGAGCAGTCGGATCATCGGAGGTGTTGGTCACGCGATAAGTGGAGAGCAATTGACGCGTCTCCAGCGACTCCAGCAACGGACGACGTCTCCGATTTTCGACCCGAAACGCATGCCTCAGGCCCCGACGGTGCCAAAGACCCTCGATTCTGTTGCTCGAACCCGGACCCCGCATACCTGACATTGTGCCACCCATCCTCTCAAAGGAACCCGGCCGAGCCGCCAGATGGCTCCTGGAGCCCCTCGATTACATTCATCCAATCACGAGAATTGTTCAGTCTCCGCGCATGATCTCCGCCTATGAGGACCATAGAACAGCGAGAGGGAGGCAAACGGGGGAATTGCGAACCGGCCACTACCTGAGGGTGCAAGGTTCACGCAGTGATCAGTGCCGTTGGGACCGTTAAATTCCTCGACGCGATCGCCCGTTGACTCCTATGTCAAATCGCGCAAACTTGGTAGTGGCCAGCTCTTTGGCTGGCCGACGCGGTGACTAACGTGAGGAGCATCGATGAGCTGGCAACCCCGATCGCGCCGGCTGGCGCTACTGGGCATAATTACACTTCTACTGTTGATCTCGCTGGAGGGGGCAGCCCAAGTCCGTAAACATTGGGATGCGGAAAAGCCACGGCCCGATCTAACCAACTTGCAATATGGCCCGTTCGAACGTAATGTTTTGGACCTCTGGAAAGCTCCAGTGACGCCGACGGCGGGGGGCAGGCCAGCCGCGGCCCCGCTTGTGATCTTCTTTCACGGCGGCGGCTTTCTCGGTGGCGACAAGTCCAGCGTGCCGGCGTGGATGATTCACGGATGTCTGGCGCGGGGCATCTCGGTCGCATCGGCCAACTATCGGCTTTCCACCCAGGCCCCGTTCCCGGCACCGATGTTAGACGGCGCCCGGGCCGTCCAGTTTCTGCGACTCAAGGCGTCAGAGCTGGGCATCGACCCGAAGCGAATCGCGGCCTGCGGCAACTCGGCCGGCGCTGGCATTTCGCTTTGGGTCGGCTTTCATGATGACCTGGCCGATCCCGCCAGCAGCGACCCGGTGCTCCGGCAATCGTCACGCCTGGCGTGCATGGGGACGGTTGGAGCCCAGACGTCTTACGACCCGCGGTTCATCAAAGAGCTCATCGGCGGTCGAGCTCACGAGCACGTGGCGCTGCGAGCGCTTTTCGGCGTCACTTCCGACGCCGAGGCCGACACTCCCCAAGTGCACCGGCTGTATGAAGCGTCGTCGCCGCTGAACCTGGTCTCGTCGGACGATCCGCCAGTCATCCTCTTCTATTCCGAGCCCAACGCGGACCTTCCCCCGGACGCCCGGGCGGGCGTGGGGATTCACCATCCCCGTTTCGGCCTGGCATTGAAATCCCGGCTCGATGTGCTGGGCGTCGAATGCATCTTGCGCCACCACGACGATTACCGCGGGCGCGAGCACCCCGAGCAGGACATGTATAGCGACTTGGTCGGATTCTTCGCCGCGCACCTTCGCTAACGACTGCCCTGGCGCCGCGACGACCGGCGCACTCATTCGCGGGGAGCATGGATAGGGT
>JBKQMU010000262.1:0-42961 GCA_052146555.1 Isosphaeraceae bacterium
CAGCGCATAGCCAATCTGACCTCCAGCTCCGGTCACTGCCACGCGAATCGGTGTCGTCATCGTGTTCGCTCCATTTCCGTTTCAAAGGATGATGTGCCTATTCATGCCCAGCAACATTCAGGGTTGCGCGCCAACGCCGTCGCAGACGAGGTCTTTTGCTGTCATGACTCTTGTAACTCCGGAGGCGCCGCGACGGACCGCCCAAGAAGAGTTCTGGCCGTAAGTGCACGCCGGGGCGCAGCCCGCAGTTTGGCTAACATGAGAGCCATTTCCCGGGGTAGGTGCCGGGCCCCTGCCAGCAAGACGGCACCCGCGATCAAAAGTGCGGGTACGGCCAACAGAAGCGCGGCGATCAAGTTTTCAGGCTCATGGCCGGGAAGAGCCTTTGGAACGGCGCCGATGGCTGCAAGCGCGTGGCCAAACGAAGTGTCCATGGAATCGGCTTGACCGAAGGTGTCGGCCACCCAGCCCATGAGTGCTGGCGACAAGAGATCTCCCAGCAGGTGCGTAGCGGTGATTGCCCCGGCGCAGGCCACGGCACGCATGTTGGGCATCACCACGCTGGCGATGATTGCATGGCATGGGCCAGTATTGCAAAACAGAAGCGTGAAGGTCGCGAAGAGCCCCAGGCCTATCGCTTTCTCGGAGCGGCCAAAGACCGTCAAGAGCAGAAACGGAATCGACGCCAGCATGGCAATGCCGGGCACGACGAAAAGCGCCCGGGGGGTGATGCGCGAGTACCGATCAGCCAGCCAGCCGCCGGTCATCATGCCCAGCACCATGGCCGCGGGGACGAGTCCGGCAAGCCAAAGACTCACGCGCTCCGCGGGCAGTTCGTGAACGACCATGAGAAACGTGGGCAGCCAGAACACCAGTCCCGCGATCGCGAACATCGAGAAGGCCAGGCCGAAAACCGAATAGGTATAAGACGAGTTGACCATCATATCGATGTAGTCTTCCCGGCTAGGTCCGAGGTGCTCGTGGAGTTTCAGCCGGTCGACGGGCACAGGCTCGCTACTTCCTCGTAGCGGGTCACGTAGGAGCAAGGCCAGAAGCCCCAGCACGAGTCCTGGACCTCCGGTGAGCAGAAATGCCGTGTGCCAGGTGCCCGCCTCGGCGATCGCCCAGCCTAAACGCAACCCGATCGCCGCACCCAGCGGAATGGCCAGGTAATAAGCCGACAGCACCCGCGCCCGGACGCCGCGGGGGAATAAGTCCATGAGTAGCGCCAGGGCGATGACGCCGAAGGTCGAGCCGCCGATGCCCACCAAGATGCGCGCCAGTTGCAGCTCGGTATAGGAACGCGCCAGTCCCGTGCCCACGGTCGCCAGGCTCCAGACAGCGATGCCCAGGGCCATCAGCCTGGGCCGGCTGAACCGATCGGCCAGGAAGCCGACGACCGGACTCCAGAGGGCATAGCTCAGCAGCAAGAGTGTCCCCAGCCACCCTGCCTCGGTGTCCGACAGAGTCAGCTCCTCACGGAGTGGCCGCAGCAGCGTGGGCAGGAGCCAGCGGTCGATCGACTCCAGCAGGTTCACCATAAAGACCACGAGGAAGACTTTCCACGTCCACCAGCTCGCGCCGCGCGCGGCCGCGCGCTTCTCCAGCTCTGCCGCGGCCGGCGGAGCAGACGCTCCAGGACCATGTCCAGACGCGTCGGGAAGCTGCATCGCCAAATGAGGTCTCCGGGGCGTCTTCCTGGCGCAACCTACCTGAGAAAAGCTTGATGGGGACGCGCCATCCACCTTGAAGTCCCGTACCGGCACGGTTCGCGGCAGGGCTCGAAACGGCTCGATCTGGCCCTCGCTTGCCGTTCTGAACCGGGTCAAAGCCGATCCTACGCCAGTGCCGACAGGTCGTCCAGGGGGCAGTCGCTCGAACCTGAAGCCCGTAGCGCTTCCCCAGGACCGCACCCGTCGTCTTTTGTCCTTACCTTCCTGCAATCAGCCGCGGCGTTGACTAGAGTTCTGGAGGAACGACCACGCGCCCTACCCCTTACCCCCCGGAGAAGTCCACGATGAGAATCGACTCCACGCGGTCAAAACTGCGCGCTGGAATTGGGCGGAAATCGGCCTATCGCCGCCAGTCGTCGAGGTATCCGCTTGAGGCACTGGAAGAGCGGGTCGTTCTGTCGCTCCTGGGCCAGCAGCTTTTCCCGTCGGACAACCCCTGGAACCAGAACATCGCAAGTGCCCCGGTTGCCGCGAACTCGACGGCGATCATCCAGAACATCATCTCGAGCTACGGCAACGGCGCGCTTCATCCCGATTTCGGCCAGGATACTCAGGGCAACAACCCGCTCTACGGCATCCCCTACAACGTGGTGCACGGCAACTCACAGCCCAAGGTTTCCGTGGTGATCGACGGCTATCCAAGCGAGAGCGACATCGAGCCGGCGCCCATTCCCGCGAATCCTGTGATCGAGGGAGACATGCAAAACGGTCCCACCGTTGGCCTGGACAACCGCGGAGACTCGCACCTGATCGTCTACGACGTCGACAACAACATCGACTACGAGTTCTACGGCGCCTCGCGGCCCAGCGAGAACGCCGACGGGATGTGGCATGCCGAGCAGGAAACCGTCTGGAACATGAATACCGACGAATTCCGTACCCTGGGCTGGACCTCGGCAGACGCTGCCGGGCTGCCGATCTTGCCTGGCCTTCTCCGGCCCGACGAGGCGCTGCCTCAGAGCGAGGGAGGCCAGGGAGCCATCGACCACGCCATTCGGTTCACCCTCCAGAATAGCGTCATCCTCGATCAGTTCCTTTACCCGGCCTCGCACACGGCGAACCCGGGGAACACGAGCGCGGCCCTCCAGCCTCCGATGGGCGCCCGTTTCCGGCTCAAGGCAAATGTCGATATCTCAAGTCTGGACCCCGAATCAAAGGTTATTGCCCAGGCGATGAAAGACTACGGGCTGATCCTTGCTGATAACGGCAGCAACTTCTACATTAGCGGGGCCAGTGAGTCGGTTAACGCAAGCAACCAGCAGACGCTCACCTGGAACGACAACGATATCCAGGATTCCGTCCACGGCCTCAAGAGCCTGCCATTTAGCGACTTCGAAGTTGTCGATTCAACCCCCGTCGTGACCGGACTGAGCCAGGCCAGCGGACCGGCCGGCAGTACGGTGACGGTCGTGGGCCAGAATTTCACGGGGGCTGCCGGACACCTGCAGGTGCTTTTCGGCACCACGGCAGGAACGAACGTTACGGTCCTGGACGATTCGCATGTGTCGGCAGTCGTTCCCGCCGGTTCGGGAACCGTGGATGTACGCGTTCTTTCGGGCGTGGATTCCGGAGCAGACTCCAGCAACTACACCAGCCCGATTTTCGGCTACGGAATCAGTGCCGCCACGACGGCCGACCGTTTCACCTACGGCCCGGGTTCGGTAAACCCGCCGCCAAGTCCTCAGCCGGGGCCGTCCCCAGCGCCGCCCGTGAACACACCTCCGACCGTGGTCGCGCCGGCAAAGTCGAGCGCCAATCCCGTAACCGGAACGAGCACGCAAATCACGGTCCTTGGCAGCGACGCCGCAGGCGAGTCGACCCTGACCTACACGTGGGCCGTCACTGCCGCGCCGACCGGCGGTACGCCCGTCTTCAGCGTCAACGGCACCAATGCGGCCAAGCAGACAACCGTCAGGTTCAATCGAGCCGGCCAGTACGCGTTTCAGGTGACCATCCTCGGCCCAGGCGGATTGAGCGTGACGAGCCAGGTCGCTCTCACCGTCAAGCCGATTCTGACCTCGATTACAATCTCGCCGTCAACGGTCACTCTCAAGAATGGCGCCCGGCAGCAGTTCGCGGCGACTGCCCTGGATCAGTTCGGCAATCGCCTGTCGTCCCAGCCGGCGTTCCACTGGTCAATCGCGCACGGCGGCGGCCGGATTTCCGCCAAGGGGCTGTTCACGGTACCGCCGCGGGGCACGGGCAAGGCGGTCGTGCAGGCCCGTGCAGGTCATGTGCTGGGGCATGCCTCGATCACCGTCAGCCTTTTGAGGACGGCAAAGCGAAGGTGATTTCGGACCACCCGCACACTCGACCAGAGGGCCCTCCGATCACTTTCCCGGTGGCGAGGAGCCATTTACAATCAGGTCATCGAGCGTGTCTGCGCCGGAGGGCGGAGCGGGGCGCATCGTCGGCAACATCGCGGAGATGTCGTGATGGTCGTCCAGAAGTACATCCAGCGAGCGACCGCAGGCCACCGCGACATGCACGACCTGACCGATGAAATCCAGCAGGCCGTTCTCGAGTCAGGAGTCAAGCGTGGAATCGCGACGCTGTGCGTGATCGGCAGCACCGCGGCGGTGGGGACGATCGAGTTCGAGCCCGGCCTCCAGGAAGATCTGCCCGCGCTCTTGGACCGCTTGATTCCTCCGAACCACGATTACGGCCACGAGCGGGCCTGGCATGACGGCAACGGCCACTCTCATCTTCAGGCGACGCTTCTGGGGCCCAGCCTGAGCTTACCAATCGAAGAGGGCCGGCTGCCCCTGGGCACCTGGCAGCAGGTCTTCCTGCTCGAATGCGACGTCCGGCCACACCAGCGAAGAGTCGCCGTCACAATCATGGGCGAGCCTGCGTGACCCAACCGGCAATTGAGGGGGCGTCGAAATAATGCCTTCTCCCCCCGCGGCAGAAGGTGCCCCGCGAAGTGACGTTGTCCAGTGGCTCTTATTGCCAGCCGCTCGTCCGCCCTATCGCCCGAGCTGCTGCCTGAGCTCATCGAACGTTGAACGAGCATCTCGGTCGAAGACGAACTGGGCGGGCAGACCGACGATCCGGCTGGCGCCTAGGGCGAAGAGGGCGCGCTGGCAGGCGGTGAGCTTGCGCGCTGCGACAAGCGCAGTGACGCGCCAGCCGGGTTGGCCCCGGTCGTCCCAGACCTCGCCGCGGACTAGATGCCAGGCGCCCTGGTCGCGCAAGTAGCTAGTCACGGCCGCGGCCGTCTCGGGGCCGGGAGCGGCGGGACTTCCTACGACCTCAAGATGCAAGAGGCCCTCAGACCGTCGGACGCCGTCAATGGCGTCAAGCAGAAGGGCCAGTGGCCCGGTCTGGCCTTCGTCCAGAAGCGTGGCCAGGCTGGGGGCATGGCCGATCAGGCAGGCGGCCGACTCCAGCACGGTTCCTTCCTCGATCTCGCGCAGGCGGTTGTCCTTAAGCGTCGTGCCCGAGCTCGTCAGGTCGACGATGATATCGGCGATGCCCAGGCTCGGGTGCAGCTCCATCGCCCCTTCCGACGCAATAAACTGATAGTAGTAGATGCCCCACTTGCGGAAGTACTGGCGGACGAGTGAAGGATACTTCGTCGAGACGCGAAAGCTCTTGCCGGCGGCCTTGAACTCGGCGGTCAGGTCGATGAGATCCATGATGTGGCCGGTGTCGATCCAGCTCTCGGGCACGGCGACCACCAGGCGGCAGCCGCCGTACCCAAGGTCGGGAATCACCACCGTGGCCTGCCTTGCCTCGGGGGCGTGCTCGGCATAGACATCCAGCCCGGTGACACCCAGTTGGCAGCGGCCCTCCTGCACCTGGATGACGATGTCCGTCGGCCGCATGAACACCACGTGAAACCTGGGCTGGCCCGAGATCGTCGCCTCGTACTGCCGGTCGCTGGCCCGGCGCACCTTGTAGCCGGAGGTCCGCAAGAGCTCGATGATCCCGTCGTAGAGATGCCCCTTCGAGGGAATGGCCAGGCGAATCGGGTCGATCGTGGTGACGGTGCTCGCGTTATTGCTCACACGGGTGCTCGCTTTTCAATCAGGAGCGGTCGCCCCGGAAGATGGCCAGGTGGGTGCGCATCAGGTCGATCAGCTCGCCGGTGCGAACAGACTGGGCATCGCCTTGCTCCAGGTTCCAGACCTCGATCGCGCCACCGACGGTGACCACGTGGCCCAGGCCAAGCGCGCGGGCGTGCTCGATCGCGGCGGGAAAGGCGAGGTCGGCGACCACCACGGGAAGCTCGATGCGATCGCGCAAGAAGGAGGCAAGGTCGATCACCGCCGGAGTGGTCTGGCCCGCTTTCCCAGTCGTGAGTAGATAGCCGCGAGCGCCGGACTTACCTTCCGATCCCGCATCGGACCGGTTCTGGAGGACGCCGAGCATTCGCTCCAGCCCGAAGGCAAACCCAGCGCCTCGGGCATCTCGATTGGAGCCCAGCACCTTGGCCAATCCGTCGTAACGGCCGCCGCCGCAGACCTCGACAGGCCCCTGCCCCGTCGGCACGACCAGCTCGAAGATCATCTGCGTGTAAAAGCCGATGCCCCGGCCGAAGCCGAGGTCCAGCTCAACCCTGTCGGTCTCGACCCCGTGATGTTTGAGCATGGCCAGAAGCGATCGCAGCGCGGCGACCGAATCGGGTGCCAGCTCCGCGTACTGGCGATCGAGCCGCTCGAGGATCGGTCCGGCCACCCCGCGCAGGTCGGCCAGCGCGTGGACCTGGTCGCGCACCCGGGCGAGCACGTCGCAGAGCGTGTGCCCCAGGTGCCATTTCCTCCGCAGCCGAGAGATGATCTCACGGCCCGAGCGGCGGCCGGTCACATCCGGCACGAGGTGACGAAAAAGGCGATCGACCCCCTGGTCCGGATCAAGACCGGCGGCGGAGGGGGGCTCGAAACCCGGGTCGCCGCTTCCCAGCCAGTCGGCCAGTCGCTTGAGCGCTGATTCGATTGCCCGCACGCTTTGGCCATCGGCGGCGGCCTCGCTGAGCGCATCGACGAGCGCCCCGGCCGCGGCCGGTGGCAGGCCCGAGCGGCGCAACAGTTCGAGGATCAGGCCGACGTGGCCGATCCGCAGCGCGGCGTCGGCGATTCCCAGCGCACGTGTCGACCATTCAGCCAGCCAGATGACTTCGGCGTCAGCGGCCGGCCCACCGGTGCCAATCAGCTCGACGCCCACCTGCGTGAATTCACGGTCACGGCCCGGAGCCAGGTTTTCGAACCGGAAAACCGCACCGGAGCTGCTGACGCGAAAGGGTAAAGCGGGACACACCTCGGCCTCGGTATAGGCCCGGACAATGCTGGCGGTAAGCTCGGGCCGAAGGCAGATTTCGGCCGTCCCCGCGGCGGGCACCTCGAACAACTTGGCGACGATCCCGGCGCCGCTTTTTCGCTCGTGCAGCTCGGCAAACTCGAGGATCGGCGTCCGCATCGGCAGGTAGCCCGCGCGGCGGAACTGATCCAGAAGGGTCCGCTCGAGCTCGGCCAGCCGCGCAAAGCCGGAGGGCAGCCAGTCCCTGGTTCCGCGAACCAGTCCCACGGGCCGCTCCGGGAGCGGGGCTTCTTCCGGCTGACTCGTTTCCGACGGGCCAGCATTCATGAGCCCGATCCTTCCTGCGCAACGATCTTCAAGGCACTTTGGACCGAGTCCTCCAGCACCGACCAGCAAAGCCCCTTGTCTTCTTGCCGCGTGGCGAGATTGCGAAGGTTGAAGACTTTCTTGGACGCCTCGTCGGGCCCGACGATCACCGCCAGCCGGTGGCCCCGGTTCGACCCATAGCCCATCTGCTTGCCGATCTGGATCGGCTCGGGATAGACCTCCGCGCCGATGCCGGCGGTACGCAACCGGGCTGCCAGCTGGAACGGGATCACCGGATCGGTGCCCGGAAAGTTGGCCACCAGGACCGGCGTCATCGTGCTTGCGGACCCCAGCCGGCCGGCCTCGTCTAGGAGGGCCAGCAGCCGGTCCAGCCCGATCGACGCCCCGACCCCAGGCAGCCGGCGTGCTGTGAAGAGACTGGCCAGATCGTCGTAGCGCCCGCCCGAGGCCACGCTGCCAAACTTCTCCCATCCCTCGACGGTCGTCTCGTAGACGATGCCCGTGTAGTAATCGAGCCCTCGCGCCAGCCCCAGGTCGATCGCGATGCGCTTCTGGGGAATGCCGGCTGCGTCCAGGAGGTCCAGCACGGTCCTCAGGTTAGCGATGCCCAAACCCGCTTGCGGGCTTGCCCCCAAGAGCGCTTCGGCCTCACGCAGCACCTCCACGCCGCCGCGCCCGGCCTCGGCAAAATCGAGGATCGAGCCAGCCTGCTCCGCGCTCACACCGGCCCCGCCGGATCCGGGTTCCTTCTGAAGCTCTTCGGCCACGGCCTGGCGGCCGGTCTTCGCCAGCTTGTCCAGCGATCGCAGTACAGCCCCGGTCCGGCCCGAGAGTCCCAGCGAAGCGAGCATGCCATCGAGGATCTTGCGGTGGTTCAGCGTGATCGTGAAGGACGGAACGCCCGCCGCGTCGAGCGAAGCGTGGATCACCTGGGCGATCTCGGCGTCGGCCAGCACGCTTTCGGTGCCGATGGTGTCGAAGTCGCACTGGACGAACTCGCGAAACCGCCCCTTGGCCGGCCGCTCGCCCCGGAACACCGAGCCAATCGCATAGCGCTTAAATGGCACGCCCAGCTCGTCAACATGCCGAGCCATGAACCGGGCCAGGGGAACGGTCAGGTCGAACCGCAGCGCCAGCTCGCCCGGCGTTCCCCCCTTGTTGGTCACCTCGAAGATCTGTCTGAGCACCTCGTCGGACCCAGCCCCTTTGCCGGTCAGGACCTCCATCCGTTCGATGTGCGGCGTTTCGATCGGCACGAAGCCGAAGCTGGCGAAGGTTCGGCGAAACGCCGCCAGCATGCGCTCGCGAGGGATCGTCACGTCGGGAGCAAGGTCCCGCAGCCCGCTGGCTACGCGCGGGTCGATCATCGGCATCGTGTCCCAGAACAGATCGAGAGCAAAGAGACCAGACTGCTTCGTCGTCTGAGCCTAGCAGAAGATCCCAGCCTCGGGCAACCGGCCCGGACCGCTGGGCCGAATTCCGGCCTGCCGCGATGCCCCCCTCAGGCTGTGGAAAATCCACCGAAAACTCATTGGACGCGGACTGGCGATTCCGGCACCATGAGTTCTCCTGTAAAAACTTGCCGCTAAGGAGATGCGAGGGCCGTTCAATGTCCAGGCATTCCGGGATGTCCGCACTTTCTCTGGTCCTCGCCTGCCTAACTTCCCTGGTGGCCGCGAACGCTCAGGAGGCGCCCCGCTACGCCGGTGCGACTAAGACGGGGTTTTTGCTGCCCAATGGCTGGGTCGTCTCACCGGCGGGGCAGCACGTGATCATCCCGGACTTGCCGCTCAACGTCCTGGCCCTGCCTGATAACCATCACGCCTTGGTTGCCACCAGCGGCTTCAACGCCCACGAGCTCTTGCTGATCGACCTCCCGAAGCAAGAAATCAAGGAACGCCGGACCGTCCGCGAAAGCTGGTTTGGCCTGGCCGCCACGCCAGATCGGCATCGGATCTGGTGGTCCGGGGGTGGGTCCAACGTCACTCACCGCTTCCAGCTCGACGGTCAGGCGCTTTCTTTCTTGGGAACCGAGCCCAAGGCCGAAGCCAAGACCGCCGCGCCGCGGACGAAGGCCCATTTCCGCAGCGGCCTGGCTTTCGATTCTCGGCGTAATATCCTCTACAGCCTGGACATCGATTATGGAACCCTGACGGCGTACGATCCCCAGACCGAGAAGGAGCTCAAATCGGCCGCAGTCGGCAATCGCCCCTACGACGTCGCCCTCGACCGTCAGGGCAACCTGCTTTATGTGTCTGACTGGGCTGGTAGAGCGGTTCACGTCGTCGACCCGGCCGACCTGCGCACGATCGCCTGGATCGCCGTCGGCGAGCATCCCAACCAACTTGCCGTCCATCCCAAAGACGACCGGATCTTCGTCGCCTGTGCCTCGACCGACAGCGTTACCGCAATCGACACCCGCCGCGGAATCGTCGTGGAAACGATCCACACAGCGCTCTTTCCCCAGGCTCCCGAAGGGTCCACGCCCGATGCGCTCTGCATTGCCCCGGACGGCAAGACGCTCTTTGTCGCCTGCGCGGATAACAACTGCGTGGCCGTGCTCGACATCAGCACGCCGACGCGGACCCAGGTCAAGGGCTTCATCCCGACCGGCTGGTATCCGTCGGCGATGGCGATCACACCCGACGGCGAGAACCTCTTAGTCGGCGTTGGCAAAGGCAACCAGACCAAGCCCAATCCAATCAACGTCGATATGACCAAGTTCAAGACCGATTACGATCCGATCACCCGACGGCGAGTTCTGCCATTTCCCTACATCGGCACGACACTCTCCGGCTCGCTGTCGATCGTGCCGGTTCCCGATCCAGGCGCGTTGGCGGCCTTCACCGAGACCGTGTACAAGAATTGCCCGTATTCCGATAAGCTCTTGACCGACGCCCCGGGACCGGAAAACTCACCCATCCCCACGAAGGTAGGCGGCCCGTCACCAATCAAGCACATCCTCTACATCATCAAGGAAAACCGCACCTACGACCAGGTTTTGGGCGACCTCACCCGGGGCAACGGCGATCCCTCCCTGGTGATGTTCGGCCGCGACGCGACGCCCAATCATCACCGGCTGGCCGAAGAATTCGTGCTCCTGGACAACCTGTACTGCAACGGCCACGTCTCGGCCGACGGCCATCCCTGGTCGACCATGGCCTACAACACCGATTACATCGCGCGCAACTGGGCACTGACCTACTCGACTCGGACCGGAATCGAGGACGACGAACAAGGTGAACTGTCGAACGCGCCCTCGGGTTATCTCTGGGACGCCTGTGCCCGCGCGGGGCTGAGCTATCGCAGCTACGGCGAGTATGGCCGGCGGGTCAGCCAGCCCGACGGCTCGTTCCACATGGACGCCGCCGTGCCGGGTTTGGCCGGGCACATTTGCTCTGGCTATGGAGTCTCGCGCAAGACGGGCGGGCATAGGCGCGACACCGAGAACGCGGAGACCTTCATCACGGAGTTCCAGGAGTTCGAGCGAAACGGCACGCTGGCCCACTTCATGGTGATGAGCCTGGGCGAAGATCACACCGCCGGCACTCGCCCGGGCATGCCCACGCCCCAGGCCTGCGTCGCGAGTAACGACCTGGCCTTAGGCCGCATCGTCGAGGCCGTCACCCACAGCAAGTCTTGGCCCCAGACGGCGATCTTCGTCATCGAGGACGATGCTCAGAACGGCCCTGACCACGTGGATGCACACCGGACCGTGGGACTCGTCATTAGCCCCTACACCAAGAGGAAGCACCTCGACAGCACGCAGTACAGCACGGTGAGCATGCTTCGCACGATCGAGCTTCTCCTTGGTCTGGGGCCGCTCTCCCAGTACGACGCCGCGGCCCGGCCGATGTTCGCCTCGTTCACCGATCGTCCCGATTTCACTCCCTACGTCCACGAGCCAGCACGCATCGACTTGAACGCCGTCAACACGCCAACGGCTTATGGCGCCGAGCGGTCGCTCAAGATGGATTTCAGCGAATACGACCGGATCGACGACTTCGAGCTCAACGAGATCCTGTGGCGCGCGATCAAGGGCAAGGATGCACCCGTTCCTCCCGCCGTCCGCCGCGCGATCGCCATGCGGCCAGTCTCCGAGGCGAAACGTCCTTGACCGCTCCGGGGAATCGTAGGGAGACCAGCGATCGCGTAGAAACGAGCCCTCGCAGCCGGCGCTTTCGCGATATGATCATCTGCGCCGGGGTAAAGTCCAGCCTTTTGGCATCGAACGGCAATGAACCATCACAGGCTCCGGTCCACGGCCGCGGCGATCCGGCGGCACTGATCCATGAGCTGCGCGAAGACGGCCGGAGTGATCGTCTGGGCGCCGTCGCTGACAGCGTGCTCGGGGTCCTCGTGCACTTCGACGATCAGTCCATCGGCGCCGGCTGCGACGGCCGCTCGCGACATCGGGACGACCAGCTTCGATTTTCCGGTTCCGTGCGACGGGTCGACCACCACCGGAAGATGGCTCTTCTCGTGCAGGAAGGGAACACTCGCCAGAGGCAGGGTGAACCGCGTGTGGTCCTCGAAGGTGCGAATTCCGCGCTCGCAAAGCATTACGTTGGGATTGCCTCGATCGAGAATGTACTCGGCAGCCAGCAGGAATTCCTCAACCGTCGCGCTCATACCGCGCTTCAGCAAGGCGGGCTTGCCGCAGTCTCCGACCGCCTGGAGGAGTTGGTAATTCTGCATGTTCCGGGCGCCGATCTGGAGCACGTCGGCATATTCGGCGACCATCGGAACATGCTCCGGCGCCATGACTTCGGTGACCACGGCCAGACCCGTTTCGGCCCGCGCTGTGGCCAGCATCTTCAGTCCTAGCTCCTTGTGTCCTTGGAAGCTGTAGGGACTGGTCCGAGGCTTGAACGCACCGCCGCGCAGCCCCGTGGCGCCCAGTTGCTTGAGCGTTCGCGCGAGCGCGACGATCTGCTCTTCGCTTTCCACCGAGCACGGACCGGCAACCACCGCGATTTTCGTCCCGCCGACTTCGAGGTCGCGCGCCTTAACCAACGTCCGCTCGCGCTTCAGCTCGGATGAGGCCCTCTTGTAGGGAGCCATGATCGGCAGCACTTTTTCGACCGCTTCGCCCGGCTCGAGCACCTCGGTCAAACCCGGCCGCTCCTCGCCCAGCGCGGCGATGACGGTCTGGTGTTTGCCCTGGATGACCTGGGGCTGGAGCCCTAGCGCTGCGATCTGCCGCGCCATGTGCTGGATCTGTGCGTCCGTCGCATCGGGTTTCATGACCACGATCATGATGGTTCACCTTTCAAGTGGATCAGCCCGACTTCTGTTCCATTCGCTCCGTGCGAGGCCGGGCGGTCGTCAGAGACATCAACAAAAAAGCCCCGGAACCTCATCCGCAGGTTCCGGGGCCGTGGGTGTATGCCTGAAAAGTCGAGAGCAGTCAGGGAAAAGCCTGGCGCTCGGCCCGGGAACCGGTTCTGATCCTGGTAAAGGCCCAGGACCGCCACCAGCCACGGTCAAGATGCGCCGTCACGTACTTAGGTGCCGAGCTTTGAGTCACGAGCGGCAGCCCCTGCTGACCGGTCCATCCGCGTCGAATCGCCAAGAGATTACCCGTAAATCCAACCAGGCCCGATACCTGTTGGAACCGGGCCCGGTCAAACCAAACCGTAAGGTTATGGTCAAGAATGCGGCTGCCCGACGGGCAACCCGTCGGCGGCCGTTAGGCGAGCCGCCTCTGGTTATCACTACACACGCGATCACCCCCTTTCGTTCTAGCCACCCCGATCCCGCGGGAGTCCAGCCTCGGGCAGTTTCGGGCTCTAGTCCGTCGTGCCACGGTAGCACGACCCGAAAGTCGACCGAGCGTGTGCGTGGCTCGGAGCGACATTTTCAATGTAGCTGTCACGCCACCCCGGATCAACGGGTCAGCTCGGGGAACTTCGCGCCGCGCTGCCGTCTTACTGGGAAACGCGCCGGTGCATGGAAATTCACCGGCCAAGGGCCTTGATGCGGGCGAGTACCTCGCGACAAGAGGTCGCCAGCCGCTCGATCCGAGGGTCTCCGGACCCCTCAGCACAGACGGAAATCATGGCGTCCTGATACCAGAGCACCTGGTCGCGCTCGGCGTGGAACTCAATCCAGACCGGACGATTTTCCGTCAGGTCCAGCTCGATTGAGATCAGGTTATGCAGCTTATCGGCGAGCACGATGGCCCGGGCTTCCCCCTGCGCCTGAGCCACCGCGGCAAGATGGTCGCGTTTGCGGTCAATCCACGGTCTCTTTCGTCCCTGGGCATCGAACTTTTCTTCCGAACAGGCGGCAACCAGATCGGCCACGTACGAGCCAAAGGAGTCTTCGACCTGGATGCGGGTTATGGGCGTATCCTCGAGCAGATCGTGCAGCAAGCCGGCGATGACGACATCCTCGTCGAACCCGGCACGATCGAGAATCCAGGCGACCCCAAAGACGTGCTCGACGTAAGGCACGTGGCTGCTTTTGCGAACCTGGCCTTCGTGTCCAGCGGCGGCCATCCGTAGGGCCTGTTCAAGGCGCGCGGAGGCGAGAGGCATAGCGCGATCCACGGTGAGAGATCCTCGATACTGCGGTGGGAGATCCTCGATGCAGCCGTGTTCCGCTGCGCGACGACACTTGGCGTTACGTCGCGGTGGAAAAGGAGCTCCCCTCCGCTGGGCCGAATCAGACGGAGGGGAGTCATCCCGAGGATGATCGGTACAAACCGAGACGCGCGGTGGCCGGACATTTCGGGCGCCCGGTTATTAGCTCAAGCCCAAGCCTTGACCTTGCGGAGATGCCGCCGGAGAAGACGAGCAACCTCGTCCCGATGCGTCAAGAAGCCGATATGCCCAGCGCCTTCGACAGTCTCAAATCGCGAGCCTGGAATGGACTGAGCAAGCAGCCTCTGGCGCACTGGCGGAACGATGGCATCCTTGGACCCCGCGAGAACCAGTGTCGGAACATCGATTTTCCAGAGGCGGTCGCGGATGTCGAATGTTTCGAGCTGCGCGAGACGCTGGGCCATGACGCTCTGATCAGTCTCCCAGATCCGATCGATGACGAAGTCTCTCAAGGGGCCGGGCTCGGGCTTCACGCCGTGCAGCAGGTTGAAAAACTGGTTGAGAAAAGGATTGTCCGCGGGGAGGGGAAACCGCTCCAGCACGCGGCGGGCAATCGATGAGCCGATCGAGGAGAGAAACCGGGAGTCGGCTCCCAGGACCATCAGTGCTCCCAAGCTTGAGGGATGTTCAGCCGCCAGCTCCAGGGCGATGGCACCGCCGAAGGAAACGCCAAAGACGGCCGGGCACTCCAGCCCTAATTGGTCAATCAGAGAAGCCAGGTCCTCGGCGTGGCCCGCGATATCCCCGGCCGCGGACCGAGGTCCGCTGAAGCCGGGAGCCGGAAACCCGTCACCGCGCAGGCCGTAGGTAATGACCTCGAACCGATGTGCCAGGCGCCGGGCCAAGGGCAACAAGAGCCCCCAGCTCCCTGCCAGGCCAGGAACGACAATCAAAGGATCACCCGTCCCCATCCGTACCAGATCGACGAACTCGCCGCCCACGCGGATTCGGGTTCGCATAACGCCCTCGGGCGTGGTCGAAGAAAAAGGCCATGTGCCCTGCCACTTCGGTGCTAACCTCATGGTGAATCCTCGTAGCGAGCCACCGCTCTCGGTCCTTCAATTGTTGCCGTCCCGTGGATACCGCATCGCTTGTCGAACACGTCGTGGATGGCAATCGGGCTCGCAGAGATAATCCAAAAGCAGTTCGCGTGCCGTTGGCTGCATCGACTGCCCCAAAACTTCGTAAACCAAGTGGCAGGTTGCTTTTCCTCCTTCCGATCTTGGTCTTGAGCTGTTCTTCCTCGGACTCTTCGGCGCCGAAAAATCGACAGGTCGCCAATTCAGTGAAGAATCTTTGCCTCACAGTTTGACCAGTCTATCTATTTTCTCGGAAGCGATGGCATGAGGAGCTCTCTCCGGCCGATTTCATATATCGAATCTTCCCCAAAACGCGAATTTCGATCAGAAGGAAGGCCCAAAAGCCTCTGAGGTCTCGGGCTAAGCCAGGGATTACTGACGAAACTTCGATAACGAATCGCTTGTCTTTCGGCGCCGAACCGGTAGAGTGAAGTTGGGGAAGAGCCATGGATGGTTCCCTCTTCATACTTCGGCTGTGCCCCATCATGCCATGGCACAGGCCCCATCAGTTGACGTACACCTTTGGTGAGTGCCTGCATGGATAAGTTTGCCGGCGACAACGGCTTTTTCGCTCGACCACTCGTTCCGGCACGCACTGGGACCGTGCCGTCTTCCTTGGCGCGCGGCGGGGGTCGCGGGGAAAGCAAGCTACACGCCACGCTGGGTGCGTCACGGAGCAGGACCTGGCTGCGGACTCTTTGCATCGCAGGCTCGGTGAGCGTCCTCTTGTATTCGGTGATGGTGCTGATGCATGTCGCCTGGATGGGCACGATCGGCGTCCGCTGCATGTTCGGCACCGACGTTGAGGAAGAAGTCCTCGCTGACTTCGTATGGAGGCCGTTACAAGAATCGGAAAAGCCTGAGAAAGAGGGTTCGGGCACGGCAAGCTCCGAGGCAGGGCGGTTTCGTCCCCGGGTCGGCGACAATCTGATCTCGATCGGATCGATTACCCTGAGGCCGGGGTCTTACTCCGACTATATACAGGCCATGCGTGACCTCAACCACCGGGTCGGCCAGGCGGTCGAGGTGCGCTGGAGGGACGCGAACACCCAGGAAATTCGCGCGGCCAGAGCCGTCGTTCGTTATCCGCCGCGATGGGCTTATCTCTGGTCGTGCGTTTGGTTTTTGCAGGAGCTCTTGATCTTCGCCGTGGGCGCCCGCGTCTTCTGGAAGCGGCCCAGGGATGACTCGGCCCGGCTCTTTTTCATGCTTTGCCTGGTGACCGTCGGCGCTTACATGGGGGGCTACCACTGGACGGAGATCGTGGTGCGTCCCGCCTTGATTTATCCCTTCGTGTTTTTTGCTCTCTCGGTGCCGGTGGTCAACCTTCACTTCTTTCTCGTCTTCCCCCGCCCCAATCCCTTGCTCCTGCGGTATCGCCGTCTGGTCCTGGGCGTTCTGTATGGCATCCCGACGGTCTCCCTGGCTGCCATCTGGGGCAGCATGTACATGTCGCACTGGTTCCGGCTCTATGACAGCGGAGTCCGGACGACAGCCGCCGAGCGAGTGATTCGAGGGCTGGCACTGGGCTACATTGCGATCGCGAGTCTGATCTTCGCGCTGTGCATTTCCTGCCTCGTCTACAGCTATCGACGGGCGCGAACGCGGGCCGAGAAGAACCAGGTCAAGTGGGTTTTGTTAGCGTCTTTGATCGCCTCGGTCCTGATTGGGTATCTCCTTTGGCAAGCCTGTATGGATACCGCGACGCTGGGTCGCGACAGCGCGGCCTGGCCGATGGTCGGCGTCTCTCTGCTCTACACGATGGCCTACGCTTTCAGCATAACCCGATACAAGCTGATGCAGGTCGAGGAAATCATCAACCGAAGCGTGGTCTACTTCGCGTTCAGCGTGACCGCTGGGCTGGTGTATTCGGCCGTGCTTCTGGTCAGCGGCTGGCTGATTGGGGATCGGCTGCTCTCCACCAATCCGACATCGGGGGGAGCGATGGTCTCAGCCCTCTCGGTGGTCGTGGTTCTGATCTTTTCCGAGGTCGCCCGAGGACGTTTCCAGCGGGTCATCGACCGGCAGTTCTTCCGCGAGAAATACAAGTTTGACCAGGCCATGCAGAAGATGCAGGTGGCCGTAGGCAGCCTGGTCGACCGGGGCACGCTGGGGCGGCGGCTCCTGGAAGGGGCCGTCGAGGTGCTGCGGGTCGAGTGGGGCGCGCTGTATCTTTGCGTGCCGGCGGAAAAGGCGTTTCACTTAGTCGCCTGTCACGGGCCGAGGCCTGACGAGTCAACTTTGGCGATGGACAATCCTCTGGTGGTCCGGCTGCAGCAGACACCGGCGGCCCGGCTGTCGCACGCCCTGGCGCCGAGCACCAGCTCCGACCCCGCGACTGACGCCATGATTGCCCTGGGCGGAGAGGCGGCCAGCGCCGTCGGCGGCAGCGGCCGGCTCGAAGGGCTCTTGATCCTCGGTCCCAAACGCAGCGGCATGCCGTTTGAGGACGAGGAGATGGCGTTTTTGGGCGCGCTCAGCTCGGTAGCGACCCTGGCGCTGCATTCCGCGGGCATCCAGCAAACGCTCGAGAGCCTCAATCAGGAGCTGCGTAATAAGGTTGATAAGATTGCCGAGCAGAGGCGGCGGATCTTGATCCTTCAGGAGCAGCTTCGAGATCAGGCCGAGCGCGACCACGACGGTCTGATCCAGGCCAGCGTGCCTGTGCGTCTGGAGGCCCGAAGCGCTCACGATGACGCAGCGCTGGCCGTCTTCGACCAGATCAAGGGTTCCAGCGCGGCCGTCCGGCAGATGATTGCCATGGCAAGGAAGGTGGCGGCCAGTCCCTCGGCGGTGCTCATCCGGGGCGAAAGCGGGACTGGCAAGGAACTTCTCGCCGCCGCGATCCACGCAGCTAGCCCACGCGCCGATCGCTCGTTCGTGAAGGTCCACTGCGCTGCACTCTCGCAAAACTTGCTGGAAAGCGAGCTCTTCGGCCACGTCAAAGGAGCCTTCACCGGCGCCGATCGAGATCGCATCGGCCGGTTCGAGCAGGCCAACGACGGTACCCTGTTTCTCGATGAGATCGGCGACATCAACCTCGAGGTTCAAACAAAGCTGCTGCGGGTCCTTCAAGAAATGTCGTTCGAGCGGGTGGGGAGCTCGCAATCGATCAAGGTTGACGTCCGAATCGTGGCCGCCACGCACCAAGACCTCGAGCGTCTGATCGAGTCAGGCCGGTTCCGGGAAGACCTTTATTACCGGCTCAACGTGATTCCCCTGGAGACGCCGGCTCTTCGCCAGCGGCGGGATGATATCTTCGAGCTGGCCGTCTTCTTCCTCAATGAGCAAGCCGAGCGGACCGGCAAGCTGCTGACGCACATCGAGCCGGAGGCCGTCGAGGTGCTCTCGGCCTACGACTGGCCGGGCAACATCCGGGAGCTCGAAAACGTGATCGAGCGGGCCGTCATCCTCGCCGACGGTCCTGCGCTTTCGATCAACGACCTGCCGCCGGACATCCGGCATAACGGGCGCCGGCGGTTCCGTCCCAGAGCGAGCGTGCCAGCAGATGCCCTGGCTGCCCTCGAGCCCGCGGTGAGCTCGGCCGTCTCCACGACTGCCCCAGGCGCAGCCGGCCGGCCGCAGCCCGCGCGGGTGCCGCGGGCTGCGGGACCACTGGAGGAAGCGGCCGGCGAGGAATGGAACGCCGAGTTCTTCGCTTACGAGCGTCAGCGGCTGGTCGACGTCTTGGCCGAGGCCGGGGGCAACAAGAGCGTCGCAGCACGCCTTCTGGGCATGCCCCGCAGCACCTTCTTCAGCAAGCTGAAGAAGCACGGCATCGTTTGATCAAGAGCTTGCTGCTGCCGCGGCGGCAGCCCGCGGGCGACGGCTCCACTGGTGAGATCACCGGCTGGCTGCACCATCAGCCAAAGTCATGCTTGTGACCGTGTCGGTGGTCTGCTGAAGGGTCTGCCCCTGCACGGTGATGGACATCTCCATGTGGTCGTTGACGTGCGAGGACCGGACGCGGCCAGCTTGGTTATCGAACGAGAATTCCCCGTCGCCCTTCTGGTTCTTGACCTGTACGGCGACGTTGCTGTCGGCCGCCGGCTCGAGCGTGACCTTGGTGTCCAGGCCGATCTTGATCTGATTGGGGTCCTTGTCGTCCGACCCCTGATAGGTGTAAGTCTTGTTCATGAGCATGGTACCGAGCATGGGCACGGGAACGCGGGCATGTTGTGTCCAGCTCCGACCCTTCTCGAGCCCGTTTTCCGGCAAGGTCAGGCTCGACTGGCTGATCAGGTTCTTCAGCCCTTCCTCCGAAAACATGCCGCCGGCAGTTGCCGCTGGGCCGGCCTTGCTGAGCGATTCCAGCAACTGCTTGGGCACATGAATATCAGTCAGTTCCCCCCGGCCGTTCATCTTGAATGAGAACTCAGCGCCGACGAGGGCCTTGAGCATGGGGATGAGCATCCCGGCGATCGGTCCTTCCGGGCTCTTGCCCGATTGCGAATCAAACTCGAACGCGTTGCCTGGAACCTCGACTTTGGTGCGTACTCGATCAATCGTCTGGCTCATCTCGGCGACTTCGCCCGCCACGTTCTTAATCGTCCAGTGAAGGTCGATCGTCTGATTCAGCGTGGTCTTGAGCTCCCGCTCCTTCGCCTTCATGTTCTGGGTGGTCTTTTGTTCCATGGTGTACTTGAGCGTTTCGCCCTTGGTGAACTTCCAGCGCAGCGCGTCGGCCGCCTGCGCGGGTTGCGCCAAGAGCGCGGCGACTGCGGTGGCCGCGGCAAGAATCGCCCACAGCTTATTGCCCAGACGCCGACGTGGATCCTGAAAAACCGATTCCTTTCCATCCATCCACTTCATCCTTCGATCCTTTCCGGAGCGCGCCGTGCTGTCCGGCCGCTCTCTCTTGGCAAAATCCGTTCGGGTTAGCAAGCACGCTCGAAGTAAGAATACGAACTTCCTTGCAATAGGAGCGGGGAAAACCTCCCCTTGGTCGAAAGCAAGCTAGCCCTTCGCTCAAGGGGCAAGCATTCCTCCAGCGTCGCTCGACGTGGGCCCCTGCTGGTCGCGGGAGCGTTAATGGTCGATATCGGCTCCGGGATCGATGGGGACGATCGGGTTGATCGGCCCTCCCCGATAATGGAAACGCAAAAGGTACGCCATGAGGGCAAAGTCGTAAAGGGCGTGAGTCACGATCACTGTCAGCAAGTTGCCGGCCAAGAGAAACGCACTTCCCAAATAGAATCCGACAAACATCGTGACGAGAATATAGGGAATCGAGATCGGATGGAGGAGACCAAAAAGGACGCTTGCAAGAACCAAACCGGCTCTGACCCCGACCCAAGCTGACAGCGACGATTGAAGCACTCCGCGAAAAAGCATCTCCTCACCGACGCCCGCTGAAAGGGCGATCAGCGCCATATCCGACCAGGAACTTCCCGCCAGCATGGGGACAAATTCTTCCTCGCAAAACTCCTTGATGCGCTTCAATGGGCCCAGCGGGAAGTGCAACGTGGCGACGAACAAACCAACCAGAGGAAGGGCCGCGACTGCGCCCCAGAGCGCGTCAGTCCGGCTCCAGGTAAACTGGGCAAGTGGGTTATGACCCAGCCACCACCCCAGAAACAGCGAGAGGGGCGCCAGTCCTCCCTCAAAGAAGACGGCGAACATGATGATCACGTCGCGGCCGGGCTGATCGTCTGCGTTCTCGGCTTCCAAGAGAACCTCCCGATCCGCGACGCGTCGGTCTCGCTCCACGGCCGCCTCCTGGTGAACCAGCACGACGCTGCGGGGATCGATGGATTCTGGCAAAACCTGAAGCACTGCACATTCAATCAAGCTACAGGCTGGAAGGCAGGTTGTCGATGCTCTATCACGACGTTGGCAAGGCGACCACACATTGCGTCCGTGGGCGCAGTCGAAAGGGTGCGGCTGATGATGAGCCGCACCCTCCAAATGATCATCAGATGATACGATTCGGTCTCTGTTTGACAGGCGTCTGGGACTTGCGGGCTTGCTTGGCTAGCGGCGCGATCGCTCACTGGCTGGCCGTCTTTCGGACCCGGGTCTCTGCCAGGCTGATCCGGCGCTGCTGAATGCCGTTGCGGCGAATCACGTAAAGCACGGCGGCCTGGGTCTGGCGAGCCTCGGGCTGTCGCAGCACGTAGAGGATATTGTCCGGCCGGATCGTCTCCCAGTGGCGAGCGCCCACATTCATGCCGAAGAGGATATCGCCTTTCTGAAGCGCGGCCTGGGCCGCGGGACTGCCCGGCGAAACGGCCTCGATGTATAAACCGCCTCGAAGCCGGGGAGAGACGGCCGACACCCACTCGGTCGAGACCGGCATCGTTCTCACTCCCAAGAGCTCCCAGACAAGCTCGGCCGGCTCGGTGCTTGTCACCGCGCTCATGCCTCGGGGCAGAGGCCGGACTTCCAGGGGGAGCGAGAGCTCGGTCCCGCCCCGACGAATCGACAGAATTCTCGGCTGGCCGGGTTGGCAGTCCAAGAGTCCGCGCTCCAAATCGAGCATGCTGGAGACAACCTGGTCACCCACCCGCAAGAGCTCGTCACCCGGCTTGAACCCGGCCGACTCGCCCGGACTTCCGGGCTGGACCTCGGCGATCACCACCGTGCGCTCTTTGCCTCGCACGAGGTCATCGACTGCCAGGCCATGCCAGGTGGAGGCGATGCGCCGGGTGCTGAGCATCTCGGCGGCAACCTTCTTGACCTCGTCGATCGGCAGGGCGAAGCCAATCTTCTGAGCCCCTGCGCGAACTGCGACGTTGATGCCGATCAGCTCGCCACTGATGTTGATCAGCGGACCGCCCGAATTGCCCGGGTTGATGGCGGCATCCGTCTGCACCAGGTTGCGATACACCTGCTCGTCCGAGAGCGTCACGTCGCGATGCAGAGCACTGATGATGCCGACGGAAACCGTGTTCTCGTAGCCAAACGCATTGCCGATCGTGATCACCGTCTCACCGACCATCAGGTCCGCCGAGACGCCGATGGCGATGGCCTTCAGCGGCTGCGCCGGCTCGATCTTCAGAAGTGCCAGGTCCATCACAGGGTCGAACTGGAGCACCTGGCCAGAGTACTTCGTGCCATCAGCAAGCTGAACCTCGATGCCCTCGACCTTGTCGACCACGTGATGATTGGTCAGGATGTAACCTCGAGCGTCGACGATCACGCCACTGCCCATGCCGCTGATGCGGGGCCGCTGGTTTTCCTCGGCCGAGAATGGCCACCGGCTGTTCGAGGCGGCCTTCTTCTCACTGGAGATACTCACCACGCAGGCCTGACTCCTCTCGACGGCCTCCACGATCGCGGTACGACGCTGGGAAGATGCGGCGGCCCAAGCCAGCCCGGATCCGAGCCAAGAACCCGATCCTAGCAGGCAGAGACCCAGTGCCAGCTTCGCCGCAAGCCCCACTCTGCGTCGCGCGATCGGTGTTGGCACAGTCGTCGTCCCCACTCTGATTGGATCGGATCTTTAGCCGAAATCGGCGCCGCTCTCGGAAAATGCGTCCCGGGACCGGGCACCTCTTGATCGTTGCTCATCGAGGCTTGGTTTTGGATCGGTTACCCTTCTTTCCAGCTTGAACCTTGTCATATTGAAAACCCCTAGCTTTCCCTGACGACCTGATTATCCGAATATCTTACTCAACATTCCCAGATTCGCTTGGCGTGGAGCATGCGTATGCCTAAGTTAAACTCGGATGCGAAGGAGTTTCTTGGGGCTTCGACGACACAGTGGTCTTAACGACGGGAGGCACGTCGATCAATGAGCGGAAAGTCAGCACGGCGGGAAAAGCTGGAGAGGAGCCTGGCCGAGGTTCCTCAGGACACGTTCCTGCGCTACGCCCTGGCGGTGCAGTGCCTGCGCGATGGAGATCTCGACGAGGGTCGCGACCGGCTGCGATCCCTCATCGCCGACCATCCTGACGACCAGATCGCAGCCTACCAACAGCTCGGCCAGTCGTTTGCGGAAACGGGGGAGGACGAGCAGGCGATGGCCGTTCTGCAAGCAGGAATCACCAGGGCGCAGGCACGTAAAGATGTGCATGCCGCCGCGGAGATGGAGCAGTTGCTCGAATCCCTCCGCTCTCACCCTTAGTGGACGGACCTCGAGTCCCCAACGCGACTGGCCCATCATTGCCAATTCGAGGGGGCTACGGCGCAAGCAGACTAAGGGACGGGATTTTCACCGCGCTCGCGGAGATACTCACCTAACTCGCACAACGGTGATTCTCACCTTCGAGACTGAGTTGCCAAAGCAAGCGAGCAAGAACGCTCCCACGGTGTCGGTTCACGTCCTTGGAACCATAAGCTAGCCCATGAGAAGTTGGTTGCGCTGAAGCGGTCGCCAGTTCCACTTCCACAGCGGACGAGGGCCCGCATCAGCGCACTCGAGCCAGAGAAAGGATCAAGCGATGCACCTCGCACCAGCACCCAGTATCGTTGGCTGGGGCATGCTTCTGGCCGGAGCGTCGTTTGCCCCCTCGGCCCCGCGGTATCCCCAAGAGCAGCCGCAACCGGTCCAGCAATTGTCACTTGCGGAAGAACGTCTGCGTGCCGCGCAGCAGCAGTTCGAGTTGATCTGGCAGTTTTACCAGCAGTCGCGGGTCGAGTCGTTCGATGTCTACGTCTGGTCGCGCCTGGTCCTCGATTCCCGGCTGGGCCTATCCGCCAAGCCGGTCGATCGCATCAGTGCCTACGAAGATCACCTCGACCGAATGAGGAAACTCGATACGCTCGTCAAAAAGATCCGCCGGCTGGGTTTCGGCCGATCCAGCGACGTCGGCGCGACCGCATATTACCGCATCGAAGCCGAAGCTTGGCTGGCGGAGAATCACTGAGACTGAAGCGGGTTCACATTAGTGGAACTAAAGAGCGATTCTATGATGTAACAAGCGTCGCAGCCGACGCACCCCGTAAACACCTGTGGTGACCAGCAAGACGGTCAGGCCAAGGACGATCGAACTTGGTTCTGGAATGGAAACGCCTGAGATTGTCACTGTCCCCGGAGTGCTGGAAAATGGAACCGCCGAAGTCTCTTTACCCGTATTAAAATTGAACACGTCGAAAAACGTCTGGCTGCTGCCGTTCATCGAACCATTGCCGATACTGGGTATAAGGCTGACTGAATAGGAATCACCCCGCCTGGTTATCGTGGCGTCGAGCGTCAGAGCCGCCAGCAGAACCGGTGCACTGGCTGACGACAGAGAAACCGGATTGCCAGAGAACGTGGAATCGGAGCCGACGAACGTGTCATTGCTGTAAACCGTCGTGGAGACAGTCCCTCCCGGACTCGAGGTTGTCTGGTCGGTGCTATCACCTGCGAAGAGGTACTGGCTGCTTGTCAGGTAGCCATAGGTCTGGCCCGTCGAGAATTGCAGCTCATGGGGGCCTGTGATCTCGAGTGTGAACGCGTAGTTGTTCAGCAGGTCGGGTGACGATGGGCTGGCGGTGCTGGTGAGAAACGCGTCCAGCGTGCCCGTACCTCCCTGGCCAACGGTCGTGCTGCCGATCGACACATCGAACTCGGCCCGAGCCGGCGTTACAAACAGAGAAAGCAGAACGGCAAGGCAGCAGATCCACAAGCGGCGAAGCATGACGGATTTCCCTCCGAGGTGAGCTGGCATCTGGCCGGATGCTGCCAAAAGCAAGAGGCTAAAGACTCAACGGCCGAGCCGCCAGGAGAACCTTTCTCGAACAATTATGATCGCAACAAGACCCATCTGCAATCATCGTGTTGCCTGAACAGCGCGATGTTGCTTCCTTGGTTATCGGACCGGCTTAGCCCAGTGGCAGGCCCGACCCGAGCTTCCGGCCCTTTGACCGGGTTGCCAGCGTCAGGTCAAACGCGGTGACGGTGCCGCTGCCCGTGACGTCGGCGGAGAGCGGCGTCCAGCCGGCTTGCGACGTGTCGTTGATGCTGGCGGCGATCTGGTTCACGTCGTTCTGGTCGACGATCCCGTCGCCGTTGACGTCGCCCAGCAGCCGGTAGAAGTGATGCACCGAGGTCTGGACCCCCGAGGGCTTGATGTCCACCTCGTAGTAACCGTCAGCCGCCGTCGTGTTGGGACTGCCTCCTATGCCGCCTGAGCCGAAGTTAAGCTCGATGGCGTGGTCAATCACGGAGGCAGAAATCCCCGACAGTGACACGGCTGTCTTGCTGGACGCGTCGCCGTTGAGGTTGTACTTGTAGATCAGGATGTCGGGCGATGAGGTCGAAAGCGAACTGATGATGGACGAGAGCCCGCCGCCACTCTGGCTGTCACTTTCGTTGAATCCCAGGTCGAGATAGCGGACAAAAGACCGGCTCGGGCTGCCATGCTCGACCGTGAAGCCAGTCACTTGGAGCTGGCCGGGCACGGCGAAGACTTCGCTCGCGAACGTCACGTTAGGGCTCGACGGAGTGCTCTGCAGGTTGCCGGCGGCATCGAGGCCGATGCTATAGAACGAATAGCTGTGCGACTGTCCGTCGGTAAGCCCCTGGTAGATGATCGACGAGTCGTAATTCCCCTTGCTGTCGGCCGCGCCAGCCGGGATGACATAGGGACCGAGTTGCTGGTAGGCGCCTCCATCGATCGAGACGAAGACCTCGAAGTCGTTCAGGATAGAACCGCCGGGATCGCTGCCGGTGAGATTGAGGGTGAAGGTCCCCGTGCTGGTGTTGACCGTGCTGGAATTCGTCCCGGTCGTGCCGTTGACGGAGGTCACCGGCGGCGTCAGGTTGGGCAGATACGTGCTGGCCTCGATCTGGGGCGTTTTGACCTCGGTGTTGCCCGCCCGGTCGTGGGCGATGCTGTAGAACGCGTAGGTCGTCTTGCTCTGGCCGGTGAAGGTGGCTGACGGACTGGAAGCCGTAACGGTCGTCCAGAGCGACCAGCCTCCGCCATTGGTCGATGCGTAAATGTCATACGAGGCGACGCCCGACGGCGGGCTGCCACTGGCCCCGCTCGGGTCAGTGCCCGTGACCGAGACCACGAAGCTGAGGCTCGTTTCACGCGCAGGCAGCGCATTGACGTGGCTGGAGGGGGGTGTCGTATCCATGAGCCACGAGGTTGACATGGACCCAGCCCCGGCCTTGCCAAATGCGTTCTGGACGGCGGCGGCGTTCACAGTCAGCGTGTAATTGCCCTCGACAGTGGTCAGCCCGCCGAGGCCGCCGATCTGATAGGTCGAGCCGGAAACCAGGCTGACTGTGACGGCTCCGTTGATCAGGTTGGGGCCGCCGTTGTCAGTCAAGGTGAGACCTGCGATGAGCGTCTGCGGCTTGATTTGCCCACTGAATGTGATATCGATGATTGTAACCGGCGCATTCCGCGGATTCGGCGAGACGGCCGCGATCGCGGTAACAGTGAAAGGACTGACGGTGCCGGTGACGGTGATATCCTGTTCGGTCGCGCCCGTGGAGTCGGCCGCGATCTTGCCGCTGACCGGCCCCACCGGCGCTCCGGCGGCGATCCGCGCCAGCACAGTCGTCGTGCCGACCGTCCCACCCGACTCGACCAGATCCAGCGTCGAGCTGTAGCTGGTGCCGCCGTCATCCGAGAGCTCCACGCCCGAAGGCGCAGTCAGGATGATGTCGGCCTTCAGGTTGCCGCCGCTGACGGTGAAGCTCTGCGAGGCGCCCGCCGTGCCCTGCGTGGTCGTTCCCAGGCTCAGCGAGCTGGTGCTCACCGTGATGGCTGGAACGGACGCCGGGTTGACGGTGCCGGTGACGGTGATGTCCCGTTCGGTCGCGCCGGTGGAGTCGGCCGCGATATTGCCACTGAGTGGCCCGGCCGGCGCCGCGGCGGTGATCCGCGCCAGCACGGTCGTCGTGCCGAGCGTGCCACCCGACTCGACCAGGTCCAGGGTCGAGCTGTAGCTGGTGCCGCCGTTATCCGAGAGCTCCACGCCCGGGGGCGCAGCCAGGATGATGTCGGCCTTCAGGTTGCTGCCGCTGACGGTAAAACTCTGCGAGACGCCCGCTGTCCCCCCGGTGGTCGTTCCCAGGGCAAGCGAGCTGGTGTTCACCGTGATGGTTGGAGCCGAGGCGTAGGCCACGAGGTCGGGAACGAGGCGGTTGGCCACCGGGCTACCGCGGCCGGTGGCCGCATCATAGCCGGGCCCGGCGCTGAAAAGGAATTGATTGGTATCATCTAACTGATATTGACCGTTGTTCCCCGTGGTGACGTCGTGAAAATCCACCGCCGGGAGGCTGTAAAGCGCGGGCAAGGTCTCGGTGGCCCCACTCAACGGCGCTTTGCCGAGGAGTACCCGGCCTTGGTTGGCGATGGCGATCAGTCCCGCCCAGGATGGGGCCCCCAGACTCGTGCCGCTAAAAACGCGCCAGGGACTGCTGGTCCTGAAGGAGTCGTAAATTAAGGGGCCCGTCCGCGGGTCAGCGTCGAAGGAGACGTCCGGAGTGACGCGCTTAGACGCGCTGAATGGGGTCGCGACGCCGTTCTGATAAGCGGGTTGACTCTCGAACAGGCTGACTCCTCCCCCTCCGAGCCCCCACGCGGTTTCGCTGCCGTAGGAATTATCCGGATTCAGGTAAAGAGTGGTCCCACCGACGGCCACGACGTTGGGCGAAACGGCAGGATAAATACCCGGTGCTCCTTGGTCTCCTGCCCCGGCAACAATCGTCACACCCACGATCTTCTTGAATACCGACTCGTCAAAAGTCCCTTCGCCCGAGAACTCAGGAACGCCAAAACTCAGCGATACGACCGACGCGCCTGAGGCTGGGGACGCGGCCCAAGCGACCGCCGCATTTTCCAGGTCGGCAGGAGAGTTGGAGTTGGCCTCCACGAGGATAATAGACGCTCCGGGAGCGATGGCATGGGCCCACTCCACGTCCAGCGATTCTTCTTTTTCCCAACCTCCGGTTGGATCTGGATCGACCGGGGGCACACCAGGATAGCTGATGCCGATAAGGCTAGTGATGTTGAACCCGGTCTGGTCGTAAACCTGGAAACTCGGTGGAGCAGGCAGGCCCATTGCCGAGTCAAACTGCGTGAGATCGTTGATGATATTCGGATCGTCATATGGGTCTACGATGGCAATCGTTTGCCCTGTGCCATCGGGAGTAACCTGCTGACCGTTCGGGCCTGTAAACATGGGGATCTGATCAATTCCATACGCGGTGCGAATTTGAGACGGCTTATAAGCATTATACAACAATGGATTTGTCACAGATGGCGGCAGATAGGTATACGGATTGGCCTGAACGACAGCCTGCCCCCCCGCCGTGTTGGCCACGAAAACCACTTGCCCATTAGCATTCATGGGAAAATAATCGTTTACAGCGGTTATCTCCTCTGTGGTGGTCTCCCCTCCGCTGTTGACAGTGATCGTCTCTCCGCCGTTGACCACCTCGATCGGATTGTCGACAGCAGCACTGCCGGCTCCAATACTAATGAAGCTATTGTAAAGACCCTCATTCGCGCTCGAGGTCGTATCATTGGCCATAAATGCGACGCTAATCGCTCCGCCAGTCAGCGCGCGTTTCGTGCTGAAGCCGAGAATCGACTCTGGCACGGAACGAGCGTCTGGAAACGCCGAAAAAGGCCCGACGTCGGTACCGTGGGTACCGCCCGTCCAGGTTTCTCCTGGATTCAGGTATCCAGATCCGGAAACCCCTGCCAGACGGATCACAACACGGTCCGCCGGACCGCTAGAAGGATTGTCAACAGGAATGCTCGCAAACACACCCGGACCCGGTGTGAGCGGATTGACGTGCAAGGAGAAATTCGGATCGAGCGCCTGGGCGGCCGCGAGGCTTGCCGCATTGACCGCAGTGAGACTGGCGGCACTGGCGGCATTTGTGATGGTGGCAGTGAAGGCCACGACATTACCATCAGGGCTGATTCCCGGGTTGTTCCCGATGCTTGAAAAATACGCGGGATCCGCGATCGTCACCGGCGTCTTGCCGATCTGAATGAGTAAGATTGGATCGATCGCGGTCGAGCCGTCGCGAATAACCACCGCGCCGTTGTTGGCGATCATCGGCTGCAATCCACCTGAATGTGAGTTCGTGGGAAGCCCTTGAACAGAAGCACCGTTACTGATGTCCAAAAACGTATCGTAGGTGCCGTCTGCTTGCAGTTGCTGATCTTCGTAGGCGAACCACTGCTCGTTGGGAGATACGGTCGGCACACCCAAGATGTCGCCTCCAGGCGAACTGGAAGAACCACTTGCGATTGTGGCATTGCTCCCATTGGGATACCAGAGTCTGATAAAAGTGAGAACTGAAGAGCCGACAAGTTGGTGGTTTGCCGCGATCACCTCGCCGTTGTCGTCGATTTGCGGGTACGTGTAGTTCAGGCTGGACGAGCCCACTAGGTCCGTCAGGCTCCAGGAGCCAGTGGAAAGCGTCGCTTCATCCACGCTGTTGAAACCATTGACCGTTCCCACAAAAGCAACGTTGCCCGAAGTGTTGATCGACGCCAGGCTGATGTTCGTCAAAGTTCCAACAGGGCCGCCGCCGGGCGCGTTGACCGTATTACCGGTCGCAGCAACTACGGAATACGTGTAGGCACCCGTGGCCATGCACAGCCGGTTCTCCAGTTGCTCGAGCAGCGGGCGGGTCTTACGACGGTTGAGCAACTTTGGCATGTGAACGGATCTGCGAACACCACTGGTCAGCTTATGCATGGAAGAGGAAAACATGACGAGCCTCCTAGGATGTTGACGCGATGCTTCCTGCATCAAAGCTGCCAGATGATCACCCCCGGCCCAGACCAGAAGTTGCTGCGCGGTGCCCCGGAATCATCTTCTCGGTTGGAGATTTACGCCTGTTGCAACTGACTCCACGACGAAACACGAATCACTGAGGGCTGGCTCAAGCACGACTTTCTTGCACATCCGATCGCTTCTGGACACATGCTCCCTCTGTCGCTGAGCTCAAACGCTCGCCTCGGCGCGGCTCAGAAAATCTGGGATTCGGACATCAAGGGTGATTCAACTCGGACACCAGCCTGTCTGTCGTACGGGTTCGGCACAGCAACCCAGCATGCAAGTGTGCTTCTCTCCAGTGACGGTAATCGTTTGCCTCTCAAATATCCACCACTTTCCCTCCAAATTTGTTCGATGACGTTAAGCCTTGTGCTCGTATGTGTTCTGGCACCGGCTCGGCGGTTCGTTGAGGAGGCGAGGGCGAATGAACGAGACAACCCACCGAGTTTTCACCAAAACGAGCAGGGCAATCGAAAAACGAGCAGAGGAATCGACGTCAATGGAACGATGTCTGAAAGTTCAAGGCAGGAAACAACCGGTTCCGGACAATGATGAGCAGCCGGCGAGCTTGCCATGGCCGCTCTCCTGCTGCGGTCTCAAGAGCGCGTGTTCTTGTCGCTCCTCGGCGGCCAGCGGGCGACCTGCGCCGCCCTGACTCTGTCGGCGGTGCATCACTCGACGCCACTGGCTGTGCAGCGGCGCCTCTCGGGCCAATGACTCGGTCTGGACGCTCCTCGACCCGCGTGGGAGAATAACTACCGTCCCCTGGCCAGCGATCGCCTGGGACACTCGAGCGACGCGGAAACGGTCGCTGCTGCATGGCTCGGTGTTCGTCGCCGACTGGTACGATGCCGGCGTCGGCGGTCACGCCTTCGGCGACCCGACCACCGGCCGAATCTCTCGCGTGGCGCCCCAGGGAAACGAGCCGCGGAGCGCGAAGGCCGATGTCGCGACCATCAAGGGGTTGATCGCGGCCCTTAAGTCGCCCAACCTGGCCACGGTCGATGCGGCCCGGCGGGCCATCCTTGCTACGTTCGCGACGGCCCAGCCCGTGGCATTTACATGCGGCCAGGCAAGCCTGCACGCCCGGTGAACTCAAAACGCCTCGCCCACGCGGGCAGTACCAAGTGTGCAAGGCCGGTGCATGGAACTCAGGCTGGGTCGGGACGGGAGAACCCTTCGTTGACCGCGATCGCCAAGACCACTGAGAAAGAAAACTCCCCTGACCAGGAAACCGTGCCCAGAATCGCCGTGGCGATTCCTTGCTACAACGAGGCCGCGGCGATCGGTACCGTGATCGCCCAGTTTCAAGCCGCTCTTCCGGGCGCTACGATCGTGGTCTTCGACAACAACTCGACCGACGGATCGGCGGCACTGGCCCGGGATCTGGGCGTCCAGGTCGAGTCGGTGGGCATGCAGGGCAAGGGCCACGTTGTTCGCGCGGCGTTCTCGCTGCTGCAGGATCAGGATGTGCTGGTCCTGGTTGATGGCGACGGGACCTACCCCGCCGAGGCCGCGCCACTGTTGGTTGCACCCGTGCTCGACGGTCATATCGACATGGCCGTGGGCGCACGCCAGCCGGAGCCCGGGGCAGGTGCCATGTCGCCGGTACGTGGGCTGGGAAACCTGCTGATTCGCTGGGCCTTCCGCTTCTTGATCGGCAAGGGAAGCGGTGACTTGCTCTCGGGCTATCGGGCGTTTTCCTCGAAGTTTCTCCGGACTGTCGCGCTCCGCTCGGAAGGCTTCGAGATCGAGACCGAGCTGGCCATCGAGGCCGTGACCCGAAAGTTGCCGACACTCGAAGTCTCCGTCGTCTACCGGCCACGAATCGCCGGTACCGTCAGCAAGTTGAACGCCTTTCGCGACGGCCGGCGGATTCTCAAGACCATCCTGGTTCAGGGCCTGCGCCGGGACCCGGCGCGGGTGATCCTTGCCTTCGCATTTTGCACCGTGCCTTTCGCATACGTCGCGGCTCTCATCGACCATTTCTGTAGCTTCCCGTTTCTCGGGACCGTCTGGCTAGGCCTGCTCTGCTTCGGCTTTGTCGGTCTGACGGTCGCATCGGCTTGGATCCACCGCGAGCCTCGCAGAGCGTCTCCAGCGCCGGAAGTCGAGCACAGATCGTGACGCTTCTGGAAAGCGACTGCCTGAGACGGACACAGCTCGATAAGTCTCTGGCTCCGGGGGGGGCATATTCTGTTCCAGGGAGCACACCATGAGTTCGTGGAGCGGCAGGGGTAGTGGGTGAGCCCTACTCCGGAGTTTTCCCATCGGCACCCTGCGCAGGCAGAGGCCTTGAAGGAAAGGGCGAGCGGGAGGTCGGTGGAGCGGCCGGCGACGTTGTTGCTTCGCCTCGCTCAGACTCCGGCGTCGACGATTCTTCGCCTCGCCTTGAGCTGGGCGTAGAGCTTCCTCCGCCAGGCGATGCGCCCGTGGGGTGGTTGGCGCCGGCGCTCTCGGGGTAGATGGCAGGCTGCATGTTCGGGCTGTTGTACCGCGCCAGTTCTTGCTGGCTCATCGCCTGGCTGCGCAGGCTCATTACGCCGCGAATCTCGTCCACGCACAGGCGATTGAGCATGTTGGCTCGGTCGATGCTCTGGTCAGCGCCGAGGAAATCGGGCATGTTCGGGTCCGGACAGTTAAACCAGTATCCAAAGGAAACCGGCCAGATATTCTGGGCCGAGGCCGGCCTGCCGCCGATGAGCGCGAGCAAGCCCGAAAGCAGTATCGCGTTTCTCATGCTAATACTCCTGAATATGCGGCCTCCGGTGCTTCACGCCTTCGTGGATCGGCCGGCGGCGATCGCGACGCGGGGCGCTGCTCAGGCGCACCCCTACAAGATAAATCGGCCAGAGCGGTCTTCGAGCCAAGGCGAATGCGCAAGCCCGAGAGATTTCGCCGCAGGCGCTGGGCCGATCTGCCCGCCTTTGCTCAGTTATAGTTCGGGTCGATCGGATTCTGCGCTCCGGAGGTGTTGAGCAGTCCTCGGGCGACGACGATGACCCGTCCCGAACCGAGCGTTCCTGGCTGAGGATGACGGTCAGGAAGATACGTGAACGTGATGTCTCCGAATCCCATGTTCCAGTTGTTCACGCTGCTGGGAGGGCCTCCGCCGGGAGAGCCGGGGGGTGGACTTGCCGGCTGCCCTTGGCTGTTTACGTAGCTGCCGGGGAAGTTGCCGGAGGCCGGAAACGTGAATCCCGAGCCAGTGAATACGACGCCGCTGGAGATGTCGTGTGTCCAGTACAGGTGGGTCGGCAGTCCGTCGACCTCGGAACCCGTCGGCCCCATGACATCGAGGATGATGTTGGCACCGCTCTGCAGTGTGTTGCCGGCCAGCATGTTGAATTCGCCGTAGACCGGGTTCGAGGGGTTCGACGGCTCGAAGAGGATGTACTGGAAGTGCGACTTAAGTGAGACGTTGCTGCTGGACGGCTTGCCGTAGCCGTGGATCGTGATCGACTGGGTGTTGAAGCGAGGCGGACCGATGGCATATCGGCCGATCGACTTGCTTACGAACGATTGCCGCTGGATCTCCGCCGCCGCGGGCTGGGGCGTTCCGGGCGGATAGAGCACGGGCACGAACTGGGCCACGTCAGCGGCCGGTGGATGACCGCCAGGAGCGTGCGCGGTCAGCGGGCCTGAAGAAAGCATCTGGCGAGTTTCAAGAGCCTCGAACCCGGTGAACCCCCAGCGCCGCGGGTTCTTTCTTGACTTCTCCGAACGCATGGTCCGATCGCTCCTTTTCAACGCTGGCGGCCGGGATCGCGCCGGGGTCAGTTATAGCCCTTTGAAATGGCACTTATGATCTGGTTGGTGTTGATGACCCCCTGGAACGAGGCGATGAAATGGCCCGACCCCAGGGTGCCGCGGTTGGGATGAGGGTCGGGAATGTAGTGGATGTCGACGACTCCCGCCCCTTGAAAGAAGTCGAGCGTTGGGCCGGTGTACGGTCCTGCGCTACTGAACGAGTCATAGGTCCAGTTCAGGTGCGTCGGAAGCGCGTTCGGATCGGACCCCGCGACGGGCGTTGCATTTAAGTCGAGAATCAGCAGCCCGCCGGTCTGGAGGTAGTTTTGCGTGAACACCGACGCGATTCCGGTCGCCTGGTTGGCGTACGGGTTGCCGGGGGTTGGTTGGGCGTCAGGATTTGCCGGAGGGAAAAGGACGATCTGAAGCTTCCCCTTGAGGAACTGATTGGAGCCCCCGGTCTTCGAATAGGCGTGGATCGTGACGGACCGGTCGCTAAATCGGGGCGTGCCGACGGTGTAGGTGCCGACATACCTGGCGACGAAGGTCTCACGCTTGACCTCAGCCGGCGTCGGGGTCCGCGGTGTGAGTGAGCTCGGACCGTAGATCAGGTTGATCGAGTTGGCGATGACCGCCGGATCGGGAAAGGGAGTCCGGCCGGTCCTGCTCTTGGTGGTGACAGTCTGTACCAGGGCTGCGTCAGCGGCCTGTGCCGACGGAGCCGAGGGCGTTGCGATTGGCGTCAGGGTTGTGTCGGCGGCATGTCCCGGTAGAGCCGAGTGTGCGGCGATCGTCGTCGTCGAGGGTACGTCTCGGGCTTCCAGACTTTCGAAGCCAGGGCGATGGCGCCGTCGCGGCGAGCCGGCTTGTCGAAAATGGACACGCATCGTCCGCTCGCTCCTTTGGCTCAGTTGATCGGCTGCGCGATCGCGCTGGTGGCCCCGGTCGTGTTGAAAAGGGCGGTGATCGTGACGATCGCCGTGCCCGAGCCTCTTGTGCCCGCCTTGGGGTGCACATCCGGCACATACTTGATATCAAGCTCGCCGATCCCGTTCTGGAAATTGACGGCGCCGCCTGTTCCCTTCAGAAGCGGGAACGACTGCCCGGTAATTGCGTTGGTCTGCACTGCGGGCGTCGAGGTGAACTGAGGAGCGGCATAAACGCCGCCCCCGACGGGGTCGTAGGTGACTGCCAGGCGGGACGGCAAGCCATGGTCCAGGGCAGACGGGTCGTTGCTGGCCACGCCCGGAAGGTTGGTGACGTCCCAGATCACATAACTCGACGAGTTGAGGAAGGAGAGCGGAAACGCGCTCGTCAGCCCGGTGACCTGGCCGGCGACCGGATCATTTGTGGTCGGCTGGGCCGTCGGGTCAGCGGGTGTGAAGAGGATGATCTGGGACCTCGAGTGGAGAAACTGGTTGGACATGGCATTGGCCCCGCTACTGTAGATATGAATCGTTGCGGCCTGATTGGAGAAACGGGGCGGTCCGATGACGTAGCGACCGATCAAGCGCTCGACGAACGTCTCACGCTTGATCTCGGCGGCCGTCGGTTGCGGAACTTGATACGTCCCCGGAGGGAACACCTGGTTGCCGATTTCGATCGGAAACGTGGTGGTGACCGGCTTGTAGAGCATCTGGACGAGCTGCTGGATGACCGTTGGGTTCGCCGGCGCGATAGAGGTCGAGAGGGCCTGGGGCGAAACGTATTGGACCGGTGCGGCGGGAGCGTGGGCAAGAGGCCCATTGGGTGCGACGGTCGAGAGCAAGGCGCGCGTCTCGAGGCCTTCGACTCCCGGCTGGCAGAAGCGCCGCGAGGGGCACTGGCTGCGGAAAAGCGGTCGCATGCGACGAAACGCTCCTTCCTTGGAGACGGCGCGTGCCTCAGGGCAGCACCCGTTCTCCGACGGCCGTATTCAAGTCGAGCATGGCGCGGCGATGTCGGACCAAACCGTCGCGATAGGACCGGACGGCATCGTTGAAGGTCCGCTGGGCATCCAGGTATTCCAGGGCGCTGGTCTGCCCTTGTTGCCACCGCCGGAACGCCGCGTCCCGCACTTCCTTGGCCGCGGGGATGACCACCTTCTCGGTCCGCAGGACGTTCTGCAAGCTCAGATTGAACTCGCGGACGGCATCGAAGACGTCGTCATTGACGTGGCGCTTCGTGCTCTCTCGCTGCAACTCAGATTGAAAGACGTTGATCTTGGCGCGGCGGACGTTGCCCTGGTTCCGGTTGAAAAGGGGTACGGTCGCCGTCACGCCGACCGTCCACGAAGTCGGGCTCTGAACGCCCAGGTACGAGTTGTTCTGATAGGTATAGGGCTGCCAGAGCAGGTAAACGTCGGGATAACCGTTGGCCTGGCCGAGCTGCACGTCGGCATGAGCACGCTCCACGGCCAGCCGCATCGCCAGCAGGTCCGGCCGCGCCTCATAGGCACGCTCCAGGAGCTCCTCGCGAGAGACGGGCAAGGGCCGGACATCGCGAATGAAGTCGCGCACCTCGATCTTGGGAGCTTCTTCCAGCGACATGTTCAGCACCAGCGCGAGGTTTTGCTGGCTCGACTCGAGGGCTCCCTCGGCCTCCTTGATGGCCAGCTCGGCCTGCTCGAGCTGGGCTTTGATGGCCAGCACGTCCGGTGGGGTGATGAAGCCCCCCTTCTCGATTTCCTCGTTGAGGTGAAGCAAGCGGTTCAGCCCTTGCCCGTAGACCCGCGCGAACCTCAGGGTGAGGCGGGCAGCCAGATTGTCGACGTAGTACGTGTACAGCGTGTCGACCGAGTTTCGCACCGCATCGACCATCTGCGCCTCGGCGACGCGCTTGGCTCGCTGCGCGACGATGGTCCGGAACCGCCGCTTTCGCGTCACGTCGAGAGGGTAGTTGATGTTGATATCATACTGATTCGGTCCGCCCGGGCGGCGGAAGCTGTAGTGGCCGTAGGCCGCAAGCTGATTGTCGGCGTAGAAGATGGGATTGACCCGCAGGTTCGCCGTCAGGATATCGGCCTCGGCCATGGGGATTTCCAGCCGCTGGGCGTAGAGATCGATGTTCTCCTTGACGCACCGCTCGATGGCCTGGTCGACGGTCAGTCCGTTGGGCGGGCCGATCTCGGCCGAACCGACCGGGATGTCTAGCCCTTCGCCATAGCTAGGCACCTGACTGGGCTGCACGGAGGACGTCTGGAAGAGGCTGGCCGTCTGCTGCCGTCTCATGGGAGTCGTCGGGGCGGTGACTCCGGCCACTGGAGCGTGGCTGCCCTGCGGACCGGCGCGACCGCTGAAGGGACGCGGTGAAATCGGTTCTCCCTCCTCGACGAAGCCCGCCTGCCCCAAAGGGGGCCCCAGCATGCTGTTCCCCTCGGACGCACCCGGCGGCTGGTCGATATTGAACTGCGGTCCCTGAGCGCGGGCGGCTGAGGTCAAGGTTAAGAGAACGATGGCCGATACGGCCATCCCACACTGGCGGCAGGCTCCAGGCCAGGCTCGAAAATGGCTCATTCCAGACCGCCTCCGTGAACCAGACCGGATTCCTTTGCTAGGGCGAGAGAAGCTTCGGCCGCGGATGGCCTAGAGCCCCCGTCCAAGGCTGACCGCATGAACCACGCTCTAGGACCAGCCTCGGGCGCTAAGCGGCGTTTCGTGCTTGCCGGCCTTTTCTTCAGGCTACGTGCTTTGTCGGGCGCCCAGAATGACGATGAGAGGATAGACAGGGACCAGTCGTCATGATCCTTATTATCGGATCAAGCGGCAAAATCCCTCAGCTTTTTACCATCGAGGGAAACGAAGAATTGACTGATGGATGGCGGGGCGAGGGCAATGACGGACGCGGAAGAGAAGCCGGACCGGGACGATTCATGGTGCTCTGGCGGGCAGAGCGGGCGGCAGGCGCGCCTGCGGCTGCGATCAATCCAGCGGCTAGCGTTCGGCGTGCAGGTGAGCCTCGACGAACCAGAGGAGTTTGTCCGTCTTGCGCGAAATCTCGGTGAATAGATCGCTCGTGTCGGCATCACCGGCATCCGCGGCATGGTTGATGCCAGCGCGCGAGTTTGCCGTAAACCGCCTGGGCACGTGCGAGAGCGTCTACATGATCACGTCCGTCGCGGATCGTCAGGGAATAAGAGGGTAGCGAGGTCCGAGAGGCGACTGAGGCAACGGTTCCCTCGGCAATCCCGCCCACGGCCGCCGCTCGTTCAGCAATCATGTCGGTGAACTCGGATACGTTCTCGGCGACCTCGTCAAACAGCTTGTGTAGCGAGTAAAACGAAGGCCCGCGCACGTTCTAGTGGGCCTGCTTCGACTACGTTTGTAAATCGACCGAGTCGGCCAGCCGCTGGTTGAGTAGCTGGACCATGGCCGCGCGTGTTGATTCAGGAAGATCGAGGTGAGTCGGGTACATGGCGACGGCTCCTCTTAGCCCGGATTATTCACGAATACTCTAGATGATCGACGTAATATCTTTGCTCTTAAGACATTGCTGCCTGGATTACCCAAACAATGACCCAGGTTAACTGCGACCAAACCGTAACGCTTGTAGTGGGTTGCGAAACCTCGGACAATCGTCGTGAATAATCCGGGTTAGCGCTCTGCTTGGCCCTAGGTTCCATGATGGAAGCCCGGCTTGAAAAAGGACTTAGGTGCGATCGGAATTTCCGCCGGTCCGGCCGAGCACGTTGAACCCTTGATTAGGCAACACGATGCCGCTGATTACCAAACACGATGCCGCGACGGCGAGAGTCAGCGATCCGTGGGAGGGTGGCGGGCCAGAACGCTTGCAGCGTTTCTGGCGAAGTGGTACGACAGTATGAACGCAGATTCAGCAACCCTCCCGCGAGTGCGAGAACCGCCACCATGGGCGTGCTGTTTCTTTTGGGTACACTTTCTTTATCCGTTTCTCACGGTGCGGAAAACGCGCCCGCGCGATTCGATCTCGCCAGGGTTGCTTGTTTACATGATATTGGCGATCGCGATTTTGTTGATCACGACTGTGAGAATGTGCGGCCCGGACGAGTCTCAAATCCGAATGACTTTTGGACGGCCCATCTCGATGTGACCGACGAGACTCCTGATGAGTCTGCCGACCCCTCCTTTCTGCCCTCCGTGTTGGTCGAAAAGGTTCAATTCCGGGATCTGTCCCTCGGGAGAGGCGTCGTTCGCGTCGTGCCGACGGCTCGTAAAGTGCCTTTGCCTCTGCGCTGTTGAGTCTGCCGATCCCGATCGTGCTTGAAGAGCCCTGTCCGCACGTCCCAGGACGAAGCGGTCCTCGCCGGGCTCAGGCGGGCACCGGAACTTCTGCTTTCGCCCTCACACCGAGTTTTGCGCCTGCCCCCATTCTCGAGGCGCAGGTTCCATCTGACCTAAATGATCGCCCGGCAACTACCGATAAGGGTCTTCTTCATGGTCCGCGCCGTCATCACGTGGAGCCTGCATAATCGCTTGATTGTTCTTGTCGGCACCTTACTCTTAATTGTCGCCGGGTTGTACTCGGCATGGGACCTCAACGTCGAGGCTTATCCGGACCCGACTCCCCCCCTGGTTGAGGTGATCACCCAGAACCCCGGTGCCAGTCCCGAGGAAATGGAGCGCTTAATCGGAATCCCCATCGAGATCGCGCTTAACGGCATGCCCGGGCTCGACGATTTGCGCAGTACTTCGATGGCCGGCCTGAACGACGTGAAGTGCCAGTTCACCTACGACACGGACTACTGGACGGCCCGTCAGGAGGTGATCAATCGGATCAATGCCCTAAGCAATTTGCCCGCGGGCGTGACGCCGGGCCTTTCACCCTGGAGCCCCACCGGAGAGATCGTGCGCTACGTGCTGGAAGGGCCGGGTTACACGCTCAACGAGCTCAAGTCGGCCCAGGATTGGGTTCTCAACCGTGCCCTCAAGACCGTGCCCGGCGTTATCGACGTCACCGGCTTCGGGGGTACAGTCAAACAGTATCAGGTGCTGGTCGACCCCACCCAGCTCAATCATTACGGCATCTCGCTGCAGCAGGTGCAGGACGCGATCTCCAACTCCAACGCCAACGTCGGTGGCGACATCCTGACTTTGGGAAGCCAGTCACACAATGTCCGCGGCATCGGGCTCTTGGGCAAGGGCATCGACCCGCTCGACCCGTCCCGCGCTGACCAACGTTCGATCCTGGTGGATCAGAAGCTTGCCGACATCGAGAACGTCGTGATCACCCAGTACCAAGGCAACCCGATCTTGGTCAGCCACGTCGCCAACGTTGTCGAGGGGCACGAGCCGCGGCTGGGCATCGTGGGCCGGGGCGATCAGAACGACGTGGTCGAGGGCATCGTCCTGATGCGGAAGTACCAGAAGTCGCTGAAGGTCTCCGAAGCCGTGCTTGAGAAGATCGAGGAGATCCAGCGCGAGAAGCTTTTGCCGCCGGGCATGACGATCAAGATCTTCAATCAGCGCACCGAGCTGGTGCACGTGACGACCTACAACGTGTTGCACAACATGGTGGTGGGCATGGCACTGGTCATCACCATCCTGTTCGTCTTCCTGGGCGACCTGGCCAGCGCGGCGATCGTGGCGATCATGATTCCCCTGGCGCTCTTGTTTTCGGTCACCGTGCTTCGCCTTCAAGGTAAGTCCGCCAACCTGCTGTCCATCGGCGCCGTCGACTTCGGCATCATCGTCGACAGCTCGACGATCATCGTCGAGAACATTTACAGGCACGTCACGGCGCATGATGCTGATCGGTCCCGGCCGCTGATCGACCGAATCGTTGACGCCTCGGCGGAAATCGAACGCGCGCTTTTCTTCTCGACGACGATCATCGTGACGGCGTTCGTTCCCCTCTTCTCGATGACCGGACCGGAAGGTGCGCTTTTTGGTCCGATGGCCAACACCTACGCCTTTGCCATCTGTGGCGCACTTGTGCTGGCGGTCACCCTGGCTCCGGTGCTCTGTTCGTACTTTTTCAAGAACAAGAGAGAGGCCAAGGACACCTGGCTCGACAAGATCATGAAGCTCCGCTATCTGCGGATGCTGGCGATCGTGCTGCGGTACCGGCTCGTTACCCTGGGCGTGATGCTGTCGCTTTTTGTCTGGTCGCTATTCCTGATCCCTCACCTGGGCGGCGAGTTCATGCCACCGCTAGAGGAGGGTTATCTGTGGATCCGGGCCACGCTGCCGCGTACCACGTCACTGGAGAACTCCGCGCGCATGGCGCCTCGGCTGCGCGAAGTCATCGCCGGCGTGCCCGAAGTCCGCGGCGTCCTCTCGCAGCTCGGACGGCCCGACGACGGAACCGACGTCACCGGCTTCTTCAACCTCGAGTTCGGCGCGCCCTTGCGGCCCATGGAAGAGTGGCGGACCGTGCCGATGAAACTGCTGGGACATGAGTTCTGGCAGCGCAAGATCACTCGCGAAGAGCTCGAGCTCGAGCTCATGGAGAAATTCCAAGAGTTTCCAGCGATCAATTTCAACTTCTCGCAGTACATTCGCGACAACGTCGAGGAAGCCCTCTCCGGAGTCAAGGGAGCCAACTCGATCAAGATCCACGGCAACGACCTGGAAGTCCTCGAGGAAGCGGGTAAGCGCGTGGTCGAGATCTTGAAAACCGTCCCGGGAATCGAGAACGTGGGTATGTTCCACATCGTGGGTCAGCCCAACCTCGAAATCGAGATCGATCGCAAGCTCTGTGCGCGCTACGGCGTGAGCGTCGCCGACGTCGAAAAGGTCGTACGCGTGGCCATCGGCGGCCAGGCCTTCACCCAGATGGTCGAGGGCGAGAAGCTCTTCGATATCGTCTTGCGCCTGCCGCCGGGACAGCGCAACAACCCATTGGTGATCGAGCGTATCTTGGTTGACGTTCCCGGCAGCGGCGACGACCCGGGCTACCGCATCCCGCTCTCACAACTGGCCAAGATCACAGCCCACAAGCCTGGAGCCTCGTACATCTATCGCGAGAACAATCGCCGGTTCATACCGATCAAGTTCAGCGTCCGGGGCCGCGATCTCCAGTCGGCCATCGACGAGGCCCAGCGCAAGGTCAACGATCCTAACTCCGGCGCTCGACTTCCCAAGGAGGGTTACAGCATCAAGTGGTCCGGAGAGTTCGAGCAGATGCAGGAGGCCAACGCACGCCTCTTGTGGATCATCCCCCTCTCGCTGGGCATGATCATGATCCTCTTGTACTCGATGTTCGGCTCGATGAAGGATTGCATGCTCGTTTTGGTCAACGTTCTGGAAGCGGCCATGGGAGGCGTCTGGGTCCTCTACCTCACGGGCACGCACTTCAGCGTCTCGGCCGCCGTCGGCTTCGTGTCGGTCTTCGGCGTGGCCGTCCAGGACGGAGTCCTGCTCGTTACGTACCATAATCAAATGCGTGCACGTGGATATTCAGTCTGGGAGACGTGCATGCGGGGCACCGAGCTGCGCATCCGGCCGGTCGTCATGACCTCGTTGACGGCGGCTTTGGGCCTTTTCCCCGCCGCCGTTGCGACCTCGATCGGCTCTCAGGCGCAGAAGCCCTTGGCGATCGTGGTCGTGGGAGCGATGTTCTGCACCCTCTTCCTTACGCGGTACATGATGCCGGTTCTCTATAGCTATTTCCCCAATCCGCTGTACTGCGAGGGTGAAGGCGAGGGAGCCGTCGTCGAGGGAACCAACTACAGCGCCCGTTATATGCACTTCTTCCCCGAAGAAGAGGGGGCCTTGCCGAACTCGAAGTACGATCCCAGCGCGCCCCACCAGCATTGACGGTGGACGACCGGACGCAATCACGGCCGGGTTCGATCTTCCGGACCTGGTTCCGCTTCGAAGCTGACCTTGACATAGATGGCATCAAGAGGCATCTGGCAGTCGATTGATTCCAGCCGCAGGATCTCCTCGGGCAAGCTGAACTCGGAAAGCACCCAGTCATTCTCGTGCCGGGTATATCGCTCCACGAGCATCCGGTCCTGCGAGATCAGGACGAACTCGCGCAGCGAGGGAATCTTCCGGTAGTGGCGGAACTTGGTTCCTCGATCGTAGGCCTCGGTCGAGGGGGAGAGGATTTCGACCAGGACCGTGGGATTGAGCAGCGTGTCTACATGGCTGTCTTGAAACCGGGGTTGACCGCAGACGACCACGACATCCGGATAGGTGTACAGCCCGGTCGCCTCGATACAGACACGCATGTCGCTTGCGTAGGACTCGCAGGGTCTGTCCAGAATCTGCCTTCGTATCTCCGAGTTGACATTACCCGCGATCAGGTTGTGCTCGCGGCTGGCGCCGGACATGGCGAAGATTTCGCCGCGGTAGAACTCGCTCTTCACCGGCGAGACGCGCTCGATCGCGAGATATTCCGCCGGGCTGTAATGTCCTTTCGTGGTGGCCACGGACATCGCGTGCACTCCGTTCTTGAATAGACTACTGTAACGGAGATTATACCCGCGAACGAGCGCGCCGGTCGTCGCGGCGCCAGGGCAGTCGTTAGTGAAGGTGCGCGGCAAAGACGTTGAAGGGTGGGTCAGCGCAGCGCAACCCACCTGCACAACGCCAGCCGCATTGGTGGGGTGCGC
>JBKQMU010000263.1:0-4586 GCA_052146555.1 Isosphaeraceae bacterium
CCTTCTTCACCCGCTATCTCGCGGAGATCGTCCCCCAGCTCTGGCTCCTGACCCGCAAAGCCCAGAGCCGGATCTTCCAGCAAATCGCCGTGCCCGACATCCTCAAGCAGGTCCTCACCGGGCTGAGCGTCGACTACGAGCTCCAAGGCACCTACAAGCCCCGCGACTACTGCGTCCAGTACCGCGAGACCGACTTTAACTTCGCCAGCCGGCTCATGGAGGAAGAAGGAATCTACTACTTCTTCACTCACGCCGACGGCAGCCACAAGATGGTCGTCGCCGACACGCCCATGAGCCACCCCGATGTGCCGGGCGCCACGACCGCCATTTATGAGGTGGTCGAGGGTGGACTGCGCAACGAGGACCGCGTTCAGACTTGGCAGAAAAGCCAGGAGATCCGCTCCGGCAAGTACACGTTGCGGGACCAGTGCTTTGAGTTGCCCGGCCAGAACCTGGAGGCCGTCAAACCGACCCTCGACTCGGTGCAGGTGGGTACTGTCAGCCACAAGCTCAAGGTTGCCGGCAACGACAAGTTGGAGCTTTACGACTACCCCGGTGGCTATGCCCAACGTTTTGATGGTGTCACGCCGGGAGGAGGTGACCGGGCCAGCGACATCCAGAACATCTTCCAGGACAACGAGCGTACGGTCGGGCTCCGAATGCAGCAGGAGACCACGCCCGCGCTGTCGATCACGGGAAAGAGCACCTGCCGGCAGTTCTCCGCCGGGCACAAGTTCACGCTCGATCGCCACTTCAATGCCAACGGGGTCTATGTCCTGACCCAGGTCGGTCATTTCGCCACCATGGGAGACACCTACACGTCGGGGTCCGATACTTCGCAGATCTATGAGAACACGTTCGAGTGCATCCCCAGCGCACTCCCGTTCAGACCGGCCCGGACGACTCCCCGTCCCACCGTGGAGGGGACCCAGACGGCGGTCGTCGTCGGCTCGCTTCCTGTTGAGCAGATCTTCACGGACAAGTACGGGCGGGTGAAGGTGCAGTTCTTCTGGGACCGCAAGGGCAAGTTCGACGCCGACAGCTCGTGCTGGATTCGGGTAGCCACGGCATGGGCAGGGAAAGGCTGGGGACAGATCAACATCCCCCGCATCGGGCACGAGGTCATCGTCGATTTCCTGGAAGGAGACCCCGACCAGCCGATCATCGTCGGCAGCGTCTATAATGCCGAAAACATGCCCTCCAAGAAACTGCCGGAAGGAAAAAAGACTTCCGGGTTGGTGACCCGCACCAACGATCCCTCCGTACCTGGGTTCAACCAGATGACCTGTGACGACAGCGATGGCAAGGAGATGATCACAATTCACGGTCAGTACGACATGAGCACGACGATCGAGCACGACCAGACCCTCCTGGTCAAGAACGACCGCACCGACACCGTGCAAGGGAAACACACCGAGACGATTACCAAGGACACCACGATCACCATCGTGCAGGGCCCCTACTCACACGACGTGGCGGACAACACGGCGACTTACCACGTCAGTGGGGATCTGACCGAGAACTACGATTCGAATCAGAAGACCACGGTGGGAGACACCCAGTCGACGACGGTCAAGAACAAGATAACGATCGGCTCGACCGACGCCGACATCGAGATCAACGGCAAGACGCAAATAAAGCTAATCAGCGGCGGCAGCTCAATTGTCCTCAAGGCAGACGGCACGATCCAGATATCCGGCAAGGAAATCACCGTCTCGGGTACAGCGAAAGTCCAGTCGGGGGTGGGCAATCAGTGCGTGACCTGTGACCCAGCTCAAGTCGCGGTGTCAGGGGCGGCCATCGCCTCGTCCGCCACCGGCAAGCATGAGATCACCGGGGCCGTCGTGAAGATCAACTAGGACGTAGCGAGCCACGGGAAACCGCCGATGCGAAGGCTGTTCGACCGGCTGACGAAAACCCTGAGCCAGTTCATCGCCCAGCGCGACGACCTGCTCCTGCTGGTCCCCTGCAACGACAGCGACTTCGCCCTCGTGCTGAAGGCCCTGCGTGACCTGGATCGCGAATCGCCGGCGAACCTTTTCCTCCTCTTCGCGAACGATTTTCAGGACGCGCGGCAATTCGTGGCCGCGATGGCGCAGAGTCAGCTTGAAGAGTGGAAGCTGGTGAACGAGGCCGTTCCACCGGCGGACCGGTTACCGCCGCTGCCGGCCGCGTGGCTCGACGACGCGACCTCGCCGTCGCTCCGTCTCGAAGCGGGCCTCGGCTACGCCCGCTCGCTCATCGACACCGGCAAGGGCCAGAAATATGTCTGGGCGATGGGTCCCTCGTCCATCAAGAACCCCGCGCGATACGTCGAACTTCTCGCCACACTGGCCCCGAATCCGGAGCTCCGGCCCTGGATGCGCGGAGCCCGCCTGATCACCCGCGCCCCGGCCGACTTCAAGCTCGAAAACTCACCGCTCGCGAAGCGGCCGCGCGTCCGCGTCGAGCCGTTCGCGATCCCGCCCGACATCTTCGAGCTCGAGCTGAGTGCCGATGTCGCCGACGCTAAGCTGCCCCTGGGCGAGCGCATGCAAGCAGAAGTGCAGCTTGCTTACCTGGATTATGCCCACAGCCGCTTCGAGTCTGCCACCGCAAGGTTCCGGCGGGCCCTGGCGTTCTTCCAATGGGCCGGCATTCCCGCCATGGAAGGCTTGATCATCAGCGGCCTGGGAGACATCGCGCGCCGCCAGGCGGACTGGAAGCAGGCGCAGCACTGGTATGCCTGCGCCACAGTTCCAGCTGCCGAAGCGGGCAGCCCGATCCTCCTGGCCAACATCGTGCAGAACCTGGCCCTGGTCGCCTACCACGAAAACCGCTTCGCGGACGCCGAGGAGCGCTATGAAGAGCTCGTCACGCTCAAGCGCGGCATGTTCGACGAGATCGGCCTGGCGGAGGCCCTCGAGTGGCAGGGCCTCAGCCAAGAAAAACAACAAGCTTACGACCGGGCGGTCGAAAGCTGGGAGGAAGCCGCCCTGGTGTGCAAGACCTTTGAACTAAAAGACCGCTTTGCGCCCATGCTGACGCACCTGCGGCGCGGTTACGAAAAGCTGGAGATACGCGAAGAGTTGCGAAACTTCGACGCGATCTGGAAGGCTTAAACGGAGATCCCACGATGGCCGGTGTCGGCGACTTTGTGAAGGAAAAATCTGGTCTGGGTGATGCCGCCAAGTCGCTCCAACAGGCCGAGGAGAGCGCGAAGGCCGCCACGGCCTCCACGCCGCCGCCGAATCCCAACGAGCCCGTGCCGCCCAAGGACGTGAAACAGAAGATTGCCGACGGTTTGAAAAAGGTCGACCAGGCGGCCCAGGCCATCAACGCGGTGGCCCAGGCCGCTCAATCCGCCACGTCCGTTCTTGGCACGATTGCCGACCCAGGCGCCGCCATCGCCGGCGCTTTGGGAGGCGCTGCCGACGAGAAGGCGTCCAAGCTGGTCAGCGGGCTAGCCAAGGCTATCGGTCCCTTTCCCGCCGCCACCCTGACGGGCTTGGCCCTTGGCATTCCCCATGCCCACGTCAAGCACCCGCCCAGCGGACCGCCGCCGCTGCCGCCCATCCCCCTCCCGCCGCTGGGACCGATCATGCTGGGGACGAACCTGACCGTGCTGATCAACAACAAGCCGACTGCGCGGTGTGGGGATTACGGGTTTAATCCAACGTGTTGCGGGGTGGTGCCGCCCTTGTCGGCCATGTACGAGATCGTTACGGGTTCATCCAACGTGTACATCGGCGGCTCACGGGCGGCGCGATCCGGCATCGACATTACCATGCACTGCTTTGCTATTCCATCTCCCAGAATCCCGATCAAGCTGGGCAAGCTGGCCGGCATCGCGGGTAAAGTCGGCAAGGCGGCCGGCAAAGTGGCCGGCGTGGCCGGGAAGGTGGCCGGCGCGGTCGGCAAGGCGGCCAGTGTCGCCGGGAAGGTGTCCCAGGCGACGCAGATCGCTTCCTCCTTCGCCGAAGCCGAGGCCAACGACGATGGCGCCATGGCCGGTGCCATCGGCCTGAGCGTCGCCATGATGGCCGCCCAGGCCGCCGCCGATGCCCTCGCCGCCGCCCTGTCCAAGCAAATGGGCAAAGACCAGCCGTGCATTCCCCCGATCGGCACCCCCGGCATGATCCTCATGGGGTCGCCCAATGTGATGCTGGGCGGGTTTCCGCTGCCGTCGTTCTCGGCCATCGCCCAGGGACTGTTGAAGCGGGTGAAGGGACTGAAATTCACAGGGGGCGGAGCATGTGCTGCTGGCGGAGGCGGCGCAGTCGGGGCTGTAACCTGACCAGAGAAAGAATGACGGCCAGTTCGGCCCGTATCAAAATGCGCAGCTTCATTCAATAGACTCGACGGATATCCTGTCATGCCCGCGGCGCCGTTCCATTGCCGATCCAATCGGGTGCGATCGCGCCAGTGCCAAGGATTTCCACGAAATCCGGGCCGTTTTCACCCGGGGAGTGGCTTGAGTCCCCCCCCTGGATCAGCTCGGGGCTATTGAAGGAGAGGCGTCTTTCTTGGTGAAGTGACTGAAGGGGTCAACCGATCACTCTTCCGGAAAGGGCGCCTCGATGGATCATGCTACTTGCTTCAGACTC
>JBKQMU010000264.1:0-47799 GCA_052146555.1 Isosphaeraceae bacterium
CAGTGTCCGTACCGAGCCTTGGGTTTGGAACTGCCCACCTACGACTTCTGGACGCTGCTTCAATCTGATCCCGCCGACCTGACCCAAGAACTGTCAACTCCCGCAGTAGCTGCGTGAGACAGTCCCAGTAGAAGGCTCTGCGGCTGTCCAGGCGGAGGACGCCCCGCGGAGGCCCGCGGGGGCGTCTCAAACCCCATGTTATTTCATGGAATCAGCGACCATCGGCAGGCCGTGATCTTGCATGTAGGGGTAGCCTGGCTTGAATGTGGGTGGCACCACCACCCGAAGGTGCGGTGATGACCAGACCCCATGGCGGTCATTGCCCGGGAAAAAGACAAGGGTCTCCGCGGTCAGCGGCTTGTTGAGCACCTGACGAGAAGCAAGCTGCAAACCCAGCAGGCAGACCGGGAACTCCGGCGCGCGCTCCATGTCTCCCAGGCGCACGGGCTCGGAAAGCGTGATGCCGGCATAGCGGAATGCTTTCTCGGTCATCTCCACGCAGTAAAGCGCTGAGTCGTCCAGACCAAGCTCGTAATCGAAGGGAAGTTGCTCGGCGAAGACCTTGCGGCAATAGTTGAGGACCCTGGGAACCAACTTCTGTTCTTCGGGCCGCAGCCGCTTGACACCGATGTTGCCCACGTTATCCAGGATCCAGACGCAAAACGGCTGGCGGGCAACACCCATCCCGGTCGTGTCATAAATAACCGGGCCCTCTTCCTCGAACGCCACGATACCAGTGTGGGAGAACTTGCTATTGCTGCAATTGGCCAAGAACCGGCTCATGGGGAAGAAGCCGTGCAGGACCCGCGCATCGCCAAGCCGGAAGACGATATCGCCGTTCTTGAGGACCTTCTGGCCCCATTCGTGCCAGCGAGCCATTTGCGGTGTGATCGCGATCTGCGGCATCTTGCCTTCACGACGGGCTCTGGTGGCTTCCGGACCCCAGTAATTCCCCTTGAATCCTGGGGGGACCATCCGGTCAGTCATCTCCCGCGCTTCGGGCGGGTGCAAAATGAAAGGCAAGATCCACAGGAAAATCTTGATCATGGTTCACTGGTTCCCTTGGTCTGAGAAATAACGACACGCTCGTGACCTGTGAGCCGGAACCTGAGGGATGAGCACCCTGCAAGGCGACCGGCCCACACCCGGGCTTGGAGCCCTGGCATCCACCCAAGAACACGGACTTCGTTGCAACGAAGTCCGCTTCCATGAACTACGACGAAACGATTACTACGACGTACCGAGCAGGTCGGGCTAAACTTTCGCAGCCACCGCCCTGGAATGCAAAATCTCGACCGTTCGCTCGAGGATTTCTTCAGGAGTTCCCGACGCGAGGATCGGCAGCAGGCGCCCCGTCTGCCGATAGTACTCGACCAGGGGACGCGTGCTTTCCTCGTACGCGTCCATGCGTACCCGGATTGGTTCGGGATGATCGTCATCACGCTGGAAGAGTGCGATTCCACACAGGTCACAGACCCCCTCCACTTGGGGTGGGCGGGCCGTAATGTGGTAGACGTGCTTGCATTTTGAGCATATCCTGCGACCGCACAGTCGATCGACGATCTCCGTTAGAGGCAGCTCATAGCTGAGGACCCCATCAAGCTTGACGCCTTGATGATCGAGCAGATAATCCAGGGATTCGGCCTGTGTTGTGGTCCGGGGAAAACCGTCCAGCAAGAACCCTCCACGGCAGGTGAAGCATCCGGACCGCTCCGTGACCATCGACACGACCAGTCCATCGGAAACCAGTTCACCACGCCGCATGGCTTCAATCGCGGCTTGCAGCGCCGGGCTGTGCTCAGTCTGGCACTGAGCCGCCCGAAAGACATCCCCCGTCGAGAGATGGCATGTTCCGAGCTCCTTCTGAAGGAGCTCGGCCTGCGTCCCCTTCCCGACCCCAGGGGGCCCCAACATCACGAGCCGGTAAGGACGTTCCCTGGGTACAACGTCCGAACACAATTCACCCCCGCCCTCAAACCACGCGGTACGTTCTGCTTTGAGTCTCATACCCGGCTCCTAACGGGTCGCAGGTTCGCGCCCAACTGACCTCTACACGCGGAGACCAGAGATCGGGAAACCTACTTCAACAATGGGCGTCCGCCGCCAAACACATCTAGGTTACAGAGCGGCCACCCTAGTCGGTCAATAGCCCGGTCCACTTCGGAGAACTCTGGTGCAGCTTTTATTCCGACAGCGACGAAAATACGAGCCCATCATAAAGAACGCGATCTTCTTTACAATCTTGTGTTTTGCTTGACTTTTCTGAACCTACGGCGCGAGCTCGCCCCGCCTGGACTATATACGAATGATCAGGACAAGGGCAGGTGAGCCAGAGTGGCCAACTGGCGCGGAACGTGATTTTCTGATCGAGGAAAACGCGATTGTGCGTTTGAGTACGGACTTTGAGAAAGCTGACTTGATTGGCCGGGCAGCCGCTGAGCTTGCACGAATCGGCCCGTGCAGCGGTTCCGACGATCCCCGACGATCGATTGCCGCCCCTGGCCTCATCAAGCACAAGAGTCAGGGGCGGCTGATAGAATAACAGGCAGGAACTTGCGATTCTCCGGAGGGATGCGGCCAGGCCATGGACGCAGAATCCACAGTTGACGACCGGTCACTTTCCGATCCTCGGCGCAAGGGCTTCCGCTTACGGGCAACCGTCGCAGACGTGCTGGCCACAATCGACGCACGCGTAAACCGGTTGAATGCCCAAGAAATCCCACTTACGGAGGCCGCCGGACGGGTCCTTGCCCACGACGTCGTTGCGGCGGAGCCGGTGCCGCACCGCGGCGACGATCCTCGATTTGCCGGCTGCACGCCGGCCCAGGCCATCGACCGAGCGTGCGGGGAGCCTTCCTGCCTGATGGTCAACGGGAATCGCGGCAGCGGCACCCGGGTCTTGATCGACGGTCTGCTGGCCGGGCGCATGCCTCCCGGCCATGCCGTCGAAGTTCGCTCGCATAACGCGGTCGCCGCGGCGGTCAGCCAGAAGCGTGCGGACTGGCAGAGAAGCCGGCCAGTGTAGCCGCGCCAGAACCTGGTCGCCGCGGCGGTCAGCCAGAAGCGTGCGGACTGGGGCCTGGCCATCGAGCCGGTCGCGCGAGAGTACGGTTTGGCTTTTCTGCCGGTGCGTGCCGAACAGTACGATTTCGCGATCCCCGCCGACCGCTGGGATCGCCCGGCCGTGGCGTCATTCCGGCAGCTCTGCGCGGAATCGGAGACAATGCAAAAGCTAGCCGCGATCGGCATGTTGCTGAGATTCCAGGAGGCACGCTCGTGAATGCCGGAGGGGTGATTCTTTGCGGTGGCGAAAGCACGCGGATGGGCCGGCCCAAAGCCGCGCTTCCCTTTGGCTCGGAGTGCATGCTGCAGCGTGTCGTGCGGCTGGTCGCGACGGTGGCCGATCCCATCGTGGTCGTCACTGCTCCTGGCCAAACGCTTCCCCGTCTGCCCGAGTCCGTCGCCGTGGCCGAGGATGCGGTGCGAGGGCGAGGACCGCTCCAAGGATTGGCCGCCGGGCTGGCCGCCTTCCCCGACCACGTCGAACTTGTCTACGCCACGGCGACCGATGTCCCTTTCTTGAAGCCGGCCTGGATCAGCACTTTGGTGGCCCTCGCTCCAGGAAAAGACCTGGTAATCCCCTACCTGGACGGATATTACCATCCGCTTGCCGCGGTCTATCGCCGGGCCCCCGCGCTGGCGGCAATCCAGACGCTGCTGTGGGACGATCGCTTGCGTCTGGTTTTTCTAAGGGAGATCCTCGCGACCCGAACGGTCTTCGCAGGCGACCTGAAAGACGTCGACCCGGAGTTCTCGACGTTGCGTAATCTCAATACCCCCGACGAGTATCGGACCGCGCTCTGGGAGGCCGGGCTGGCCGCGATCGATCCGGAGACGCCCTTGCCGCGGCGCATCCACGTGGAATTCTTCGGCGTACCCCGGCGACGTGCCGGGGTCGACCGCCTGGAAGTTGAAGGAACGACATTGCACGAAGCACTTCTTGCACTTGCGCGCGCTTGCCCCGCACTTGTGGGATCAGCGCTCTCCGCTGAGGGAACTGTACAGCCGGCCGCCCTTGTGAGCCTGAATGGGAATCGTTTCACCACCGATCCTTCGACACCGCTGGCCGATGGCGACACGCTCATCCTGCTAGACATTGAGTGCGGCGGTTGAACCCTTGCTCGACCATCCCTGTGGGCGCTGCACAGGTATGTCAAGGCCCCATTTCCGAAGCTTAGTAGATTTCACGGAGATTGAAACTTTCAAATACACCAGAAAAACGGAATTAAGCCTGTCGTATGGCAGCGGGTATGCTATATTTTTTATTTAGTTGGGAACGAACTGAGTTTGCGATGGCGATCCTTTCTGGAATCTTCTCTCGCCTCCTCGCTCGCTCCTCCGCTCTTTGGGCTTTCCCAGGACCCCTTTCCTCTCGGCCCGGAAAGAGAATTGAGGGCCGACGTGATTATGCTTGAGGAGATTGATGGTGGGCAAGAAACTGTATGTCGGGAACCTGACCTACAAGGTCAGCAGTTCAGAGCTCGAGCAGCTCTTTTCCCAGTTTGGGACCGTGCAAAGCGCTCAGGTCATTACCGACCGTGACACCGGGCGGAGCAAGGGCTTCGGGTTTGTCGAGATGGACACCGAGGCTGAGGCACAGGAGGCGATCCGAGGTCTTCACGATCAGGATCACAATGGGCGGCGGTTGACCGTGAACGAGGCGCGTCCGCGCGAGCCTCGCGCAGGCGATGGCGGGGGGGGTTATGGTGGCTCCGGCGGTGGCGGGGGCGGTTATGGTGGTGGCGGCCGTGGCGGCTACGGAGGCGCAAGTGGCGGCGGCAGTTCACACGGTCGCTACTGAGCCGTTCAATCCGCCTCTTTAAGAGCATGTCGGATCAATAGAAAGACACAGACCCCCGGCGACTTGACTCGCCAGCTTCACGCTGGCGAGTCACTTGAGCAGGTTGCTGCTGCGGAAGTTGCTTGACCACTTTGTTGAAAAAAAACAATGACCCGACAATGGGCTAGGAAGACAGGGATTACCTGCAGAATCCTCCGCGTTTCTAGCCGCCTGTCGGGTCGTTGAAAAAAAAAGCCGCCGGACATAAATGTCCGGCGGCTTCGCTCCCCCCCTAACCATGATTCAAAGATCCGTTTGAGGCGGTGGTCGGGTCATCGACCCGTTTCGCTAAAATCAATCTCGAAATCACTCAGGTTAATCTTGGCGTCGCCCTCACCTTCGTCCGTCGGCTTCTCGAAGACCTTCGCCCACCGCTGGGATTCGCCGTCCAGACCGCGATTTTGGCCCATTCGCTCGTTCTCTCGCTGGCAATCGATGCAGCTATTGGTATACGGTAGCGCGTTGAGCCGCGCTTCGGAGATCTTACCGCTGCAGAATTCGCAACGACCATAAACACCGGCCGCGATCCGCTGCAGGGCATGTTCAATCTGCCCAAGTTCACGGCTTTCAATCTCTACGAGCTGAGAGCTAATTTCGTCGTTAGCCGAATCAACAGCCGCGTCCACATTATCTCCGACGCTCACCGCCGAAAATTTCCGGAAGCTGTCGAGATCTCCACTGATCGCCTTGCGAAGGGCATCGCGACGGGCCATCAGGCGTGTGGTAAGCCGAAGTAGGGCGTCTTTGCGGGCCATGATACACCTCCTGGTGTAAGTCTTCGCGGATCAGTGGTTGCCGGGGTCGTCCCGACAGACCCGCATTGCCAAGGGATGTCAGTCGATCGGTGTGACCGAATCAATTTCATAAGGATGATAGCTCACGTTGTGCTCGACTGAGACCTTGGCCGATGTTCCCATCACTAGCCACCGGGGTCCCTATCCCAGAAACTTGGGCAAGCGATCGGTTTCATCAAGCACATTATGCGCCATCGACAAGTCGCGACGCCCCTTTTCCCGATCCACAGGCATTCTACGACTGAGCTGCCGAAAGGTTTGACGAAATCCTTGGTTTTTTTCTCCAGCCCCGTTGGCCACAGTGGACTTTGAGACTCTTAAGGAATTCGCCGTCCGGGACAAAAGGGTGAATCATGTGTCAAGGACCGGTCACAACCTGAAGCGAGATCAGGCGGGAGATCGGGGGGCGGGTAGACGACCGTATTGTGCGATCGATTTTTGAAAAATCAACGAAAAAATCTTCAGGTGACTCGAATTTTTGCATGCAAGCTTAGCGGTCAGCTTTGAGCTCCCCGTGAATCGCCCAGCGCGGCAAGGAATAATCGGCGATCACTCGCGGCTGGAGCTCTCCCGCAGCGCACAGGAAGTTGACGAAGCGGACCTGGCGGTCGTTTACCAGGAAGATCCACTGCTCGATGAGCTGCCCTCGGGTGGCGCAGTAGACCTTGCGATCGGGGCGGGAGGCGATGAGCTGGCTAACCTCTTCCGGCGTCTTTCCTTTGAGTCCTTGCAGATTCACAAGCTCCGGCTGGGCCGCAGAGGCGGAGCCGAGTCGGTCGGAGGCGTCCGGCATGGCGGGCTCTGACTCGATCCAATGATTCTTCACCAGGTGGTAGCCACGGGTCCGGAAGGCCTCGGCCACCTCCTTGTTCCACGGATCAATCTTCCAGGCCCGCGCCAGTAGCTCACGTGCAGCGGCCCGATCTTCGAGCAGGTCTTCGTAAAGTGCCGCCAGGGCGACGGGCCCCTCGGCATCCGTCGGGCTAAGCTTCTGTTTGCGGATCTCAAGCCAGTCGTGACAGAGCTCGCGCGCTCTTCCGGGGTCCTGAAGCCTGTCACGGCAGAGCCCGGCGACCGCCTTGATCTCGGCTAAGCGAAGCGATCCCAGGTTGGATCGAGCCTGATCGATGGCCGTACTCAGAAGTTTCGACGCCAGTTGAGGCCGGTCCGGAACTTTGGTTTCTGCCTCGCTGGCCAGCGCGACAGCTGCCGGGGGATCCTCAGCCGCTTGTAATTCCAGGCGTTTTTGAGTTGCATCGGCCCAGAGCCAGCGGTCCAGAGCCGCGCGGATGTCGTTAGTTGCGGAGCGGTACGCGCCGCCGGGGTCATTGACATAGGCCGCTTGCCAGCGTGGTGGCAGGGTCAACCCGGCGGTTGCACTCTTGGCAGCGCGGGGAAAGAATCGCTCGATCGTGGCGAGTACCGCCTTGCAGCTCTGGCTGCTGGCGGCCGCCGCGAGCTGCACCTGGAGGGCTTTGTGTGCTAGGGCCGATGGCTCCGGCTCGGCGACGTTTCCCCGCCGCGCTTTTTCCGCCAGCTCGAGCCAGTGCTTCGGAGTATCGACCGTGGACCCTTGCTGTTGCGATTCCAACCGCAACGCGTCGGCTTCGATTGCCCGCGCCCGCTCCAGCAGTGCACTGTCTCGAAACGCCTTGCCGCGCTGGGTGGCCCAGGCAGCCCAGGCTTTACGGCTGGCGAAGTCCGTCGCCGGCAGGTCCGCAATGGCCCGGTCCAGCCGATCCAGATCGCCGGGCAAGACCTCCAGCCGGGTCACGTCGCAGACGAGCTGCCCCTCGTATTGTTGGATCTGACCTTGCACCAGGACGGGCGTGGGCCTGGGTTGACTGCTTGGCCGCAACGCCGGGGGGAGCCGAAAGATCAAGTCGGTGCGCTTCAGGTAGAGCTCATCGTAACCTTGCCCCGGATGAAACTGATAGAACCGCACGCGGTCATCCACGCTCACAGCCTTCCCCACCAGATCGGCCCGTCGGTTGAGATCCGCCGGATCCACGGCGATCGGCTCGCCCTGGGCGAGCGCTGCCCGCGGCGTCTGCAAGAGGAGCACGGCCATGGCCAGCCAGCACGGAATCCGATGCTCACGCAAGTTCATCTTCACTCCGTCCTCGGTTCCTTGTCGAGATTCCGTAATCCGCTGGGCCAACCTAGGGCCTCGAGTGCCTTCTGATGCGTGAATAAGACGCCACTTTGAGGCGACAGCCGGATCAACCACTCCTGAGCCTCGGTATTGTACTGGAACGAGTCGAGCCGGCCGCCGAAGACGATGCGATCGCCGACCTTGCCCCGGGCCAGGGTGACGGCCTCGAAGTCCGAAAGGTCGATCCGGGCGTACCGCGGGTCTCCCTGGGCCGATTCGCCCGCGGCAAGAACCAGGTAGTCCAGCTCGAAGCGGTTCCAGCGGCTATTCTCGGGCGTCGCGGTGATCGAGGCGTCGATGATGACCGCCCGGCCCTTGTAGATGTTGTCGAACCGGGTGGCCCAGAACTGGGGACTGGTCCGCGCTGCCTCTTCCAACAAGCTCTCGAGCGTGTCGGAGACGAGGTCCACCAAAAGCGCGGCCTCGTCGGCCGCGTGACGGATCTCGTCGGCATGTTCGACGCCGCCTCCCAGGGCATCGACGGCCTCAGCGGCCGCCGAGAGAAGCTGATGCGCGTGGTCGAACTTGCCCGCCTCAAGCGCGGTAATTCCCTCGGTCCAGCCTGTGGCGGCGACCATGGGAAGATCTTGCCGGCGATGCTGCCAGCTCCGCAGGGCCACGGCGGCAAGCACGACCAGAATAAGGCCGGCAACAAGCCAGAGCGGTCGACGGCGGGGTCGCAAGAGGCGTGCGGAGTCCGAATCAAGGTCATCGGCTGGCTGGCTCTGGACTGCGACGCCTGATGAGTCGAGTTCGCCCACCCGGCGGGGCCTCGGGCGTGGGTAGGCAGAACGGCTGGGCGTCTCCGCGGCCTCGGACAAGCGCGCAGCCTCCGAGCCAGCCGTGGCAACCTCACCGGCATTCGGAGTCGTTGCCAGCCGGTCGCGAGCCGGTCGATCGCCGGCCGGCACGACCGGCTCGCCACCACGCCGGGCAGGCCGGGGTTCTCGCGTCTCTCGTCCGCCCCTGCGCGGCGCGTCCTGCGACAGCTCCGGTTCAGCTCCATCTTCCCACTGGGTCTCGACGTCATCCGATCGGTCCGGAGACCCGGCGACTTCAACTGTGACGCGCGTAGGGTCGGTCAGCTCGACCGGGCCCTCCTCGACGATCTTTCGCCCGCCGGCCGCGGGGCGCGCGGCGGTCTTCGCCGGTGGAACCGGCTCCGGCAGTGGACTGGCCGGCAGCACGAAAACGCCCTCGCCACATGCCGGACAGCGCAGGGCCTGATAGCTCTTGGTCCGCTGGCCCCGCATCCGGTGCCCTTGGGGACAGGCCACGCTGAAGTACTGAACGCTGGCAACCGAAGGCGCCGCAACAGACTTGAAGAAACTGCGAGCCCGGCCCAGCAGATCCAAGAACCACCTCTTCCGGCAAACCTCCTCGCGAGGCTCACCCACGTGTCGGACATTCCCGGAGCCGTTCCGCTGGGCGAACTCAAGCGATGAAATGACGGTTGTGCAAATTATGCAGGCTCACGTCATGCAGGTCAACGCGCGGGGAACATCGTGCGCCTGGCAGGTGTGGCCTCAGACCGGAAGCAACGAAGCGATCGGAGTCGGGAAGAAGCTCGCACTCAGCTCGTCTGCCACGCGTTAAGATCCCAGACTACGCGGAAGCCCGACCGGGCCAGGTGGCCGGCGACCTCCAGAGCAGTGCGCTGGTCGAAGACGGGAAACTGCTGGCGATCGCCATGCTCGGCTGAGTTCTGGCGATAGCCCCCGGGCGCTGTCGAGCTTCCCGCGCTCATCTGCGTGATGCAAGTACGCGCCAGGCGGTCCCGCAGAGCGGCCGGTTCTCGCGTCGAGAGCACGAGATTGGCGCCGGGCATCGCGATTCGCAGGGCACAGTAGAGTCGGATGAAGGCCTCGTCGTCGACCCGCTGGGGGGCCGTGAATCCTTCCGGAGCGTCATGGATGCGCGGCAGGCTGAACGATAGCCTCAGATCCGGAAAGCGATCCAGCAGGTAAAGTCCGTGCGCGAGCAATGTGCGGAAATCGTCGAGCGGGTCGCCCAACCCCAGTAAGATTCCTAGCCCAATGCGGCGAATGCCGGCCTCGGCGGCACGCTCGGGACCCTCCAGACGCCAGTCGTACCAGGCTTTGGTGCCCTTGGGATGATAGACACTATAAAGATCGGGATCATAGGTCTCCTGGTAAAGCGCCACTCCCAGCGTCCCGGCTTCGCGAAGCTGGGCGTAGTCCAGCGTGCTCTGAGGCGCGATTTCAACGGCCACGGCAAACCCGCGATCGGACAGTGCCCTGATGATGGGTGCAAGATAAGCGACGGAGATCAGCCGGGGATATTCGCCGGCCACTAGCAAGAGGTGTCGGAACCCGCGCTGAGCGAGCACGTCGGCCTCGGCCAGAGCGTCCGTAAGGTCGAGCTGCTCGCGCTCCATCGGATTGGGATAGCGAAAACCGCAGTACAGACAATGGTTGATGCAGTGGTTCGAAAGGTACAAAGGCGCGTACAAGAGCATCGAGCGGTGCGACGGCGGATCAAGAGCGGCGAAGTGCCTGTCAGTCACCATCCGGGCTTCATTTTCGATGTCTTCCAGTGGCGTTCGGCGATCCAGGCAGGCTGCGACGTTGTCGGGAAGGGGAGCCCTGCGGGCGGCATCCAGCGCGGCCCGCAGCGACCGAGGAGGCCGCGAGTCCCTGCCGCCAAGCTGGAGGCCGAGCAGATCCAGCCGTTGCGTCAACTCCGCCTGATCGTCGGTGAGGTGCTCGGCGTTATGGTTGAGCAACTGGTACCGCCAGCGCTCGACCTTCTCGGCAAGAAGCGCACGGTCCGCCGCCAGCAGCTCGGAGCAATCCTCCAGCGCCGCGGAGACTTCGGCGAGAAGTTTCAACCGCACTTCGGGGTGGTCGCCTACGCGCAAAATAAGGGCTTCGAGCTGGCAGTCACCGGGCTGCGTACCAATTTCATTCGTGGCCATCGATTGCTAGTCCCATTCCGACTCATCCATCAAGTTGACCGCTGGCGGCATCGTCGCTGACAAGCCATCGTGTTCTTTCACCCAGCCAATCTGGATCTCTACGTCCTTTCTAGCCGTTGGCAGACGGTTCGGGCAAGGGAGTCGGTCTCGACGGCCGCGACGCACGCGTTGCAAGCAGAATGGATTTCGCGCACGCGGACGGCATATTATGGTTGAAGCGTCGCTCGATCCGTCGCGATCGCGAAGCGTCGATCGTACCGTCCTTCAGGCTCGCTGGCTGCGTCCGCTTGTCGTTTATCTGGGATGGGGTTTCACGCCATGCAAAAGCACTTCGTCTTGACCCTGACCGGCCCGGACCGCATCGGCATCGTCGAGCGGGTCACCGGGATGTTGCTCGATCGGGGCGGAAACGTCGAAACCAGCCGGATGATCCGCCTGGGAGGTGAGTTTGCGATCTTGATGCTCGTTTCCATGCCGGCGGATCGCTACTTCGGCCTGGACTACGACCTCGAAGCCCTGACCGGACAGGGGTACAAGGTTGCGGCCACGGCCACCGACCGCACCCATGGTCAGTCTTTTCCCGGCTGGCTGCCCTATCGGATCGAAGTTCAGGGCGCTGACCATGAGGGCATCATCCACGAGGTTTCCCGCTACCTGGCAGAACGCGGTATCAATATCGAGTCGATCGTCTCGGAAACGACCGCCGCGCCCATCTCCGGCTCGCCCCTCTTTTCGATGACCGCGGAAGTCGTTGTGCCGCCCAGCCTTCCCGCAGGCGAGTGGGAGCCTGGGCTGGCCGAGATCGGCAACCGGATGAACCTCGAAGTCAGCACGACCGCCGCGCACGAGCCACGCGGTGATTGATTTATTTCGCCCGGCAGGGAGAGCACAAGCTCGATAGCGGCAAAGCCCCGTGTCGACTGTGTCCAGCGCGTGAAGCTGTCGCGCTAACTTCGAAACGACTGCGCCAGGATCGGGATCACGCTGCGTTGTAGGCCCCCTGTGACGTGCACCTTGCCGGCGGCATCCACGAACACGTTGATCTCGCTTCGCACGCCGAACTCCGCCTGGTAGATTCCCGGCTCAACCGAAAAGCACGTTTTGCGCAGTACGAGCCGTTCCTCGTGCGTCTCCAGGTTGTCCATGTGGGCACCGTTGCCGTGGACTTCCTGGCCGATGTTGTGGCCGGTCCGGTGGATGAAATAAGGGCCGTAGCCGGCGTCGTCGATTACTTTGCGGCACGCATCATCGACTTCGAACCCTCGCAGCGGCCGGCCGGCAGCGAAGGCCTCGCCAACGCAAGCAACTGCGGCGTCGCGGGCCGCCGCGACGATGGCGAAGATGCGCTCGTATTTTTCGGGAACCGTGATTCCCACGTAGCCGACGCGGGTCAGGTCGCTGTAGACCGCACGTGGCTTGTCAAGCTTGCACCACAGGTCGATCAGGACGAGATCGCCCGGGCCGATCGCCGCGTCGGGGCCGGGGAGGGGCTCATAATGAGGGTCGCCGCTGTTCGGCCCGGCGGCCACGATCGGCGGACTATAAGTGGTCATCCCGTGGCGCTGGAAGTGGTCCATGATCGCCGCCTGGACTTCGGTTTCGCGGATCGTCTCACCGGCGCGAATGCGATCGGCGATCAGGCTCCACGCCAGGTCAAAAGCGGAAGTCGTGCACTGCTCCGCCGCCAGGTGCATGGCCCATTGCTCATCGTCCCAGGTGGCCTCGAACTGCTGGATCAAGTCCCCCGAGGAAACCAGCTCGATGCCGCAGTTGCGCACGACCTCGATCGTCCCCGCATCAACCTTCGAGACGTACGGGTTCGACACGCGCCCGGCGTATTCCATGGCGACCTTGCGCTTGCCGCATACGAGCCTGCCGATACCCGATTCGAGCTCCTGCCACGTGAGGTAGACGAACGTCTCTCCTGGGAGGTGATCCAAAGCGCCTGGCTCGATGCGATGGACGAGCTTCTGCGGCGATCCGGCAACGGGAATCATGTAGAGGAATCGCCGTGATCCGGCCGGCCGCGCTTCCATGTCGAGCACCCGCCTGGCCAGCACGTTGCTGGCGCGGAAGTCATACAGCAACCAGCCGTCAATGCCAAACTCGCGGAGGCTTCGTTGGATCGCGGCGAGGTCGAACATCGGATAAGCTTCCTCTTGGATTTTCACTCGCAAGCGAAGGGCAAACCGTTCGGCGTCATGACGCCATCACGCGAATTCGCGAGCTGAGCTCGGCTGTGCAAGAAACGGCACAGGGTGACTTGTACCGCCCCGCGCAGCCGGTATCAAGACGCGATCGCGGCCGTCCAGGCGGACCCAGGCGGGCGGGCGCTCACCGCCGGCGAGCGCTTCCGCTCGGAGCGACCGCTCACGGCCTGGGCGAGCGCTCTGGCCTCCGCTCCTGCTGGACCTTTCCGGTCATCGGCACAAACTGGACCGGTGCGATCACTTGGCGATCGTAGCCGCGAGAAGTGCGGCGGATTCGCACGAGATCCTGCATATGGCGGCCTAGAGGCGCCACCAGTCGTCCTCCGACCTTGAGCTGGTCGAGAAGAGGCTGCGGAATGCGCGGCGGCGCCGCGGTGAGCACGATCGCATCGTACGGAGCGCGCTCTGGCCAGCCTTCGTAACCGTCGCCGATTTTGGCTTGCACGTTCTTGATACCCAGATCGCCAAAAAGAGAAGCGGCGGCTTTTCCAAGCTCGGGAACAACCTCGATCGTATCGACTTCGGCGACACACTGAGCGAGTACCGCGGCCTGGTAGCCCGAGCCCGTGCCGATTTCCAGCACCCGCATCGTCTTCTCAGGCTCGATGAGCTCGGTCATCAAGCCCACGATATACGGCTGCGAGATCGTCTGTCCGTGGCCGATCGGCAAGGGTTCGTCCTCATAGGCCAGCGATCGAAAGTGCTGGGGAACGAATCGGTGGCGCGGAACGCTCGCCATCGCCTCCAGCACGGCCGAATCGCGAATCCCTCGACGGCGGAGTTGCCACTCGACCATCTCCCGCCGTTGCGTCTGATAAGCGGCTGCCGACGGTTCAGCTTCCTGCCTCCCCCAAAAAGCCAGAGCACTCAGCAAGCCGAGGCCACCGGCCGCTCTGGCCATGATGGAATGCGACACAAACCCGAATAATCCGAGACCTGTCATGATCGCCTCCCTCCGTCCCTGCCTGGGCCCTGAGAGTATGAGGCCGAATCTTGGAAGCGCGGCCGCTCTTCCGAGCGATCGATGGTGGATCGCTCAACCGCGCCGCAGCCGCTTGTCTGAGGACGAGCCCTCGGCAATCAGCCGCCGGATCACTTTTCGTGCCCTCTCTTTATTGTATCGCGATCGTCGCATCGTCATCGATGCCCTTAACAATCCTCGCCTCGGGCAATGTGAACCGGATCGACGATCAGGACGATCTCTTCCCATGCGTCATCCGGGCATGTCGCCACGACCACCAAGGCGCCGTCCATGCAAAGCGCAATTGGCTGCATGACTGGCATTGAGAGGTCCTGACCGTTCGCCATCTTGACGAACTGACAGAGGGCAAGCTCGGACTCTTGCTCGCGATCGAGGGCTCTATCAAGCGCGGTGCTCGACGACTCCGCCGCAGAGGCCAGCTCGACCGCAGCGACGGCGTCCACGTATTGCTGGAGCAGGCCGGGAGCGAACAGTCTCCGAATTCGTGATTTTTTAGGCATGCGCAAATTCCAGACAGGCTTAACTTTATTATAATGGTCCCCCGCGAGAACCCCACGCTGCGGGGCTTACTTAAGAAGTACGCAGCCGGCAAGCCAGCGGGGTTGGTAGAAAGCGTGCTTGGCTTCCGTCCCTTAAGGCAACAGATTTGCAAATGCGATTGGGCCAATCCGCCGGCCGCCGAGCGTTTGGGCGACGCTTGTGGACTCGCCAAAGATGGCAGGAGATGGGTGCGCGTCGCTGGCCAGGTCAAAATGGGGATATTCGGTGTCGCTTCCTGGTTTTCGGTGAGGCGTTGGGTCCGCACTTGGTGTCCGAAGCGATAAACAAACGCCGCCAGGTTTGTTGAAGAGATACGCAGCGGGCAAACAACAACGGAGCGGCCCGGCAAGATCGGTCGCTCAAACGCCCGCACTCTTCCGGGACAAGCGGTCCAAGAGTTTGAGTCCGGCCACGCCCGTGGTCATGAGAATCAGAATCCACGAAGCTGGTTCGGGAACGGTGCCACCGGCCTGAATCAGAAAAGGCTCGTTGGGAAAAACGGTCCAGCCGCTCGAATCCAGGCCGGCAGTATTTGGCAAGGTTCCCGAGCCATGCGTCACCGTCGAGTTCGTCCACTCCCAGTCCATGCTGCCGGAGCCATTGTCGGAAGTAGCCAACAGGACGAACCAGTATGCGGTGTCACCGGCCAGGTTCACCGAGCTTAGCGGGCGGAAAAGAATGTTCTGAAAACCGCTGGTCGAGAACGATGAAGGATCGACGGAAAACGTGGTCAAAATCTGGCCGGTCGGCGAGGTATTGTTATCCGCAACCAGCGTGGCGTTGAGCTTGAACGTTCCGTCCCCAGCGTCGTAATGGCCCAACGACGCGATGATTCCATCGAGGGGAACTGCCGCTGCACCGGTCATGAATTCCTGCGCTGCCGCGTAACCATTCTGCCCACCGGCACTCGAGGGCGCGATCGTGTTTGACTGCGGTGGACTGGAAGCCTGGTCCAGGTTGCTCACGATCAGCTCGCCGGCGCGCGTCGTAATCGGCGTGGCCGCAGTCAAAGGCAACAAGAATAAGAGAGTAAACAGTCTTGGCTGCATGGAAGTGGGCACGAGAAAACCTCCCGCCGCAGAGTTGAGGCAGACGTTGATTCCCATGGCTCGCGATGAGCTTCGCACGACGTACCAAGAACGTGTCAGGGAACGTAGACTGATGAATGAGAGAGCTTACACGGTCGTCCCGCACGTTTTCAATTCGTACCGCAGTCGAGCATCGGGAAAACGACGTGCGATGACCGAATTGGCACAATAGGCTCTCGCAAGGCGTTCCGCCGTGCCAGACGAGCTTGGTGAGGTTTGCGCCCCCTTCGGCAGAAGATCCGCGACTGCGATCGGGCCGATCGCCCGCTCGCCGAGCATCGGTCCCCTTGGGGTCAGACCCCTTGATCTCACTCGACGAGCGAGGATCTGATGTTCGCAAATGGCTAAGTTATACGGGGCCTATAACTTATGGCGGCAAGCGGCCCTGCTCCACTGCGGGACGCCTGTGTATATCCCCAAAATCAGTGACGGTCAGGGAACATAGCAAGGACCAGGGTCGCCCCTTGCTGGAGCAGGCCGTGAAGGAGTCTGCGCCCTTGTGTTGCATTATTACGCTGGATAAAATCGTAACACGATCGAGTATTACGATTCACGTATTCGTAATACGCTCGTGACGAGCGTCCGGCGGGGACGTTTGGGGTCGTCCGCTGGATGAATTTCTCCCCCGCGGACCCGTAGCCATGCATTCTCGCCGCGCCTTCACCTTGATCGAGCTGCTCGTCGTCATCGCCATCATCGCCGTCCTCATCGGCCTGCTGCTTCCCGCCGTTCAGTCGGCGCGCGAGGCAGCCCGACGCATGCAGTGCGTCAACAACCTGAAGCAGATCGGGCTCGCCCTGCACAATTACCACAGCGCACTGGGGTCATTTCCATCGGCTGGGATCATCGCCCCGATGACCAACTACTGGGTGTGTTGTGCCACGGGTCCAAACATGCCCACCTGGCCCGGCCATTACCGCTACTCGGCGCTGGTCCAGATCATGCCGTTCATGGAGCAGGGCGTCGGGTTCAACGCGATGAACTTCAACGTACCGCTGTATGATGTCAACGGTGACGACATGCCCCAGAACACGACCGTCTACATCATGCAAATCAAGACCTACCTTTGCCCGAGCGACGTGAGGGACCACGTCCTGCCCGATCAGGCACCGAGCAACTACGCGTCGTGCACGGGGGATGGCCTCCCCGGCGGCTTCGGGCTGCCCGCGTCCTACGGCAATCCCGACGGCCCGCTGTACCTCAACTCGGTGACGACCATGGCCAACTTCCTCGATGGCTCCAGCAACACGGCGCTGGTCGGCGAGAGCATCATCGGGAACAATTCGAACGTGCCACCGCCGGTGAACGCGCCGAATCCGCAGGAGTTGGAGGTGCAACTCCCGTCGGGAATCAGCCAATTCTCGGACACCTTCGTGTACATCCCCCTGGACCCGGTGGCATGCGCGAATTCAACCTCCTACCGCTGGGACCGGCAGACGAACTGGATCGAGGGTGATTACCGCCATACCCTGTACGACCACTATCTGACGCCCAACAGCCCGACCTACGACTGCCTCCGCGGGCCGCTGCACGGCTGGCGTACGGCGAGGAGTAGGCATCCCGGCGGGGTCAACATCCTGTTCGCCGACGGTAGCGTCCGGTTCATCAAGAACTCGATCAGCCTGCCCACCTGGCGGGCGCTGGGAACCTGCGCCGGGGGCGAGGTGATCAGTGCGGACTCTTACTGAGGAGAGTGATGCCGATGCGGAGAACCGGGTGCCTCTTCGCGGCAGTATCCGTTTGCCTTGCGAGCCCGTCGGCCTTCGGGCACGAACTCTGGTTTCAACCAAACCAACAGGACGCGGCTTCGGTGCGGCTCACCTTCGGCGACACCCCGGCATCGGGGGAGGCCGAGCGTGTCGCCGAGATCGCCAGAACCAAAGTCTGGGCGGACGGCAGACCGCTGGAGGTCACTCGGCTGCCCGACGGCCTCGAGGCGAAACTCCCGGCCCGACGCCCGGCCGTCCTCAGTGCCTTTGCTGAGCGGGGCATCGTGGACTACATGGGCGACTCGTTCGTGATCTTTCTCGCGGCCTATGCCCAAACCAAGCCAGTCCGATCGGAGGATATTCGGCACCTCGGCCTTGGTGGCGATCAGGTCCGGTTCCTGCTGATCTCCCGGGAGGGAGGCCCGCCCGTCGTGCAGACTGTCTGGAAAGGCAAGCCGGTCGCCGACGCCCTCGTGGAAGTCTTTCACGTCCGTGGTGAGAAGCCTGCGGAGGTCCGCACGGACAGCCAGGGCGAGATCCTCTGCCCAGATCTGAAGGCAGGGGCGGTCTCCCTGCTCGTCGTTGTAATGGACAAGACGCCTGGGAAGCGAGACGGGCGGGATTACACGCACACCAGGTACAAGGCGACTCTGACCCTCGGCCCGGACGCCTTGCGGGAACCAGCCGGGCCGTCACTCGAGGAGTGCTTGGCTCGCGTGAGAGAGGTCCACGGGGCCGCCGGGCCTTGGGCGGTGGCTGGGTACCGCATGGGGGTGCGTGCGCTTAAGGAACTCGGACTGCCCCGGCACAGCTTCGAGCTCTTGGTGATACATCGATGCCCGGCCGAGGTCCAGTATTCGTGCGTCGCTGATGGCCTCCAGGCCGCGACCGGGGCGAGCCCCGGGAAGTTGAACCTCAGGGTCGAGGAGGCTACGGCCCGAGAGCTAAGAACCGTTGTTGAGGATCGGAGATCAGGCCGGTGCTTAACGTTTAGACTTCGGCCGGAGTTCATGGTCACAATCCGCGACCTGCCGAGCGGCCGTATCGAGCTGGAGGGCCAACGGGTCTTCGGCCTCCCGGATGACTCGATCTTCATCGTAACCGAATCGTCAACGGTGCCGAAGTGAGGCCGCTCGAAATGACCGGTGAAAGGGAGACGATCTTGCTTCTTCGGGTATCTCGCCGGGCGTAGCGTCTGACCCACAAGTCTTTCGCTATGAAGGTTGTCAGGCAGGCTAGAACGGAGGAGGACAGATGCCTTCGACCGGTCTCCGAACATCTCCGCAGGCCGCTGGCATCCTCTGGCCAAGGGGTTTTACGTTGCTGATGTTCTTGCTTGGATCGGTAAACTGTGGTGGACCCGGTCCGTATTCGGGGGCTCTCTATCCTGTCAAGGGCAGGGTCTTACTCGCTGACGGCATGCCGCTGACTGGCGGCTTGGTCCAGTTCATCCCCATGGAAGGCGGGCTTCCCGCGTCGGGCGTCATTGGTCCCGACGGAACCTTCTCGCTAAAGTCACTTAAGACCCGCCAAGGGGCCGCTCCAGGTCAGTACAGGGTCCGCATTGAACCGAGCGCAGAGCTGCGGGTCAAGAAAGGGAAGACGAAGAAGAAGCTTCCGTTCGCACCCAAGTATAGCGAGTACGACGGGGAGACCGGGTTGACCGCGACGATCAATTCAGCAGCCACGCAGCTCGAACCGTTTCGACTCGTCGCCGATTAGGGGCCTACGAGCGGTCGTTAGCCATCGCTTGGCCCTGTGTTCCTACGCCGTGGAACGATGTGACGGCCACCATCAACGCCGGGCCCACCCAGCTTATGCCGTTCCGCTTCGAAACGAACTAAGGTCCCGGTCTCGGTGTAAAGGGCTGGAGCCGATGGGGCCTATGCTTGCTGGCTGCCCAGCCTCCTGGTCGCGGTGGACTGTCCCGGGCCGGTTCATCGTCTTCACCCTGGCGGCAACCTCGATCTGGTGTTTGCTGGCCGAATTCTACGGCCTCTGCTCGATGCGCACCTTTACTCTCTTCATCTCAATCCCGGCGATGGCGGTCCTGACCGTGATGGCCGTGGCGGATCGCCTCCAGGGAGACGCCCGGCTGTGGTGTGGAGTGCTGATCGGTGCGACGGCAGGGCTGATCGCCACCGTGGCTTACGATGTGTTTCGCCTGCCCTACGTCTCCGCGCGCGAGTGGGGCATAGCTCCGTTGGTGCCGCCCTTGGATCTGTTCAAGGTCTTCCCACGGTTCGGAGCGATGATCTTGGGCCAGCCGGTCGAGCAACCGTCCTATTCCCCGACTGCGCACCTGATCGGCTGGGCGTATCACTTCAGCAACGGTCTGACCTTCGGCGTGATGTACACGGCGATGATCGGCGCGGGGGCGCGACGGCCTTGGGGTTGGGCCGTGCTGATGGCCGTCGGCCTGGAATTGGCGATGCTCCTGACGCCCTACCCGAGCGTGTTCGGTATTCACGTCGGGTCACGGTTCGTCGCCGTCACCCTGGCGGCCCACGTCATCTTTGGCATCGTTCTGGGCCTCGTAACCCGCAAGCTCTCGCGTCTCTGGCTTTTGCCGAAGCCGGCATGATGGGGCAAACAAAGGGGTCATTGCTGCTTGTCCGACTTCCAAGGACATTATACGTAAGTCCTGTAACGTATTCCTCGGACACCATACGTAACTCCTGGGAAAAAGGTATGCTGGCCCTCAATTCGCGTCAGACGAAGTCCTGCTCTCCGCACGCTTCCGCGGGGCACCGGCAAGCCACGCGAAGCTCGCACGCCCTTCGGCAGCAGATCCGCGACTGCGATGGGGCCTATCTGTCGGTCGCCAATCGCCAGGGTGAGGGTTTGCGCATCGCGAAAAATGCTAGGAGACGGACAAGCACCATGGATCGGGTTGGAATAGACCTCGACCTGACGATCGACCAGGTTGACGATCCAGCAAACGGGGATGCCGCTGCCTCCGTAGATGCGTGCCATCTGCCCGCGATCGCCAGCGAGGGATGTATCGCTGACTTCAGCGACGAAGGCAACCTCGGAGGGATCGGGGTTCCGCTCTGCGTAATCGTCGATCGATCCTCTCGCGATCGAAAGATCGGGCTCCGGTTCGCTGTTTGATCCCATGCAAGCGAGCTTTTCATCGCCGACGGGTCTCGGGCAAAGCCGTTGATACGCGGGCAATAGGCGTCGAGACTGTGACGAATGTAGGCTAGCAACATTCGGGAACTGCTTCAAGCGAACGATCATGATCGGCTCGCACGGCAGTCAATAATGGTGTTTCCCCAACTCCCAAATCACCATGTCCCCCAAGAATTGACACTGGTGTCCCTGGAACTCTTAGAATTGAGTACGATGTCCAAGGAACTCGTAGACGACCGGTGGAGGGCCCAGTGCGGAACAGGACAATCGCACAGACGGCGACGAACCAGAGCGCTGTCCCCAGGCCGAGGAGACCCACCGGTCCGCACCAGGGCTTCAGCACATAATACATCCAGGTCAACATGGGAAGTCCAGCGGCGGCTAGGCAGGCCGCGAGTGGACGGCTTTGTCGCTCTAGCCAGAGCGGCACAAATAAGACCGCTGGCAACGCGAAAACGTAGTAATGGCTCCATGCCAACGGAGAAATCATCAGCACGGCAAGGCATGAAAGCCCGAACATCGTCGCTTCCGCCAGCGGGCCCGTGTCGTGACTGAGCTTGAAGAGTACGGCCGCAAGAAGGACGAGCACAAGCAGCCGGGCGGCGACGGCCACAAGGCGGGTGATGCGATCGGCCTGGTGCCGCAGGGCGATCTCTCCGTCAAGGACAAGCTGGTGCAGGTCTGTACTCGAGGTGCGGGCAACGCCGCGCCATGTATCGGCGAAGAGGTGCGCTGCATTTGTCAGGCTCTGGTTGCCGATGCCATCGATGTTGAATTTTGCGTCCTGGCCAATCTTCTCGTTTGTCGCCACCCTGGAACGCCATTCGTGCAGATACTGCAAGTTCTTCTCCCAGCCGATTGCCGCTCCCGGGATGGCAAAGAGAAACAGGAACCCTCCAAGGGCAAGCCCCGCGGAGAGACCCACCGCGCGGCTCACGGGCTGTCGCCCGCTACCCCGCGCAAGCGCCATCGACCAGCGGTGCAGCAAGATGCACAAGACGGGTAGCGCGGGGATCAGCTTCACTACCACCGGCCAGGCCAGCACGAGGCCCCCGAGCCCCGCCTTGAGCCACGATCCAGAGCTCATCGCCAGGCGAAACCCTAGCAACAGCGAATAGACCAGGACGATCCCCAGTTGCCCCCGCTGCAGGCAATCAAGAGCCGGAAGGGCGATCGTGAGTCCGCCACAAACGCCGATTCCGATCGCGAGGTTGCTTTCCCGGCGACGACCACTTTTCACCCTCGCCTGGGGAAAGGTCACGGCGCGCCAGATTCGACACGCCTCGTCATAGCACCCAAACCCCGAGGCGATGCTGATGAGATACCAGATGAAGACCTGGGATCGAGAGTCCAGGAACGAGAGCGGAGAGACAAGCAGAGCGAAAAGGGGAGGATAAAGATAATACCAGCCGCGCGGGTTTGTCACTCGATACAGGTTGCGACCGTCGAAGAGGGCCGCGCCGGCCTCGGTGAAGACGGTGAAGTCCGTTCGATGCGCCTCGATATGGCCCGCAATGATCTGTCCGCGATATTGGATATCCACATACCATAATATTGTTAGCCCTACGATCGGTATCATGGCGACGTAGGCAAACTTGACTCCCTCGCGCGAGGCGGGGATGCCCACCCCGCTATAGGTGAAGCGCGAGAGCGACGAACCAGACGTTCGCGCGGTCCGCTTGCTTGGCTTTATCGGATCATCTTGCATGAGCAGGAATCTTCCTTCGTCAAGATTCCGAAGTGATTGCCAGAACTCGATCCGGCCGATAGCGATCGCTCTCGAACCGTCACCAAGAGTGACTTTGCTGCGACGTGGCGTCGCCTGCGGGTGACCCACGATCAGGCCACTCGAGGTCCAACGCGTGCGGCAAGGCCCGTGCGGCTACCTTTTCGCCGACGGTTTGGTCGCAACCGCCAGCTGCGCGGGCAAAGAGTCCGCGACGTCGGCCGGGCGAAAGTCGATGCGAGCGTGTGGCAGGTCGCCACGAAGCTTGGCGAGAGCGGCTTCGGTCACCATGGTGTCGGTGAGTTCAATGAGGCGAAGGTTCGACATGCGGCCGAGGTGAAGGAGGCCGGCGTCGGTGACCTTTGTTCCACGGAGACTGAGCGCCCACAGCTTGGTCAGGGAATTCAGTTGCGGGAGGCCGGCGTCGGTGATCTGGGTCTTGGCAAGGAAGAGGCCTCGCAAGCTGGTGAGCCCGGTCAGGGACGCCAGGCCCGCATCCGTCACTTGCGTCTGGTCAAGATCGAGGTTGCGCAGCTTGCCGGCCGCGGCTATGTGCGGGACTCCAGCATCTGTGATGCGGGTTCCACGAAGGCTCAGTGCCTCGAGCTTGCCAAGCGTCTTCAGGACAGCGAGGTCGTCGTTGGCCACCGCGGAACCGCTGAGATCCACCTTCACAATCAGCCTGCCATCGTCGCGTGTCTCGCGGAGAACCGAACCTCCGAGCCGCTCGATTTCAAGATCCACGGGATCCCGGTGACCGGCGGGACCCTGCGAACAACCGAGAATCGAGAGAGCCCACAGCGCCAGAGGCGCTGCAGCTACGAATCGGCGCCTGCCGTGCCGGGCGATGGGGCGGCTGTCTCCATTGCCATCCATGGTATTTGTTCCCTTATTATTGATAATTCGTCATCGCTACGCAACTTGGTCATAGGCCGGGGCGCGCCGGCGGCGAGACGGCAAGAGGCGGTGCCACGCCGGGACAGCCTGGCGCCCGCGCATTCGTGCGCCGTGGAGCCATAGCCCCAGGAACGTGTGGCGGACCATCACCTGATAGCTCGAGAGACAAAGTGCCATGGTCACGGTAAAGACGACGACGAACTTGATAGCCGCGGGCGCCCTGACGGGAAGCAGGTCAACTTGCAGTAATCCGACCAGCGGCAGGTGGCACAGGTACACCCAGTAAGAACTGTCCGCGAGATAACTCAGTGCCCGCCGTGGCCGGTGAAGCACCCCCAGCGACAATCCCAAAAGGCCAAATGTGATGAGCCAGGCGAACAGAGCCCCCGTGGCCGCCAGCGCCGCTTCCGCAGGCCCCGTCAGCGGCTGCACCAAGTCTTGCTGGAGGAGCAGCGCCCGGCAGGCGAAGACGGGCCCGGAGAGGACGAGATAGGTCCAGCCCCACCGGGCAAGTCGCTCGAGATCGCCCCGGAGCTGATGCACCATCACACCGACCACGAAGAAGAGCGAGTTGTGGAGCAGCCGGAACGGCTCGGGCTGAAACGAGTTCGTACGATCAATCATCGCGTCGATGCCGAGGTGACGATGACCCGCCCAGAGAACCAGCGCCGTCGGTACGGCAAAGACGAGCGGCCTCCAGGGCGAGGCGGGCAGACCGCGCACCCAGTCGGTCTTGAAATCGAGACGCCAGAATGGCCGTTGGATCCGCCGAGCGAGCACCACAACAAGCACGTAGGCGATGAGCATCACAGCGAGGTATTCCAGCGACCAGAGATGCGCCGGACCGTAGAGATTTTCCTGGAATCCCTTGGCGTGAAACTTCATGCGGCCAATCTCACGCGGCGTGCATTGACCCGAGATCAGCCATCCCCCGACCCAGATGAAAAAGGTCATCGGCAGAATGGTGACGCCCGCGGCCACGAACGGGCCGAGAATCCGCTTGGCCCGGCTGATCACGAACGCCCGCAATCCTCGTGATTGGACCAGGTCCGCGGCGAAGAACCCGCTCATCAAGTAGAAGGGCGAGGAGATTCCCAGCGTCCACCAGCAAAGGAAGTCGATTGCGCGATTCGCAGCGGGATCTCGAACCGCCCAGATGAGGTTGGGAATGGGAACCACCACGTAGGCTAAGGCCGCGTGCAACACGACCACCAGCATCATCGTGATCCCGCGCATCGCATCAAGACCATGGAATCTGGGCCCGCTTCTGCCCGGCCTGCCGGAGGCCGTGCCGGGGCTGTCGGCTCGAAGGTGCACGCCCGCGGCCGGTAGAGGATGAGCGACCTCGACATTTCCGGCCCGACCGGCCGGAATCCCCTCGGGCCGACGTTTGAGCGAACTGACAGGCTTCAAGACGACCTCCCGAAAATAAGCCCCGAGCCCACACGATGCAGCCTGAGCCCCGGCTCACGCGAGACCAGCTCTGCCCGGTATGCCGGTAATTCAAACCAGTGCAGTCCCGGCCGAAGATGATGTTCGGGATGGGAGTCATATAGATTCCGATCGACCGACGAGACCACCAGCTCTCCCACGCGTGCATCTCCGTCCTCCTGAAGCAAGGACGGCTTGGTCCTCCGAGTCTGTTCTGCGGCCAGACACCCCCAGGCGTCCCTCGACCCAGTCGGCACAATCGGAAAACTCAAACGAGCGGATCGTGTCGTGGGACCGATTCGCGGCACGATCTGCATCGGCATCTCGGCAGTATGTATCGATTACACTCCCAGAAAAATTGAGGAAAGAAAATTTGTCGCAGCCAAACCCGCCTCGCAAGCAGGGGACACTATTTGTAATTCCTACAAACTGAATTCCGAGGCCACCATACATAATTCGTGAGAGAAGGGCCTGCTGCCCCGAATTCGTATGAGGCGCAATGTTATTCGCCACGCGATTCCAAATCGCACCGATGCGCCACGCGCAACTCACACGCCTTTCGGCAGCAGGTCCGCGACAGCGATGGGGCCGATTTGCTGCTCCCCGAGCGTCGGTGTGACGCATTGCGATTCGCGAAAAATGGCAGTCGGGTAGGCACCATGGACCGGGCTGGAATAGACCTCCACCTGGCGATCGATCAGGTTGACGATCCAGTAGACGGGGTGCCACTGCTGCCGTAGGTGCGCGCCATCTGCCCGCAACCGCCAGCGAGGGGGATGTCGCTGATTTGAGCGGCGAAGGCAACCTCGGAGGGATCGGAGTTCCGATCTACGTAGTCGTCGATCGATCCCCTCAAGATAGAAAGGTCGGGCTCGGGCTCGCTGGAAGTCTCGGGAATTCTCAAGGGCTTCTCGATCCGGACGTCTCGCTGGCCACGACCCAACGAACAAGCAAGGTTCTTTCATTACCGAGCACGTAACATATTGCCACCTCTAAAGAACAGTCTCAGACGGTAGCGAGACAGTAGAACTGTGGTTGTTGCTGAATTCCGCTGAAGCGTTACAAGTTTTCTTCCTCGCCGGGGCGTAGACTTATCCGGCACTTCCTACGGAGCAGCTCCCTCCACTCCTGCCGCGCCTCCCGTGGGACTCCCGGCATAGCCTTCTTTTCCAGGTGAACGGAGACGTCGGTCTGCCCCCATTTGGACTCGAAAATCTGGACCTCCGAGTGGGGGTTGTTGTTTTTGAGCGGCACGTGAACCGGTTTCATGGAATAGACGACGGCTCCCTGGAACGGGATGCGCGACGGTATGTCCTTCACGTCGAACTCGATCACGCCCCAGTCCATCAAGTTCCCCCTGTCCCAACGGGCGGCACTCGGTGGCCCGTACTTCTCACGTGTCACCGACATGTCGGGGAATTCGATGGCATCGACGTTGATCCCGCCGTCATCCCAGAAGGCCGGCGGAACGCGCCGGAAGAGTCTTTCGTCGGGCGAGAATACCTGATCAGGCTGCCTTTCCCCCTTCTTCATGTATTCGGGCAACTCAGGCATTCAGGTAGTTCCTGATTTCGTCGATCAGGTTCTTGAAGCCCATGAAGTCTGGCGGGACGCTCTTACTCACCGGCGACGAGGCGTCGTCGGAGAACAGGGCGCATACCTCCCCGTCGTTGAAGAACTCCACGTAAAGGCGGCGGGGACCGGCCCGGTGCGTGACACCGACGCCTCCCTCCGCGGAGGGCGCCACCCGCGCCGGTTCCGCACGCTGCCCGAGTTGGGAGAGAAACCTTTTCGCGGTTTCCCTCGCCAGCTTCGAAGGCGCGGGGGCGTCATACCCATTCCACCCATCTGCTAAGGCGGCAAGACTGTCGACCTTCTGCTGCCACTTGTCGAAGTCAAACGACTTTTCAATGAGCAGGGTCCGGCCGGGTGCGATGCCCTGCCCAGTTGGTGTCGTCGAGTACACACCCAGGGTCGAGACCTGCCATTCGCCGACATAGGCATACGCCGCCCGGCCGTCGCGTCGGGACGCGTCGTAAGTCCGTTCTATGGTGAAGAAGTCCCTCATTTAAGCTTCTCCAGCGCGGCTTCCTGCGCTGCCGCTTCCTCGACCGTCTGGACAAGCACTGGAATCTTCCTGACCACCTTGCCATCGAGCTCCATCTCGACCCAGTAGCGCCCTTCCACGGGGAGGGTAACATTCATCATGGTCAAGGCGAGGTTGATGTAGAGGTATTCCACCGGGGGCGGCATCTCTACCGCCGGCGTCTGATAGGCGTCGGGCGGCTCCGCGATGATCTTGCCGTCCGGGCCGAGGATGTGGACCTTGAACTCGTGCGCTTCGAGCGCCTCGGAAACTTCTAGCAACACCTTCGCCACGATGGCCAGGTTCCGAAAGACGTGCGGGAAGGAAGCGAATTTAAGGTTCGCGATGCCGCCACCAACGATGGTCATCAACCCGTCGCCGGTTTGCTCGGCGTACTTGGCCAGTAAGAAAGCTTGAATGTCCACGGAAGTCCCCCGCCCGAACCGCGTCGGGTGTGCAAAATTTGACTGGCCCTGGCCGTAACCCCGCCCGCCCCTTCAACGAGAACGCTGACCGCTTCGTTAAATGTATTATCTGGAAGCCCAACCGGGCATTCTACCCTTTTACGGCCCGGACCGAGCTCCAGCGATAACTTGCACCAAAACCTATGGGCACCTCGCTGAACCCTAGTACGACAGCGGTACTTTCAATCGCAATGCTCCATCAACGCCTTGAGATCATTGGATTTGCGGCAAAAAGTGTTTGTTAGTTCAGTAGAGTCGCAAGCTTCGGCATCAGAGCGGATTGCGCCAACGACAACCGTAAACCCGGCGCTGTAGAACTAGGAAATCTGAAAATCTGGAACGGCGTTAGGGCCGGAGGTTCCCTAGTTTTCTAGCTTACTGCAGTTGGGCGGATGCCTCCACGCCAGGGCATGCAAAACGTCAGGGGTTCAACTCCGCTGTCCTCCACAGGCAGATCAAGGACGCGTCTGACGCTGATACTGGGAACAATGTGCTTCCCTTTCGACCCGCTGCTCGTTCCCAGGTTTGTCCTACAGCTTCTTCCACTTGGCAGTGTCAGCCCGATGACTGGCGCCGATCTTCCCGTCGCCTGTTCTGATCGACTTCGTTTTCTGTGCTATGAGTTCTCAGGAGCGCGAGCGTGAGGTCCGCATCGAGGAAGGTTCCCCGCTAGGGGAATTGTTAAGCGGTCCGGCGCGGCTCTGGGAGAGAATCCTTGGCTTTCCTCTTCGCGCTGACGTTGTTTGCGAGTGCGGCCCTTCTGTTCGTGGTCCAGCCCATGATCGGGAAGATGATGCTACCGGTCCTGGGCGGCTCGCCGGCGGTCTGGAGCACCTGCATGGTGTTCTTCCAGGCCGCATTGCTTGCCGGCTATGCGTACGCACACGCCATAACGGACGGGCTGGACCGACGCAGCCAGTTGCGCCTTCATACGGGCCTCCTCTTCATTCCGCTTTATTTCCTGCCTTTTGCGACGGTTAGCAACCAGGTCGGTTCTGCGCCCTGCGCCGCGGGAGCGACCACCTGGCTGTTGGGCCTGCTGGTCATCACAGCGGGAGTGCCATTTTTCGTTGTCTCAACCACCGCGCCACTTTTGCAGCGATGGTTCTCGATGACCGGCCACCCGACCGCCGGCGATCCCTATTTCCTTTACTCAGCGAGTAATGCCGGCAGCATGCTGGCGCTTCTGGGATACCCCCTCTTGCTCGAGCCTCGACTTGGGCTCTCCCGGCAGGCTGAGTTGTGGGCGGCCGGATATGCTTGCTTGATCGTTTTGGTTCTTGCTTGTGCTCTCATGGTCTGGCGTACAACACCTGAACCGGCCACAGGTGAGATGGGTCTCGAGCAGTCGGACGAATCCAAGCATCCGGGAATCGGCCTTTGCTTGCGCTGGGTCGTGCTGGCGCTCGTGCCGTCGAGCTTGCTCCTCGGCGTGACCATGTTCGTCACCACCGATCTGGCCCCCATTCCGCTCCTTTGGGTCATACCTCTGGCGCTTTACCTCTTGAGCTTCATCCTCGTTTTCGCCAGACGTCCCATTTTGCTCCACGCCTGGATGGTCCGCGTGCAGCCCATGGGCATTGCCTTTGTGGCCTTGCTTCTGTGCGGCAAGACCACTCAGTTCATGTTCGTCCCGATCCATTTCCTGACCTTCTTCCTGGTCGCTATGGTCTGCCACGGAGAACTCGCGCGGCTGCGGCCCGCGGCGCGACATCTGACGGCATTTTATTTGGCGATGTCCGTAGGAGGGGTCCTCGGCGGCATTTTCAATGCCCTGCTCGCCCCGCATCTCTTTCGCTGGGTCGCGGAGTATCCCCTGGCCCTAGTGCTGGCCTGCCTGGTTCTGCCGCAGGCAGGAGCAATGGCCGCAAGGCCCAGGGATCGAATGGTCGATTTCCTTTTTCCGCTGGCGCTCGGGTTGGGGCTGGGGATGGCGCTGCTGCTGTTGAGCCTGGTGATGGCTCGACCGGCTGGGTCGCAATCATCCCCTCAGCAATCCGGTCTGACCAGCGTCTTTGGTGTGGCACTTTTCTTATGCTTCATTTTCAAAGAACGACCGGTGCGGTTTGGCCTGGGCGTCGGCGTGGTGCTTTTTGCCAGCCATCTCGCCGCTGACTTAGGTGGCCGGGTTCTCGATCGCGAGCGCAACTTCTTTGGTGTGCTGGAGGTCTCGGAAGACGCGTCGCGAGCCTATCGCCGGCTCTTGCACGGGACCACGATGCATGGGCAGCAGAGCCTTGACCCATCCCGCAGACGGGAGCCACTGACGTATTTCCACCGAACCGGTCCGATCGGCCAAGTGTTCGAGGACTTGAACACCCGGTCCAGCGTCAGGGATGTGGCAATCCTCGGGCTCGGGGCCGGCAGCCTGGCCGCCTATGCGACGCCAGAGCAAAACTGGACCTTCTACGAGATTGATGAGGCCGTCGTCAAGATTGCCAGCGATACGCGTTATTTTACCTACCTGGCCGATAGTCGCGCGCGAACTTGCCAGGTCGTCCTGGGGGATGCCCGCCTGCGTCTCCTCGACGCGCCGGATTCAGGCTATGGATTCATCGTCCTGGACGCGTTCAGCTCCGATACCATCCCCACGCATCTGCTAACGCGTGAGGCGCTGCGGGTCTATCGGTCCAAGCTTGCCAAGGGCGGACTGATCGCGCTGCATATCTCGAATCGCTACATCGATCTGGCCCCCGTGCTCGCTGTCCTGGCGGCTGATGCAAACCTGCACCTGCGGGTTCGGTTTGATTCGGACGTTTCTCCCGAGCAAACCCAGGACGGAAAAATGAGCTCGATCTGGGCGGTGATGGCCGCCGCGAAAAGCGACTTCGGCACGCTTGCCTCCGACCCGAGATGGAAAGAAGTTACCGTGCCCACGGGAGAAGCCGTCTGGACAGACGACTTTTCGAATATGGTCGAGCATATGATGCTTAGACTGAAGTGAGCTGGTACCCGCCGACGATCGTCGCAAGCCCGGTGACGACGTGCGTTCACGAAATCAGCGTTATAGCTGCCTGGCCCAAACTGCCCGAGGCGGTCCGCGCTGGCATTCTGGCAGAGGTATCGGCAAGACACGAGCAAACCGCTCTAGCCCCCGTTGTCGGCATGGGCCTCCGTGGATGGATTTTGATCCATCTTATTCGCAGGCGGTTCGGCTTCATGCGCGGGTGGTTCGGCCCCCTCCTCTTCCTGGTATCGCTTTCGCAGCTCCCGTCGCAGGATCTTGTTCGACGCGGTCCGCGGCAACGCATCGACAGCCACGATGTCGTGAAGATGAAAGAAAGGGTTCGCGCGGTCGCGAATCACACGCTGAAGCGCCACAGCCAGATCGCCGGGAGCTTGATCCGGCGCCACCACGAACAAGACAAGCCGATCTGGCCCTCCCTTAAGTGGGGGCACCCCCACCGCGACGGACTCGACGATACCGGGGGTTCCAGCCACAGCCTGCTCAATTTCAGCCGAGCTAGTCTTGATCCCACCCAAGTTCATGGTGTCATCCGCGCGCCCCAAAGAGCGATATCGGTCATCGGCCAGTACGAGCATCAGATCGCCATGGCGCCGCAGACGTATCCCGTTCCGTTCGGGGCAGCCGGCAAAGTAAACCTCCTCATTGTCCCGGTTCAGCAGCCGTGTCGTCATCCCGAGGGCCGGTGGAATAAGAAACACTTCGCCCGCCTCCCCTGGCCCACATAGGCGTCCGCCGGGGCCGAGCACCACAAAGTCCGTTCCCATCATCTTGGCGTTAAACACCGAGGGGCAGTTCGGAACAAGGAGGGTACTGGCGATATACCCGCCCGCCAGTTCGCTGCCGCCGCAATACTCGATGACCGGACGGCTTTCTCCTTCGGGACCTCCGAGCCGCATCAAATAGGCGTAATCATCGGGGTCGGATGCTTCACCGCTGGAGCTGAACATCCGGATGGCAGACCAATCCAGTCCCTCCGCGCATCCCGCCCGACGCCACCCACGGACGATACTGGGAACTAGCCCAAGGACGGTCACCCGGGCGTCACGGACAAACTCGCAGAAGCCCGGCTCAACCGGTCCCCCTTCATACAGTGCGATGGTCGCCCGATTGAGCAGTCCAGCGAACACCAGCCACGGACCCATCATCCATCCCAAACTGGACGGCCAGCACAACACGTCCCCCGGCCGCAGATCGTGGTGCCAGTGGCCGTCCCCCGCCGCCTTGATGGGGGTGACGTGTTCCCAAGGAATCGCCTTTGGGTCCCCGGTCGTCCCCGAAGAAAACAGGACGTTGATGCACGTGTCCGGATCGCAGGCAACAGGGACAAATTGATCGTCAACAGGGAGAAACTCCGACCAAGTAACGTCGCCGCGTTCCAGCGGGATTGCCGAGCATGCGCCGGCGGTGAGAACCACCGCGCGTGGGGCACCCGCCGCCTTGACCCTGTCATAGAGTGGATACGCCTTGCCCCCGCGCACGAGCGCGTCCTGGGTCACGACCAGCCGGGCATGACCGATCCGCAACCGCGTCCGAATCTCGTCGGCCGGCAGGACCTCAGGGACGGAGACGACGTAGCCGCCAAGGAGCAGCACGCCCAGATACGCGGCAACTGCCTCGACGGTCATCATCGTCGCCATCGCTACGCCCTCGCCTTGGCGGATGCCGGCGGCGGCCAAACCCGCCGCGGCGCGGCGGCTGAGGTTGGCCAGCTCGCCTACCGAGATGGTCTCGGTTCGGCCGTCCGACCGGCGCGTGATGATGGCCGGATCGTTTGCCGGCCCCGATAAACAGCTCTCTGCGATGTTGAGCTTGCCACCGACGAACCAACGGGGCTGCTCCGGACCGTCGCCGAGGTCCAAGACCCGCTCAAACGGTTGCGCAAACCGGATGCCTAGCTCCTCGGCCGTCAGTTTCCAGAACGCGGCCGGGTTGCCTACCGACCAAGCGTGCGCGGCCGGATAGGTGTCAACTCCGAGCTGACGCATCAGACGGCCAAGGTGAGTCCGTGCCAATTCAGCCGGCTTCGGCGACCAAAGAGGAACGGGGGATGAAAGCGAGGACGCCTCACCGAAAGGCGATGCGCTGGAAGACCGATTGGTCATGGCTCTGGCCTCGCAAGTGATGTGTCATTCTGCCCACGAGTGTATCATCGGTAAGCGCGATCACAAACATCGGTACGTTCGGCGTCCCTGTCTAACTTGCATCCGGGACAAAAATAGCCAACACCGACACGACTGCAACGAACGGACTTTGGTCCGGCGGACTCGTCAATCCACTCGACCATAACTTGCTCGGCAAGACCTAAGAAGTTAATCGATGGACCGAGCCAACACCTCGAGGAAACATCTCTCGCTTTCCTCTCAGTGGTGGTGACGAAGAATCGGCTACAGGACGCAACTTCGCCTTGGGCGGTGCCTCGCTTGAGTATCTCGCGATCGTAAACCCAAGTCGTCTTCCTCTCCACGGTATCTCCGACTTTCTAACGGTTCCAGGCCCGGCCACCAGCACTGGGACAGCCCGTCGTCAGGCCGCCTCAACCCGCCCCGACCTGACCGCCGTCGTGGCCGCCTGGAACGCGCTACCTGAGGCCATCAAGGCCGGCATCCTGGCGATGGTCAAGGCCGCGCGTCCCTGAACGACCGACAGGAGTGGATCGGGCCGCCTGACCACCAGTTGACACATCCCATAGGGGACGTTTCTATTTGCACCGGGCAATTGAAGGAGATAGGGCAAGGATGAGGTTCTGCCCCAGATGAGATTCTCGGTTTGTCCTTGATCCCTCTTGAGCATGTCACGAGTCGGGTTACGAATCCTACCGACCGGTCATGAGCACAATAGTTTCACCCTTTGAGCCGGTCGAAGATCATCCTAGTATTGCCTGCGTGGGCTTGTCCCCAAGACTGGCAGCTGTTTCAAACAGGGCATTGCACTCCGACTCCAAGACACCGCCAATGAGGGTGCATCGGCGATGGGGACTGCGGCGAATGATTTCTTCTGCCGTGATGTCAATTTGCCACCATCCACGGCTTTGGAGAAAACGGATCGAGCTTCCGAAGACCACCGTTTCAATGCCTGCCCACAGAATCGCACTCTGGCACATGGGACAGGACTCGGCAGTACTGTAGAGGATGAGTTGCGATCCGTCGATGGTGGGTTGCCGTTCGACCAATCGGTTGATGGCGTCGATCTCACCATGCCAGATCGGGTTCATCTCGGTGCGGTTCCAGCCTTCCGCCAGAATCGTGCCAGAGAGCCGATCTACGATCAACGCACCAAAAGGGAGCCGTGAGTTGTGCTTCCCAAGGTGGATAGCTCGCCGCATGTAGTATTCGTGCGGAAGAGGGTGGCTCATCGTTTCTCGTCCCAATCCGATCCTCGTTCGTCGTTGTTCACGACCCGCAGCATCGCTGCCGCCGACGCCTTGGCGAATCGTTTCTGGACCAGACGAACGTAGGGATATCCCAGCCGGGCGACTAAAAGTCGCGGGCGAGAGAACGCCAGGATGTCGTACCAGACTTCTCCGCTGGCACGATCCCGTTCGAGCAGGAACCTCTCCTCACCGATCTCGACGTGATCGGGGAGCGTGCCGTAGGCGAAGCCGTATCGATGGCTCGGCTCCGCTTCATCCACGACGTACAGGATGCGGCATGCGTTCAACCACCACAGGCCGACCTGCCGGGCAACGACCGCCATGACGTCGCCTGTCTCGATCATCGTTTTGGGAGCTGACGCCTCCACCCATCCCAGGCGAAACTGCTCCCAGCGCTGCAGGGCAGTCTTGGCCCTCGTGAAAACCTCTTCGCCCTCTCCCAACTTCATTCGCGTGTGATCCACGTCATAGCCAACAGGTGGCACGGTCGCCGTAGCCCCGACTTCCGGGTAGGTGAAGTCCAGCTTCGACTGTGCCGCGAGGAAGTCAAGGATCATCTCAATCGAAGGTCGTCGCAGAAAAACCATCAGCCGTCTCTCGGTAATCGCCTGTATTCGACACGACTCGCCAGGATATCATAGGCAATCGCCCTTGGTTTTCCGAACTCTGACGAGTGGGACTTCGCAATGATGCCGATCTCCCAAGACGCCGGCGCGCCCATGATCTTGCTGACGGGTGGCAGCGGCTATATCGGCGGGATGATGATCCCCCGTCTCGAAACGCAGGAAGTCAGGCTCCGCTGTCTGATTCGCCAACCTGAGAAGATGCGATCCCGGGTCCAGGCGACGACGGAGATTCTCCAGGGCAGCGTCCTCGATCGGTCCTCGCTGGAACGGGCGATGGAAGGCATTCACACGGTGTACTATCTCGTCCACTTGATGTCGGGTTCCAAAGATTTCGTCCAGGAGGACCGGCAAGCGGCGCTGAACGTTGCCAGCGCGGCACGAGCACACCATGTAGAGCGCATCATCTACCTCGGTGGTCTGGGTGACGATGCCGATCCTGAGCTCTCACCGCACCTCCGCAGCCGCCACGAGGTCGGCGCGATTCTGCGGCAATCAGGGGTAGAGACGATCGAGTTCCGGGCATCGATCGTCATTGGGGCGGGCAGCCTGTCATTCGAGTTGCTGAAGTCGTTGACCGACCGGCTGCCCGTCATGGTCTGCCCCCGCTGGCTCTCGACGCCCACGCAACCTATCGCCGTGGACGACGTGTTGGCCTACCTCCTGGCGGCGAAGGACTTGCCTCCCTGCGAAAGCCGCATCTACGAGATCGGCGGTCCCGATGTCACGACCTACGGCGACCTGATCCGGGAGTACGCCCGACAAAGGGGGCTGCGGCGCTGGTTGATCTCCGTGCCGGTGCTGACGCCCTACCTCTCAGGACTCTGGCTCGCCCTGGTCACTCCCAACAGTTTCGAGGTCGGTCGGCATTTGGTCGAGGGGCTGAAGAACCCAACAATCGTCCGGGATCGGACAGCTCTGGACGTGTTTTCGGTTCGCCCGTTGGGGGTCAAAGAGGCCATCCGAAGGGCCCTCGCCTGTTCATCAAGTTCGCACCCTCACCAATAGCCATGCAGATCTCAAAGGGACCGTTGCTCTTTGCCCCGTGAATTGAACAGTATGGGGCAAGAGTCGACGCTGCTCAAAGTGCTTATCCCGTGATTGCTTATAGCGTTGCCCACTTGCCCCACTCTCGATGGGAATCCCCGGCATCAGTGGACGGCCGGCAAGTCGCCGGTGAGAATGAGATTTCTCAAGGGGAGCGTGTCCGTAGCTGGTGCTCGGCCCGGTCTTCAAAACCGGTGAGGGGTCGTGAGAGCGGCTCCTGGTGGGTTCGATTCCCATACGCTCCCGCCAAGTGGGCCAGAGGGTCGGGGCAAGGCTACAAGGAACTTCTGCGGACCGGCGCCGGAGGAGCCTACTTCGACCAATTGGTTGATGGCGTCGATCTCACCATGCAAGATCGGGTTCATCTCGATGCGGTTCCAGCCATCTGCCAGAATCGTACCAAGAGCTGATCCACGGTCAGCGCACCGAAGGGTAGTCTTAGGTTTTGCTGCTCGAGCTCGGTCGCTTGCCGCATGTCGTATTCGTGGGGGAGAGGGCGGCTCATCGTTGCTCGTCCCGATCCCATCCTCGCTCGTTCTTCACGACCCGAAGCATTGCTGCAGCCGACGCCTTGGCGAATCGCTTCTGGACGAGCCGAACGTAGGGATATCCCAGCCGGGTGAATCAGCACCACCGGCTGAGCCCGTGGTGTGAGGAAGGCCCCTTGAGGGGCTGTTACTCGAGGTTACTTCGTCTGGTCCAAAATCCCATGGAGATTACCTTGCTGATCCAGGTGCCGACTGACCTGATGGTCAACCGGCCTGGCTGTGCTCACGAGGCAGCCTCGAACCCAACGGCCTCGGCAGGTGTCCTCGTGTCCAACAGCCATCGGGAAATCCGATACACGGTGGAAACGGCAAAGCCTTTAGCAGTCTCACCGCCAGGGGCGGCGGATTTACTTTTGATTAAGCCGCGCCAGGTCGAAGCAGCCGACGACGTCTCCGCCGATGATCCGAACGGGCCGCTGTATGGCATGCCATTGGCTCTTGGCGGTGATGTGTACCCATTCGAGGACGTAGTTGTAGAGCTCGTCGCTGTCGACCACGTTGTTCTGATCCTTGTCGGCCTTGCCCGAGAGCCCCTCGGCCAGGTAGTAGGTGAACAGCCCATGGCCCTTGGCGTCCCACTCTCGCGACGTCTCGTCCTTGCGGCAACTGGCGAAGGTCACCAGGCCCTCGGCAGCTCTGAAGGCCTCGCCGAGTTCCTCCGAGGAGGGACCAGTCGGTGCTTCCCCTTTCTCTCCGCCAGCGTGGCAGCAGTCGAGCACAAGGACTTTCTTTCTGGCCTTGCAACGCCGAAGCATTTCACGCAGGTCGTCGGTGCGCAGCGCAGTCAGCTCCAGGTTCTTATGGTTACAGTCCATCGGCGCAAGGTAGAGCTGCCCGTCGGCGAGGAACCCGTGTCCTGAGAAGAACACGAACGCCATGTCCCCCTCTTCCGCCTCCATTAGCCAGTCCTGCACCGGCCCCTGGAGATTTTGCTTGATTGGAACGTGAGTGGGCAGCTCTTGGTTATCGACGATAAGTTGGTTATCGGCGATAAGCAGGACCCGATCCTTTTCGTAGCCGCACTGCTCGGTCAACCGCTTGAACATGAGCTCGGCGTCGGCGACGCAATACTTCAATCCAGGAATAGTCCTGTCCATATATCCGTTGACCCCAATGACCACGGCCCACCGACGTTCCTGGCGGGACGTCCTCTCGGCTGGCGGCTTATCGCGAAGGGTCTTATCCTCTGGGGGGGGCTGTGGGGGCGGCTTCAGCACCCCTAAGCTCTGGTGTTCACTCGGCGTGTCCTTGCGACTGGAGTCGATCACCGTTACCTTCGAATCGTCTCGGGGATGGGTTCCGGTGTCCGTGAAGAATTGGCAAACCAAGCCTACCGGCACGAACCACCAAAGCCTCCACGTGTCGGACAGGACCCTCCAAATAGTTGAGGCGCCGTCATCGGTTCGGATTCCTCGGATTACTTTGGGCGGATGCTCCCCGCGTGTTGGCTCGGGCTCGGGTGTGGTCGTCACTCGAGGTCTAAATGGGATGGAATTGGAATTTTTATTGGTGATCATCGCCTGCACTTCTCCCACGCCTCCTGCAACTCCTCACGGCTGGTCTTGCGACCACGGGGCAGGTGGAAAGCCATGCAGTCAGGAGTCGGCACTTTGTTGACGCCACCTTTGACGAGGACGATGTATGTGACGCCGACGCCGACCTCATCGGCGGCCTTGAGCAAAATGGCCATCGCATCCTTGGGCGGCTCGTCCTTGGCACGCTCCTGCTCGAAGCGGTCGAGGATCAACTCGACCTTCTCCGACGGAATCTGGATGATCCAGTCTCCTGGCTCCGGCTCTGGTTCCGGGTCGAGCTGGGGAGTCATCGAACGCGATCCTCCATCGGGTCACCTCCGGGTTTTGTACGGTCCGGCGCAGCGCTAACAAGAAATTGGAGATGTGGACAAATTCGATAATCCTCGCTGATCTCCACTACGGTCTTGACGCACACCCTGATGCTGTAAACGGTTGCCAGCGTTTTTCGGTGTTCCCGAACCGGTTGAGGTGAACTCCCGGAGCCTCACCCTCCGATGGTCCCATCAGGGCCGGAATTCCTCGGAAGATCCTCGTAGTTGGTCCATCCGTACATAAGTGCGAATCAGCGATGAGCACATGTTATAATAACATGCGTCCGGCCTTCCGAGCAATGCGCCTTCCCAATGCCCGCCGGAGCCCAGCACCAGAATGGGTGGCGCCGCCGCCGGTTCCTGGGCCCCGACATGCCTGCACATCAGCAAGATCAGCAACGGGATGCATCGCCGCACGGAAGAGTCCTCCCGGGAAATGGCAAAGTCCTGGGCCTCATGGCCTGGACAGTGCGAAGGAGACAACGCTGGTGAGCCTGGCGATCAAGCAATCGGGAACGAGCAGCAGCACTGCTCGACGTCTGAAATCTGCGTTGCGCAAGGTCAATCACGAATGTTAGGTCGGGTCAGGGCTTCTCAACGACCTCCAGCGTCTTGATCTTCGTTGCCCAGCCGTCCAGCGACATCGGAATCGGGAGAACATGCTTCTGGATTAGGGCGGACTGGCCTAGCAGTTCGGCCAGGGGATCTTGCAGGTCTTGCGGCACTTCCTTGACGGCTTCCTGCCTCAGGAAGCGGAAGTCGACCGGAGATTGGGTGACCACAAGCTTCAGATAGTCTCGGATCGCTTTCTTGCCCTCGGGCACGAAGGCCTGGACCGATCTCTCAAAGGATCCGTGGGGGGCCAGTGCCTCGTTGCGGCCTTCCCCGGGGTAGATCACCTCGACGCTGCCGTCGGTCGCAAGGTCCAAAATGGCGAAATAAACGTCACTATCGCTCCGGTTTCTGACGACGTACTGGGCTTCCTGCCCCTCGACCAATGACAGGTCAGGTCCGTTCGCAGTCGCAGAAGTGAGGCCGCTGTTCGCGCTGGAGCGGATCTCGAAGTCGACCTGCAGGCGGGGTTGCGGGTTGTCGAGATCCAGAAGACGGAACCATTTCGCCCAGGCAGCGAGCCTCTCAAGAGTGAGATCCACGGCTCCCGCCTCGTCGGCCAGGGTCTGGAACAAATCCTCGGGAAGACCGGTTTTCCTGGGAACATGCGAGAGCTTGATGAGCCAGGCTCCTCTTGCCGACTTTTCCTTCTTGACGAGAAGCTGGGCATCGGACGGCTCGGCGACTGCTTGGAACGCCTCGGAGAATGCCGGGGATCCGGGATTCGTGGGATCGATTCGGTCCTTTCCGGCGACCGCCTCGCGCAGTTTTTCGAGCACGCCCGACTCGCCCGCACCTGCGATGTAAATGTTGGCCCTCTCGCCTGCCGAGCCGTGCCGCCTGGCCCAGCCCGCCAATTGGTCAAGAATAAGTTCCAGGGCCCCCGCCTCGTTCACGGCGGCTGGAGGCGAGCGCTCCGTCCCGTCACTACCCGAGAGGACGACGGTCCGGGATCCGCGCGGCGTCTTCGCCTCCTTGATCAGGAGCTTAGCGTTGGCCGGCGCGGCGACTGGCTCGAAAGCCTGGGCGAAGCTCGGAGACCTAGGGTTATTCGGGATGGTCCGTCCCTCACCGGCGACCGCCTCGCGCAGTTTTTCGAGCACGCCCGACTCGCCCAAGGAGATGTGCAACCGGACCTTCTGGCCCTGGAAATGGTGCTGCCGCTCGACGGCCCGCGACGAGTCCTCGATCTTTCCGGCCCCGATCCGCCTCGCCCTCGACTGGTAGGGTTCGACGCTCACCACCTCCACGCGGGCAGACGCCTTGGCCGGGTCGTCGAACGATTTGGTGCCGGGCGGGTAGACCTCGAAGATCGAACCCTGGGTCATCCCGTGCAGCAGCCCAGCCTCGAGCACAACCACGTCTCCTCTGGGCGAGGCTAGTATAAACGGCTGCGCCAGGCTCGATTGATCGCTGAACACGTAGTCGTCAATCTTCGCACCCTCGAGCTGGGGGTGCTGCAAGGGCTGTGCACCCGTGACCTTGGCCTTGACCTTGTCCATAACGTCGCGATAGGTGGTATCGGCCTTGCCCGAGCCGAGCACCTCGGCAACGAAGAAGTGCGTCAGCGTGCCGCAAGGATTGCCATTCTGGTCGATGTACTCCGAAGGCGATCTCGTTGGCCTGGCAGGCTGACAGCAAGGCGTAATTGCGGCTCTTGAGCCCCTCGCTGGCTTCTCCGACGCCGCGCGGGGCGAGCCGTGCTTCGGGCGGTAGGGGCGGCGGGTCGCGCGGGTCGGCGGCAACAACCCGGGCTCGGGCCGTGGCGACGTCCTTGAGCGCCATTCCCGAATGGCAGCTATCGAAGATAAACGTCACGTTCTTGGTCTTCTCCGCCAGGAGAGAGAACAACCCCCTCAGCTCATCGGCGTTGATGTCGTAAACGCCCTCGGTGCGGCTGTCGTGAGGAACTATCGTGCTGATCTCCCCGGAAGGCGACTTGCCGGAGGGGTCCTTCATGCGCGAGCCGTGGCCGCTGTAATGGAAGACGACGACGGTGCTCTCCTCCGCTCGGCGTATGAGGTGGTCCTTGAAGGCCTGAATGATAGCCGCGTGGGTGGCTTGCTCGTCGGCCAGGATCTTGATCGAGTCCTCAGGGAAGTCGAACTTGCCCTGGAGCAGACCCTGCATGTTGCGCGCGTCGGCGACACAGCCGGACAGGCCGTTGACCGCCTTGTACTTGTCAATGCCGACCAGCAACGCAAGCTTCTCTGCCTTTCCCGTTGGCCTGGGATTTGTCTTGGCCCCACTGTCTCTCGCCTGCGTCGTGGGGGGCTGTCCCTCCGTGCCTTGGCCTCCCGAGCATCCGTAGCAAGGAAAGATCGCGAGCAGTACTATCGAAACCAAGACGGACCGGGCTGCCATAGATATTTTCCTTATTTTGGAGAACGGTCCCCGGATGATGTGTCGGGCGCAGGGACCAGCGGCGAATGATGGAGCGCCGGCCGGAGCAAGGTCTATCACACTTCTTTATACAGTCTCGGGGGGGCCCCCGCAAGGAACTATCGCGAGTGGCGTTAAGGAACTGATGACAAGCGGTGATCGGGTAGGCACTTGAGAGAACCGGGAGCCTCCCGGCATCATGGCGTTGCCACACGACCCTTGATGCAGCAGGCCCCCGATGTCGAAGCGTATTGATACCGCACTGCGACGCCTTCGGCAAGACCTCAGGCCCTACCTCGACGAGCCGGCCGTCGGCGCGCTCTGCAACCAGCTCGGGCATCGCTGGCGCCGCGATGCCCTCCTGAGTCCCTTCACCCTCATCCTCTGGTTCATCATCCAAGTCCTCCATGGCAATACGGCCTTGACGCACTTCACGCTCAAGGCCCGCCGCGCCTTCACCGAGTCGGCCTCCTGCCAGGCCCGCGCCCGGCTGCCCCTGGCTGTCTTCCGCGCAGTGCTCCGCTTTGTAATCCGCAGCCTCGTCCCCGCGACCGCGGAAGGCCTCTGGCGCGGGCATCGGACCCTCCTGGTCGACGGCTCGTCGTTCTCCATGCCCGACACGCCGGAACTGCAGCGGCACTTCGGCCAGCCCGGCGGCCTGGCGTGCGGCTGCGGCTTCCCCGTCGCCAAGCTCCCGGCGTTGTTCCACGCCGGGACGGGTCTGCTGCTGGAGGTCATTCGCGGCGCCGCTGCGGACGCACGACATGGGCCAGATCGACGGCGTCCACCCGACGCTGGAGCCCGGGGACGTGCCGGTCGGCGACCGCGGGTTCTGCTCGTTCCCCCACCTGGCACTGCTGCTTGGCCGCGTCGGGTGGCTGCGGCGGAGCGAAGCGAAGCCCCAGGGCGGCGACGCAATCCCTGGGGTACTCTCTGCCCCGGCCATTCGCCGCCGACGAGTCCCCCAAGTCCGCCGCCGATCAGGCCGAAAAGAAGCCGCTGGCGCGACCGGTCCGCCAGTCCTTGACCCAGGCCGATGCCCAGGCCCAGTACGGACCACGACAGCGCCCGGCCCAACAGGCCGCCGCGCAAAAGGCCGATCGTAAGCTCTCCGGCGACCAGTCCCAGCGCACCGCCCAGCGCAGCGGCCACCGCGCCTACCGTCGCGGAGCGTGCCAGTTTGTGCCAGGCACCGTCGCGGCCGGGGCCCCAGGCGCCGATGAAAAAACCAATCGAGCCGCCGATGACCAGTCCGGCCCAGGCGTCACGCACATAGACCGACTCAACCTGGACCATCTCGACGTACAGATACAACCCGAAAAGTCCGCCGATCGCTCCTGATAAGGCCAGATCATAGGCATGTCGCAGGTTGCCCCATGTTCGCCCTCGTCGGGAGTCCGAGTTCTGCTCGCGGGAAAACGCGGATGGAGCCAGTGCGGGCGAGGTCATGAGAGTAACCGCAACCCGCGGCCTCCCTCGGCAATCATGCGGGCGATGTGATCGAAAGTCCGGACCAGCTCGCCGCTCTTGGCGAAGATCGAGGCGTGCTGGCTGCTGGCTAGCCGCGCCAGGTAGTCGCGGTTGGCCTCGCCGGAGCCGATGGCCACGACATCGATGCCTTGCGCCCGCGCGGCCAGTGCCTGCTCCACCGCGCTTTCGGGAGCGTCGGGAAAGCCGTCGGTATGGACCACGACGTACCGCCGGCAGTTGCTGGCGACGAGCTGGCCTCGGGCCAACTCCAGCGCGTCGGTCAGGTTCGTCGATCCCTCGGCTTCCAGCCGGTTGATCGCCGCCTGCAGCCGGCGGACATTGCTCGTCGCCGCGCACTGCAGCGCGACCGAGCTTGAAAACGAGATGAGGCCGACCTCCATCGTCAGAAAATCGCACCGGTCCAGAAACTCGCGCGCAGCGGCCTGGGCCTCTTCGAGCGGTTGGCCGATCATGCTTGAAGAGACATCCAAGAGCAGGAAGACACGGATCCGCTCCGGCGGGCCGGCGACGGCGATCGCGGGCGGCCGTCCCAGCCACGAGAGATCATCGGGCACGGGCTCGACAGAGAGCGAGAGCGCGTGCCCCGTGTCGCGCTGGACAGCCTGCACCTGGACCACCCCATTGGCATCGTACGAGAGTCCCACGTCGATTTGCACTTCGGCCTCGGTGGGATGAATTCCCGTGAACACATACTTACCCAGGAAGGTGCAATCCAGGGGAGAATCGCTTTCGCCCTGCGTCAAATACACTTCCAGCCGCGCATTGGTCCCACCGTGAGTGGCGTGGATGTAGGTCTTGGTGTTCCGCGCCGGGATTGATACGTTGCGGCGGATCAAGACGTCATTGACATAGCTACTGGCATCGGGTGAGAGCGCAATTGTCCCCAGACTATGAGACATCACATCAGTGACCTGGCGGAAAGCGGGAGCGGGGAACGGCACAGCGGAAGAGCCGCCAGAGAGCGTGAACTTAGGTAGGGCATCGCCGATCGGCTCGCCGACTTCGATGGCCGCCTGGATCAGGGCGCCCAGCGCGACGACTTCGTCGACGTTCACGCCAGTGCGGGGCGGTTTGCCGGCCATCTCGGTCACGTACGAGCGAACCATGGGCATGCGCGTCGAACCGCCGACCAAGAGAACGCCGTCCAGCCGATTCCAGTCAAGCCCGGCCTCGCCGAGGGCTTCCTCGGTCAAGCGGCGGGTCCGGTCCATGAGGGGGAACGTCATCGCTTCGAACTGGGCGCGGGCAAGCTCGAAACTCTGCCTTTGGGTGCCCACTTGCAGGCTAATCCGGGTCGAAGCTCGCTCGGAAAGGGCCCACTTGGCTTGCTCGCTGCGGACCAAGACTTCGTTGAGGGCCAACGGGTCGTCGAGCGGGTCGAAGCCCGTCCGCGCGGTGAACTGCTCGGCCAGAAACGTGGCGATCCGGTCGTCCCAGTTCTTGCCGCCTAAGTCATGGTCGCCCGCCGTGGCCAGGACGATGATGTCGCCGGAGCTGATCCGGGCAACGGTAACGTCAAACGTGCCTCCGCCCAAGTCGTAGATAAGAATGGTCTCATCGGCCATGCCTGCACGTTTCAGTCCATAGGCCAGGGTCGCGGCGGTCGGCTCATTGATGATCCGCATGACCTCGAACCCCGCAGTGGTGCCGGCCTCGATCGTCGCCTTACGCTGGGCGTCGCCGAAATACGCCGGCACGGTGATCACGGCCCGGTCGACTTGTTCACCGAGCGCCGTCTGGGCGTCCTCTTTCAGCCGCCTTAGTACCATTGCTGAGAGGTCTGTTGCCGAGTATGTTTTTCCGTGAAACTGAAGCTGAAAAAGGGACGAGCCCATGTGCGGCTTGAAGAAGCTGGCGATCTCCGAGTCGCCCAGCCGAGCCAGCTCCTTGGCCTCGTGTCCGATCGCCGGCGGATCGATGCCGAAGTAGATGACCGAGGGCAAGATGTTCTGCCCGTCCCGGTTGGCGATCACCTCCGGCCGGCCCAGGCCATTGCGGTGCGCCACGACCGAGTTGGTGGTGCCCAGGTCGATGCCGACGTAGGTGGACATGAGTCACGCCTCCTGGAGCATCATGGCCCGGAACCCCGCCTGTGTAAAATGCCGGTCGGACGCACCAGGCGCTGGGCGATTTCGGAGAGGATTTCGGGTGACACGGTCATCGCGAGGTCTTTCCGATCTCAAATGCCTTCAGCGTGACCGCTAGCTCGTGGCACGACCGTATCGCGTACCCACCGGCGGAAACCGCGGGCCCAGGCGGTTTCATCGAGGTCTTCGCCGGCGGGAAACTGACCACGGAGCTCCTCGGCCGAGATCCAGGGCAGGGCTTTACTGTTCGAAACTTCAGCATAAGAACCATCGGACTGGCGAACAAGGAAGCGAGGCGTTCTGCCGTCGTACCGCCAGATCTCGGGAATGCCGAGGGTCCCGTAGATTTCTAGCCGGTTGAGCGCGGAGCGGGTGATTTCGATCTCGACGGCCAGATCCGGCGGAGGGTCGGACTCGAGGCTAAAATCCTGGACGCTCTTGATGCGATGGAGATCCCGAAAGTAGAAGGCCTCGTCGGCCTCCAGGCCGCGATCGAGGTCTTCGCGCTTCAGCGTGGTCGCCCCTGCCGAAAGCCGAGGGATCTCCAGTTCGTCGGTCAGGATTAGGATCATTTGCGCAAAAATGGATCGGTTGTGCTCATGCTCAAGCTGCGGCGACATGAGTTCCACGTCTCCCTGGCTGTAGGTCACGCGGATTGCCCTGTTGCCGATGAGCCTCAGCAAGGTTTCGTAACCGTGCCAGCCGACCTCTCGGATGAGCACGCGCCGCTCTCCGTCTGCGGGCACCGATGCTTTCTCGACGACGATGGCCATTTCACGAACCTCACTCGCCTTTGCCTTCACTTTGAGCTCGGGGCACGACCGTCTCGCGGACCCACCGACGAAGGGCTTTGGCCCACTGGGTATCGGTGCCGATCCCGTAATCGGCAATGAAGGCAGCAACCGCGTCCATTGGCAAGAATGGAAACGCTGTGCTTTGTTCGGCGACGCGATAGGAACCATCGCCTTGAAGACAGAAGACTGTCACAGCTTCACCGTCGAACCGCCAGAGTTCCGGGACACCCAGCGCGGCATAAATGCTCATCCTACGCATCGAGCTGGATGTCACATCGATCTCAATGGCAAGGTCAGGCGGTGGATCGAACTGGAGGTCGAGGCTTTTCTGGTCCTGAATCTTCTCCGCGCTGGCGAGGTAGAAGCATTCGTCGGGCTCGAGCCCCCGCTCGAGATCCTCGCGTAGGAAAGTGGTGGATCCAAATGAGTACATCGGGAGATCAAGCTCTTCGGTGAGCATCTCGATCAACCGCCCGAAGAGCGACTTATAGCGCTCGTGAATGGGAAGGGGCGTCATGAGTTCCAGGGTTCCCCGGTCGTATGTCACTCGGACCGGCCGGTCTCCCAGGATGTTCAGGAGCGACCGGTAGCCTTCCCAGTCGACGTCGCAAAGGACGAATCGCTGAGCGGCGCCGTGAAGTTTTTCCGACACGTTTGTCGTCATCGCACTACTCCTCACGACACCGTCAAGAGCCGCAGCGCCGTGGATCGTTCCCCGACCTCTTCCGCATTCATGACAGCCTCGGTATGGAATTCGACGTCGATCTGACCGCCCGCGGTGAGGTCGACGGCAGAGACCGAAAGCCGGCCATCCTGGCTGATGGTGAACTTGACCCGGATCGGGCTCTTGGCGGGCAGTTTCTCGGGAAGGTTAAGCGTTGCCAGGCCGACCTCCTGGCAGTCGGCCGGCTCGGTACTGTCGCGCTCGCCGGAGACGACTCGGATGTCCACGGCGGTCTGGTTGTCCGCGTCGGTGCCGAAGTCGGTCATACGTTGCAGTGGAACCTCGGAATTACGCGGCAGCAGGTAGACGACCACGTCCTTGCTGTTTTGGTCGCGGGCGATGACGCCTAAGCTCTTGGACAGGACATTGACAATCCGCGTGCTCACCAGCTCGCGCACCGGGCCGGTCAGCGTGAAGCCCAGTTGCTTTTCCAGATGGTCGAGGGCCTCGGCGACTTGCTCCTCGGGCACCGCGCTTAAATCGATGGGACCATCCGGTCTCTCCGAGCCGGTGTCGCGCGTGGCCAGGATTTCTTGCACTTCGTCATGTAGCGACTCTTTCAGTCCATAAAGTGCAGCGCCCTTGGCCACGGCCTCGTCTGGGTCGTAGATTTCAGGCTCCATGTTGAACTCGGCGACCAGGCGGTTGCGGACCTGGGGCATGCGCGTCGCCCCGCCCACAAGGATGATCTTGTCGAATCGCGCGTGCCCCTTCGCCTGGGCGTCGGCGAGCATCTCATGGGTCAGCTCCAGCGTCCGGTCCAAGAGATGCCGGGTGATCTCCTCGAACTTACCGCGATCGAGCTCGACCCGGGCTTGCTTGCCCGCGTGCGTTACCCGGAAGGGTGCCTTGTCGCGCTGGGTGAGCGTCTTCTTGCCCCGTTCGGCCTGGAGGAACAGATCGCCTAAGACTTCGGGATCATCGAGTGGGTCGGACGGCTCGTTGGTCCGGAGCCGGAACTGCTCGGATAAGTACATCACGATCGCTTCGTCCCATAGCACGCCGCCAAGGCGGTGGTCGCCGCCGGTGCAGATGACGCGGATGAGCCGGTCCTTGATCTCGATCATCGTGATGTCAAACGTGCCGCCACCCAGGTCGTAGACCAGGACCGTCTGGTCTTCCCCCTGCTCAAGGCCGTAGGCGATGGCCGCCGCGGTCGGCTCGTTGAGGATGGCCCGGACGGAGAGCCCCGCCAGGCGTCCCGCGTTGGCCGTTGCCTCGCGCTGGGGAGTCCCGAAGTAGGCCGGGCAGGTGATCACCACGTCGGTGATCGGCTCGCAGGCCAAGGCGATCTCGGCATCGCCCTTGATCTTGCGAAGGATGAACGACGAGATATCTTCAGGACCGTACGATTTGCCCTCGTAATGGAAGACGAAGTTGGGGTCGCCCATGTGCTGCTTGATTCGCGAGACGACCCGGTGCGGCTCGACCTTGGCCGACTCTTTGGCGGTGTTTCCCACGATGATATTTTCGCCGTCGAAGAGCACGACCGACGGTGTGATCCGCTCGCTCTCCTGGTTAGGCACGACCACCGCCTTGCCGTGCTCGTCCACATAGGCGATCGCCGAATAGGTCGTGCCCAGGTCGATCCCGTACACCCGCTTGAGGCTTTCACCTAGGGACACGGAGGGGCTCCCGTTGCCGGCAAGGCTCGCAACACTCGGAAACGATGATACCGCACCGCCCGCGAGGCTAGCCCGCCAGGCAAGGCGACCGACCGCCGGAATGGTCGTCAATTCCGACGGTTTATTATCGGTTTTTCGCAACGGTGAGGGAAGCCAAGCGGAAGCGCCATGGACCTCCGGTGCCGGGCAAGTCTCTGCGGCAGGTCGCCGCCCTCCGGTCGACGCCAGCGGAGCTGATCAAATCGATTGCCATGTCGTAAAATAATAAAGGCGGCGGTGCGCTGGCTCCTCGCGACCGGGACAGCCGGTCGAGGTTCGACGTGCGCGCTGTGCGGGCGGACTTGTCAGCTCGGCTCGACCCAGGACCCGGCAATGTCTCAAAAAGTCACATTGAACTAAACCGCTTCGCGGTGGGGCAAAGGCGGAATACCGGCTTTCCCTCTGGCTGAGCGCACCAGCCCTGGCCGTTTTCTGGTTCAGGCTTTTCACCCCTGGCTTTCCAGGGACTGTCTCACGCAGCTACTGCGGGAGTTGACAGTTCTTGGGTCAGGTCGGCGGGATCAGATTGAAGCAGCGTCCAGAAGTCGTAGGTGGGCAGTTCCAAACCCAAGGCTCGGTACGGACACT
>JBKQMU010000265.1:0-29519 GCA_052146555.1 Isosphaeraceae bacterium
TTCAGGATGAAATCGTGGAACCGATACTTCTTGTTCCGAGGCACTTCGCCGGCGGCCGAGAACAATGAGAGCAAGAGCTCGCCGAAGTGGTCGGTGCGGACGCTGTAGAAATTGTGCTTGCCCTCGCGGCGTGACTCGATGAGGCCGGAAACACGCAGAAGCGCGAGGTGATGGCTGACAGCCGGCTGGCTCTGGCCCAGTCGCTTGCACAGGTCGGTCACGTGCAGTTCGCGGTTCTCGGAGAGCGCGAGGTAGAAGAGGATCCGAAGCCTCGTCTCGTCGCTGAGCAGCTTGAACACCTGAGCAAGCTCGCGGATGGCCTGCTCCGAAACCTCTGGCAGGGACTCGAGGTCTTGTCCATTTCCCTCGACAAGACGCTTCGCTTCTTTTCGAGCCATGATAGCCTTTCCTCTGGATCACTCGATGATAGAAGAAGTCATGAGTACGTGGACCGCGAAACGAGGCCGACAAGACCCGGCTTCGCAAGGAAAACACCGCACGCTCGAAAACCCCGGAGACCAGCGCTCCTGTCAGAACACCATGAATTCACGAAGTTGTGGAATCATGGAGACAATGCCCCAGCATCAGGGTCTCAAAGTGCAGGTGACAATTCGTCCCCTCTCGCACGCACGCTCAGGCGGCATGGGTGAATAGAAGCTGCTGATCGGCGCCGATCAGACAGTCACCCCGTGACGGTATCACCTAAATAGGCAAGGTCTTCGCGTGCGCGCTCTCAGTCGTTGCGGAAAGCAAGTACGTAGATGTCTGCTAGGAACACACATCGTTGCCATTGCTTGCCGTACATAACTGTCATAACTCTATTGGGGACCTCAGGTCAAGAGGCCATATTCAAGAATTGCACCTTTAAGTGTGGCAAGCCCGCATTCATCGAGTGGGCAGAGTGGCAGGCGCACCTCTCCGTTGCCGCGTCCCAGAGCGGCCAGAGCGGCCTTCAGAGGGACGGGATTGGGCGCCAGGCCCAGCAGATTCTTACAGAGAGGAAAAAGCCGCGCATGTCGATCTCTGGCCTCATTGAGACGGCCGTTCTGGAACGCATCGATGAGCGCCATGACGTCGCGGGGCACCAGGTTGGCAACGACCGAGACAACTCCTTCCGCTCCCACCGCCAGCATCGGCAAAGTCAGGCTGTCGTCGCCCGATAAAACTGTTAGATCTGTCCGGATGACCAGTTCGCTGACCTGGTCCAGCGAGCCGGCCGCTTCCTTAATAGCCACGATCGGGCCAAGTCGGGCGAGACGCTCGACGGTCTCGGGTTCCACGTTCCTGCCGGTGCGGCCGGGAATGTTATACAGCACCAGCGGCAACTGGGTGCTCTCGGCGATGGCCGCGAAATGGCGATACATCCCCTCCTGGTTGGGCCGGTTGTAATAGGGTGCCACCAGGAGCGCACCGTCAGCGCCAGTGCGGGCGGCGAACTGGGTCAGCCGGATGGCCTCGGCCGTCGAGTTAGAGCCCGTCCCGGGCAGCACCCGGGCCCTTCCGGCCGCTGTCTCGACTACCAGAGCGATGACCCGCTCGTGCTCGTCGTGTGACAGCGTGGGTGCCTCGCCCGTGGTTCCCACCGGGCTGATCGTGGGCGTCCCTGCTTCGATGTGCCACTCGACGAGGGCCTTGAGAGCGGCTTCGTCCACTGCCCCATCGCGAAACGGTGTGACCAGGGCCACCGTGCACCCCGCGAACATTCGACCCTTCGTGGCCATCGAGTCATCCCCGTGTTTCTATCGACGAGCCGGGCGGGGCAAGTCCGTGTGACTGGTTCCCGCGCCGGCTCAAGTTCCCATTCCAACGCCCGCTCATCCCGGAGCCTGACAAACGACTCCGCCGGGCACGATCACAATCGACCCGAGCTCAAGCGGCTTATCAGATCGTAAGTTCTCAAACGGTCCAGAGGAACCTGGGAGTCGGGGCGGCAGCCGCCTGCGCGAACGAGCAGGTGGGGTACGCCGTCGTTGACGCTCAAGGAAGCGGAGACGCCTCGCCTATGCAGACCTTCATTTCGTGGACAGCGCGCTGGATGCCCACGAACACCGCGCGGCTGATGATGCTATGGCCGATGTTGAGCTCGGCCATGCGGTCGAGCCGGGCGATTGGCTGGACGTTGCGGTAGTTCAGTCCGTGACCGGCATGAAGCTGCCAGCCGGCGGCGACGATCATCTCGGCCGCCCGCCGCAGGATCTCGAACTCCTGCTCGCGACATGGACCCTCGCCGGCGCCGGCGTAACGCCCCGTGTGCAGCTCGATGGCAGCCAGCTTCAGCCCCAGCGACGCCTCGATCTGCGCGGGATTGGGGTCGAGAAAGAGCGCGACCTCGATGCCCGCGTCGTGGCAGCGGCCGACGGCCTCGGCGATACGTGGCCGCTGTCCCAGCACATCAAGCCCCCCCTCGGTCGTCAGCTCGGCGCGTCGCTCGGGGACGAAAGTCACTTGATCGGGGCGCACCAGGGTCGCCAGATCGACGATTGCAGGCTCGGCGGCCAACTCCAAGTTCAGGCGCACCCCGACGGTGCCTCGCAGCAGCCTAAAATCGCGATCCTGAATGTGCCGGCGGTCTTCGCGGAGGTGGATCGTGATCCCGTCGGCTCCGCCCAGCTCGGCCAGGGCGGCCGCCCACACCGGGTCTGGCTCCTGGCCTCCACGCGCCTGGCGCAGCGTGGCGACGTGGTCGATATTGACGCCCAGGAGAGGCATGACCGGATCGCTCCTTGGAAAAGAATAGCGAAAGAATCTGACAGGTTAATCACAATTTCATGCTGAGCCACGGAGAAACAGAACGCTTAATCAGCCACAGGGAAACAAAACGCTAATGAGCCACCGATATGATGCAGAAGAGATTAGACATTGGTGAACACCGACGGACACGGATAAAAAAACAATACAATTTATGGCTGCGGCTCTCTTCTAGCACTTATCCCGGCCCGGGCCGTCCGGCGGGTGCCTGCCGGACCCTGGAGCCTTGCCGACGACGCGTAAAGGCGCCATCGCCAGGACGAACGTCCGCGATGGGCCCAAGGTGAAGGCCACGGTTCCCTTCCTGCGGGAGCCGTCGCCCTCGATCGACACGATCCGCCCGATGCCAAACTGGGGGTGCATGACCGTGGCACCCAGGCGCAGGGCTTCGCCACCGCCGGCCGGACCGGCTCCAGCGAGCTCGGCGGCGGTGGTGAGGTGAAAGGCCCCGACGTTTTCGCGCCGAGCGGGAACCGGGGACGGCCGGCGCGAGTACACTCCGCCGCTGGCGGCGAAGCGATGCGGTGGCTCGACCCCGGAGCGGTCGTGGTACTCCAGAGCCTCGGCGGGCAGTTCTTCCAGGAACCGTGACGGCGTGGTTGCCTGCTGCTGGCCGCGGAAGGTGCGGATTCGGCAGTGGCTCAGGTAAAGCTCGCGGCGAGCCCGCGTGATGCCGACAAAGAGCAGCCGCCGCTCTTCCTCGAGCTCTTTCTCATCGTTGTTGGCGCGGGAGTGGGGAAGCAGGCCCTCCTCGAGGGCCACGATGAAGACGACCGGAAACTCGAGTCCTTTGGCCGCGTGGAGCGTCATCAAGGTCACGGCACCTTGATCCTGGTCCCAGCGGTCCACCGGCGAGGCCAGCGTCACCTCGGCGAGGAAATCGTGGATCGAGGCGCCGGGATGCACGGTATCGAACTCCGCGGCCGCCGAGATGAGCTCATCGAGGTTCGCTAGCCGGTCCTCGCCAGTATCGCGCGGGTCGCTCTTGAGGTAATCGCGATAGCCGGTACGGCTCAAGAGCTGGCGGATGGCCTCCTCGGCCGGATGGTCGCAGAGCTGCTTCAGCTCGCCCAAGAGCCTGGCGAACTCGACCAGGCCGCGGACCGCTTTGTCCTTGAGCCCCTCGACCAAACGGGCCTCTTGCGCCATCGCCAAGAGCGGGATGTTCCGCTGCCGCGCAGCAGCGATCAGGTGATCCAGCGACGTCTTACCCAGGCCGCGAGGCGGGACATTCACGATCCGCGCAAAGGCAAGGTCGTCCTTGGGATTGGCCATGAGGTTCAAGTACGAGAGCACGTCCTTGACCTCTTGCCGCTCGTAGAACGAGACGCCGCCGACGATCTGGTAGGGGACTTTCGCCGATCGGAATGCCTGCTCCAGGGGACGCGAAAGCGCAGTGATGCGGCAGAAGATGGCGACGTCGCCGAACCGGAACTCGCCGTCGCGCACCAGGCATTGGATCTTGCCAGCGATGCCTTCGGCCTCGTCGTTTTCCCGGGCGTAGAGCGTCAGCTCGACCGGTTCTCCGCGTGGATTCTCGGTCAAAAGTGACTTGGGCTTGCGGTGGCGATTGTACCCGATCAGTTGGTCGGCGACGCGGAGAATGTTCTTCGTGCTGCGATAATTCCGCTCGAGCTTGACGACCCGGCAGCCGGGATAATCGTGCTCGAACTCGAGGATGTTCGACAGGTTCGCTCCCCGCCAGCCGTAGATCGACTGGTCGGGGTCGCCGGTGACGCACAGGTTGGGATGGTCGACCGAGAGGGCCCGGACGATGGCGTACTGGGCGAGGTTCGTGTCCTGATATTCATCGACCAGGACATAGCGGTAGCGGCGGTCGAGGCTGGCGCGGACATCGCCGTGGTCCTTGAGGATCGTCACCACGTGGCCCAGCAGGTCGTCGAAATCAACCGCCGAGGAGTTCCGCAGTTTTTCTTCGTAAGCGGCGAACACCTGGGCGATGAGCAGGCCGTTTTCGTCCCGGGCCCGCTGCTTGAGAACAAGGGGACTGACCAGGTCGTTCTTGGCCCGGCTGACGGCCGCTTCGACGCGTTCGGGCGAAACCCGGGCGTCATCGCCTGCGATCTGGTCCATCACTTCCTTGACCGCCCGCAGCCGGTCGGCCTGATCGTAGATCGTAAATCCCGGGTCGAGCCCCAACAGCCGGGCGTGGATTCGCAGCAGCCGGGCACAGAAGCCGTGGAAGGTTCCCACCCAGACGCGAGAGCCGGGAACGAGCTGCTCGATCCGCTCGCGCATCTCGCCGGCGGCCTTGTTGGTGAAGGTGATCGCCAGCACCTGCTCGGGCGTCGCGCCTGACTGGAGCAGGTGAGCGACCCGCCGGGTGATCACCCGCGTCTTGCCCGAGCCCGCCCCGGCCAGAACCAGCATAGGTCCGCTTGTATGTGTGACCGCCTCACGCTGCTGGGGCGTCAGATCGGCAAGCAAATCCATGGCGAGTGAATCATCCTTGTGCGCTGCGATACCCATTCATCGCGGTCACGAGATCGAGACCAGGACAAGTCGAGGCATCCGTGGTGATCGTGAGTCCATCAAGCAGGAATGCGCTCAGTATACAGACCGCCGTCGCCCCTCGCGAGCCGACTTGGCCCCCGCCACGCCGGGCATTAGACTGACAAGGGCGGGGCATGCGCGAAAGTACGATTGACAATCGAGGCCGCGGCAGCTAGCGGGTCCTTCCCGCGTAAGGGCGATGGGCATGCACATCCTGGGAATCGGCACGGACATCGTGGAATGCCCGCGGATCGGCAAGATGATCGAGCAATACGGAGAGCTGTTTTTGCGGCGGATTTACACGCCGCGGGAGATTCGCTATTGCCAGTCCAGAAAGCACGCTATCGAGCACTTCGCCGGCCGTTGGGCGGCCAAGGAGGCGATCCTCAAGGCCATGGGCACCGGCTGGAGCCAGGGGATCTCCTGGACCGACCTGGAGGTCCGGGACGATGAGAACGGCCAGCCCCACGTGATGATCTGCGGCGTGGCCAAGGACATCGCTCGCCAGCGGGGAATCGCCGACGTCTTGATCTCGATTTCCCACTGCCGGACCTACGCCACGGCTTATGCCATGGCGCTATCGCGTCCCGGGACCTCCAGCGGAGACGCGAAGACTGAACCGGCGGGGTAGCGTTTTCCCGGGGAATTGCCAGGGGCGCTTACGCCCCCATCACCTCCACGATCTTGCCCTGCGTGGCCTCGCTGGGCTCTTTGGTCCCTTTGCACTTGGGATACTTGGAGCAGCCCAGGAAATAGCCTCGACGGCCGCGGCGAACGACCATCGAGCTGCCGCAGTCGTCGCAGGTCTCGGGAACCTCGATTGTTTTCAGGTCCGGACCGGAGCTCGCCGGTGCGGCCAGGCCAAGCTCGGCGAGCTGCTCTTTCAACTCGTCGGGAACGGGAGCCGTGCCGCGGCACTTGGGATAGCCCGTGCAGCCCAGGAAGGCCCCGCGCCGGCCCTGGCGCACGGCCATGGGCTTGCCGCACTTCTCGCACTTGAGGTCGATCTTGACCGTCTGGACCGGCTTACCCTCGCTGTCGACCGCGACGACGCTACGGCACTTGGGATAGCCCGTACAGCCCAGAAAAGGCCCGCGCCGGCCCTGCCGCAGAGCCATCGGTTTGCCGCATTTCTCGCAGACGTGCTCGGTCTCGACGCGCGACGGCACGGGATTGCCGTTGTCGTCGATGTTGAACGATTCCTTGCACTCAGGATAGCCCGAGCAGGAGAGAAACTTTTCGCTCCGCTTGTTCTCACGAATCATGAGCGGTTTGCCGCACTTGGGGCAGGCATGCTCGCTGGCAACCGCCGCGGCCCGCGGTGCACCTCCCAAGGGCCGGGTTGCCTTGCATTCGGGATACTTCGAGCAACCCAGGAACTGACCGGTCCTGCCGAACTTGAGGACCATGGGGGCGCCGCAGACGTGGCAGACCTCGCTGGTGGGGATCTGCACCCGTTCCATCTGGGTCTCGGCGGACTTCAGTGCGTCCTGGAACGGATAGTAAAACTCGTCGAGCACCTTGACCATGTCTTCCTTAGCCGTGGCGATGCCGTCGAGCTCGTCCTCCATGTGGGCGGTGAACTTAAGGTCGAGAATCTTGGGGAAGTGCTTGACTAAGAGGTCGGTCACGACGATTCCCAGCTCGGTGGCGAAGAACCGCCGCTCCTTTTGCTCGACGTAGAGCCGGTCCTGGATCGTCTGGATGATGGGAGCATAGGTGCTGGGCCGGCCGATGTTCTCTTTTTCGAGCGCCTTGATAAGCGTAGCCTCGCTATACCGAGGAGGGGGCTGGGTGAAGTGCTGGGTGGCCTCTAGCTGGTGCAAGTCCAGCGCCTGGCCTGCTGAGAGCGGTGGCAGCAGCTCGTCGTCCTTCTTACCGCCGGGGGGCCAGACTCGCTTGTGGCCGTCGAACTTGAGGATCTTCCCCTGGGCCTTGAAAAGGCCTCGGCCCGCGGTGATGGCCACGTCGGTGACGGTGAAGACCGCCGGAGCCATCTGGCTGGCGACAAACCGCCAGTAGATGAGCTGGTAGAGCCGGAACTGATCGTGGCTGAGATGGCCCTTGATCTTCTCGGGCGGGAGCTTCAGGTCGGTCGGACGAATCGCCTCGTGCGCTTCCTGGGCATTCTTGCCGGCGGCATAGCGGATCGGCTTGGGGGGCAAGTACTTCTCGCCGTAGCTGGATTTGATGAGGTCGCGAACGCCGTTCATGGCCTCTTCCGAGACGCGGAGGCTGTCGGTTCGCATGTAGGTGATCAGTCCGGTCGGTCCCGAGCCGTCGACGTCGATGCCTTCGTAAAGCTCCTGCGCGACCTTCATCGTCCGCTTGCCCGAATACCGCAGGCGGATCGCGGCCTGTTGCTGAAGCGTGCTGGTCTTGAAGGGCGGGTCGGCCTTGTCGAGCTTCTCGGTCTCATCGACCCGCGAGACGACATACCGGGCGCTGGCCAGCTCATCGCGGATCTTGTGGGCGACGGCCTCGTTGTGGGCCTCGAACTTCGCCCCGCCATACTCGGCCAGAGCGGCTTCGAACCGGTCCGATTGCTCCGTAGCGCCTTCGGGGCTGACGTTGGCCGTGATCTTCCAGTATTCCTCCGAGACGAAGGCCCGGATCTCACGCTCGCGGTCGACGATCAGGCGGACGGCCACCGACTGGACCCGACCTGCGCTCAAGTTTCGCGCCACCTTGCTCCAGAGCAAAGGGCTAAGCTGGTAGCCGACGAACCGGTCCAGAAAGCGCCTGGCTTGCTGGGCGCTGACCATGTCCATGTTGATCGGGCCCGAGCGGCCGAAGGCCTCCTGGACGGCGCGTTCGGTGATCTCGTGGAAGGTCACCCGCCGCACCCGGTCGTCGGAAAGTTCGAGGGCTTGCTGCAAGTGCCAGGCGATGGCTTCGCCCTCTCGGTCTGGGTCTGTCGCCAGGTAGACCAAGTCCGCCCGGGCAGCTTCTCGCTTCAGGTCGCCTACGGTTTCCTTCTTCGTCGGCACGATCTCGTACGAAGGGGCGTAGCCGTCGGTCACGTCCAGGCCGAGCTTCCGCTTGGGCAGGTCGCGGACGTGCCCCATGCTTGCCTTGACGACGTAGCTGTTGCCCAGGAACTTGTTGATCGACTTGGCCTTCTTGGGGCTCTCGACGATCACCAGGGAATGCCTTCCCGCCCCCCGCGGGGCTTGCTCCCCGGCCTCCGCCTTGCGACGCGAGGTCTTGGCCGGCCGGGACGGCGACTTTGCCGCCGTTTTCTTCGCCGCCGGGGTCTTCGAGGAGCTTCCGTTCCCGGTCGATGCTTCTGCTCTGGGCTTTCTTGGCACGGTATCTTCCTACCTATCCTCTTTCAATCAAACTCTTTGGGTCGATCCCTCTCGACCTGCACGGACGCGGGCCGGGGCGTCTTTGAGGTTGCCCGGTGGACGAAACTTGCTACCATGAACTTTGGGCTGGCCGAGCACCGGAGCCCGCGTCCTTTCTCAATAGCGACATAGCTAGGGTATCGGGAAGTGTCAAGGGGGGGGCATGGAACCACCCCCCCGGGCGGCCCGGTCCGAGTGCACCGAGGAACCCATGCCGTTTGAGGTATTTCGCCGCCACCAGCGTAAGCTGCTTGCCATTTTTGCCATCATGGCAATGTTCGGGTTCATCGTCTCCGACAGCTTGCCCCGATTGCTCAGCTCGGGCACCTCGGGCCGGGATCAGAAAGTCGTCGAGCTGTACGGCAAGACGGTCTACCAGAGCGAGCTCAACGACATGGCCAAACAGCGCAGCCGAGCCAATATGTTTGTTGCGAGCCTGGAGCCGAGGACGCCCGAGTACTTCGGCGGCCTCAAGCAGCGCGACTTGACTGACGCCTTGATCCTCCAGCACGAGGCCGACCGGCTGGGCATTCCCGCTACGCCGGAGATGGGCCGCGCCTGGCTGAAGCAGAAATCCGGCGGCCGCATGAACGCCGAATTCTTCACCCTTCTGTACAAACGCTTCAGCAACGAGATCAGCGAGGAGCACCTGCTGGCGGACATCGCCAATCAGGCCCGGCTGACGACTGTCCGCCTGCTCTTGAGTGCGCCGGTCGTCACTCCGTACGATGTCTATCGCTCGTACCGCGATCAGAACGAGCGTATCGGCGCCAAGCTCGTCGAGATACCCGTTGACCCGTTTCTCGCCCAGGTCGCCGAGCCCTCCGCCGTAGAGGTTGAAGCTCTCTATCAGAAATACAAGGAAATCTTGCCCGACCCGGCCAGGGAAACGCCCGGCTTCAAAATCCCGCGCCAGATCCAGCTCGAAATCCTTTCACTCGACGGGACGGCGCTGGCGCGAGGCATCGGCGATAAGCTCTCCGAGACCGAGCTGCGGTCCTATTACGAAAATCACAAGTCGGAGTACGAGGTTCCCTCGGAGTTGCCCAACGACCTTTTCGCCGGCCAGCCTGATCTGACCCCGCCGATTGTCCAGTCGTTCGCCGAGATCCGCGGGATTCTGGTCCCTAGGCTGGCGGAAGAGAAAGCCCAGGCCGAAATTCTCGACAAATTCGAGCGAATCAAGGAAGGCGAGATCATTCCTTTCGCCGAGAAGTACTTAAGCGCGCTGGACGAGCGCGAAGAGGCAAAAAAGCTAGCGAGCTCTGCGGCCCCGCCGCTTCCCGAACCGCAGGAGCTGAAGGCCGTGGCCGATCGCGAGGGCCTTCAGTACGAGAAAACGCCACTCTTATCCCGTGAAGAAGCCCAGCGGCATGGTCAGGTCGCCACGGCCGACGTTGGCCTGACACCCCTCTCCGGCGGTCGCAGATTCGATGAGGAGCTCTTCGACCCCAAGACTGGTCTCTACGAGCCGGCGGAGCTCTGCGACAGCCTGGGGACGAGGTTCTTGGTGCGCAAGATCAAGGACAAAGCACGGCATGTTCCCCCGCTTGAGCAGGTGCGGGCCGAAGTCATCCAGGCCTGGAAGTTGTCGCAGGCGCGTCCCCTAGCGGAGAAAGCCGCCGCCGATCTGGCGAGCCAGATCAAGGCCAAGGGGGCGACGATCAAGGACGCTCGAGTGGGCGCCTACCGGGTCATTACTGTGCCCCCCATCACGCGCACCCAGGCCAGCTTCATGCCGACCTCGATGTACGAGCCCAGCCAAGTCGTGGAGTCGCTGATTCCCGACGTTCCACTCGCCGGTTCCTCGTTTCGGGACGCTTACTTCAGCCTCCAGACCGGATCCGTGGAGATCGCTGCCAACCAGCCCCGCACGGTCTACTATGTCATGACGCTCGATCGTCGTGAGCCGGCCACCTTTGCCGCCCTTTATGCACCCAGCGGCGATGAGTACCGCTACAAGAGGCAGATGTTAATCGAGCAGATGGTCAAGCAGCAGGACCAGTGGATGAGCTGGCTGCGCCAACAGGCCGGGCTCAAGGCCGACTGGGTTCCTCCCGACGAACTCCGCAAGGATGAGGCGGCGAAGAAGAGCTAGAGCCCATCACAAACGAGTTGCAAGCGGAGAAACCGGACAGGGCATTGCATCCCAACCCAGGGCGTTCCCCTGGGTTGGTTTGTCATGGCCCCACGGGCCTTTTTCGATGCCCGAAGGGATGCGACAGATCAGCACGGGGCATCGCCCGTATCAACCTGCCCGGGCCACCGAACTCGAGGTGCCGGAGATGTCTTTCGTTACCGCTGCCAGGAACGGTAGAACGGCTTCCAGCAGGAGTTCGGGCCGCTCGACCTGCGGCATGTGGCCGCAGTCGGGAATGACAGCCAGCCGGCCACTGCGGAGTTGACGGAGCGCCTGCTGCGCATGTGCGATCGGGATGATCTCGTCCGCATCGCCCCAGACCAGCAAGACTGGCACATCCAGGTGTGACAGCCGGTCGAGCACGATTTCGTTTTGCCCGTCTTGACCGAACAAGGACCGGGAGACTGCAAGCTGATCCCACAAGAGGCCCGCGCGCTGGCCCGTCCAGAACTGATCGACGTACCAGTCCACTGGAACGCTTGCGGGATCAGCGAAACAGCCGAGAGCACGCCAGCACAGCCGCTGAATCTGGCCCAAGGGCGAAGACGCACAGAGCGTGGACCATTCGCCCAGTCCGGGCAAGGTCAGAAGCCGCAGCGCCGGGAGAAGCTCGCGGCCCAGCCCGGCGCTGTCGATCAGCACCAGGGCGCAGGCGCGCTTGCCGCGGTCTTGCAGCGCCATCTCGATCGCGGCCAACCCTCCCAGTGAATGGCCGATGACCACGGCCCTGTCGATCTCCATCGCCTCCACGAAGTCGCCGGCAAACCTCGCGTAGAATCCGGCCTCGTAGTCACTTCCGACGAGGTCGCTTTCGCCGGAGCCGGGCAGATCCGGCGCCAGTACGTAATAGCGCTCTGCCAGAGCCGGTATGACCCAGCGCCACGACAAAGCGCTCTCGCCGCCACCGTGCAGCAAGACCAGAGCCGGGCCGTTGCCGGCTTCGGAGGGCCTTCCGGCCGTCAGATATCGAGTCCGCAGCTTGCCGATGGTCGCGACGCGGCTCTGGAAGCACATGAAATCTCACCTTGCTACAGTTCTTCTCGACTGCACTGAAATTTTGGCGTCCCCGTCGTGGGGCGACGCCATTACCTCGCATAACCGCACCGATCAACTTCGAGCGGTATACTCGATCATCCGATGTTCGTAGCGTCCCGCAAAGGGCTCACTGGCACGGCGCCGAAAAATGCGGTCCAGCTGCCTGTTTTTCCGGCAAGTTCCGGCCGGTTTGGTCCAATTGGTGAATTCCGCATGCTGTCATGGGAAAAATCACCACTAGAGCTTGACGTGATAAGAGCATGCGGTACCCTCCTATGCCCAAGGATGAAGCAATTTTTTTCTCACGGACGAGGTGACCGCGATGAACAGCGCGAATTACTTCGAGCGTCTGGTTGCATCCGTTGAACGAATCGCCCGCCATGCGTACTATCCCGGGATCGACCAAGCCATTGCCCAGTGCCTTGAAGATATCGACGAGCTCTTGCTTGACGGCCACATCACGGTCGATGAGCGCGAGGCTCTGCGGTTTGTCCTGCTGGGAATCAGCATGACTGCCGCGCCCAGCACGGCCAGTGCGGCCTGACCGGCCGGCCCAACGGTTCCGAAACAGCGCCGGCGCACCGATCGCTCATGTCGGCGCACCTGGTGCTTCAGAGCATCGCCTCGGCCACGACGATCAGGCAAAGCCAGGCGATTGGCCAGGTCAAAAGCAGCCAGACGGCCACGCGATGGGTCCAAGCGGCCTCGCCGCCCTGCGCGCCGGCGTGGGGGCCGAAAAGGTAAAATACCAGCCCGGCCAAAAGCGGGACGGCTCCGAAGAGGATGGCATCGCCAAAACGGAACCGTTGCAGCCGGACCGGCAAGACGAAGACACCCAGCGTGATCCAGTAAACGCCGATCAAGAGCCAGGCCATCTCGGCCCAGGTGCGGGAAGCCGGCGGCCCTCCGCGCGGTCCTTCGCCGGACGATCTGGTGATCGCAAGTTTTTCGACCGGCCCCGACGCGCCGCCGCCGATGCGGATCTATTCGCAGGTGCGGCTCGGCGTCACGCCGCAGGTCAATATGGTTTCGACGCTGCTGCTCGCTGTGGTCGAAATCGTGCTGGCGCTGTCGGCAGTTATCCGGAGGCGAACAGGCTTCAAAGCAGTCCACGGTACAGGGAGAGGAGGCTTCTCTGTATGCCGAATTTTGTTCTGCCTATCCGCTTATCCTCGTCGCAGTGCGCGACGCTTTTGCGACCAGCGTTCAGCGATGGCGCGCACTAGCCAAACCAAACACGAGCAATGCGCGCCGTATCCGGCGTAAGCTCGAAATTCACCCGATCGCGCCGAAAATCTTCCGAGATGATATCACCGCGCTTGTAGACGCGAATGGCATAGCCGATCAGTTCATGGATACGATCTGGGTGCCGCTCCGGCGCCAGCAACGCGCCAGCCAGAGCGACATCGATCAGAAACGGGTCGTGCCCCTCTGCTTTGTGGGTCGGCGCTTCTGGAAACTCCCAAATCTTGAACCCGTGCTTCGAGAGCTCGAACAACTGTTGCCTGGTGATCCCTTGGGAGTCCAGCGTGAAGACGTTGGCCATCGCAGTCTCCCAGCCGCAGAGCGCCGGAACCAGAATTGGTAGGTGCTCATTCCTTCCCTCGCCCACGATGCGAAGCCCCAGTCCGGTGATGACGGCCGCGTCCTCTGCCAGCGGACGCGGTTTGATATCCTCGCACTGGCGCGTGCCGTCTTGCTTGTAAACGACGAGCGATCCTGGCATGGTCATACTCCTCATTTTGCAAATATCCGTCCACTCGGGGCGGGCTCCAAGCATAACAAGTAAACGAGATCTTTCTAGGAGTTAGACCAAAGTAACTTGCAGGGCGCGAATTCCCATATATAATTCAAAGGGTAGGGGCGCTTTGCGCTTTCATCCCTCGGCGCTGTTCATGCGAATCGCGAGGTCTCACGATGAATACGAAATCGGGTCAGAGCCTTATTTATGAACTCTCCGGCGGGGGGATCAAGATCACTTATTCGACAACAAGTTTTGCCGGCCCTCCCACTCTTAGCTTTGAACGGGGTGGCGAAAGTCAAAGCTTTTTCGGCAAGGATATCCTCGTGCAAGAAGCGCCGCTGACGTTAGGATCGCTGGTCAGCGTCAAGATCGGGCCTGCTTCCGACGGTGCCGATACGACATTTACGTTGTTCATCCCCACGACGCCGGCAATAGATTCCACGCCGATAAAAACCTATGGAATCGAAACCCAACACAAGGGGTCGCTTACTGGCGAAATCCTGGAAGGGCAGGGCGAAACCTATAAGCCGGTGGAGATGAATGGTACGGCGGATCGCATCCTTGCTTGAAGCTTTTGCCGCACGACAGAAGTCCTGGCAGCGAGCTTTGGGACGGCGACAAAGTGTAAGCGGGGCGGCACGCCTTGGGAGGCGTACCGATCGCTCAAGTCGGCGCACCTGGCGCTTCAGAGCATCGACTCGGCTATGGCGATCAGACAAAGCCAGGCGATTGGCCAGGTCAAAAGCAGCCAGACGGCCACGCGATGGGTCCAGGCGGCCTCGCCGCCCTGCGCGCTGGCGTCGGGGCCGAAAAGGTAGAGGACCAGTCCGGCCAGGAGCGGGACGGCTCCGAAGAGGATGGCATCGCCAAAACGGAACCGATGCAGCCGGACCGGCAAGACGAAGACGCCCAGCGTGATCCAGTAAACGCCGATTACGAGCCAGGCCATCTCGGCCCAGGTGCGAGAAGCCGGCGGGCCGGACTGGCGGTCCTTCGCCGGCGATTCAAGAGCGGTCGGGCGATGCCGCAACAGGAGCAAGGGGCCGCTCATGGCTATCCCCAGCCAGATGTAAAAAACGACCGCGAAAATGCCCAGGGCCGGCGGCACGCCGGCATGCGGCCAAAAAGCGCGGAAGAGAATCGCCGCCAAGCCATAGCCGACCACGATCGCCGCCAGATCAATGAGCTGGATACGCAGCCCGCTACGCTGGCTCACCTGACTCTCGCTCATGGCACAAGGCGACCTCCAAAGCCAAGAACCGGCCTGAACTCGCTCCCCAGCCTGGGCGCATCAGCTCAGCACCACCATGCAGATTCCACATTGAATTGGCCAGGCGATCGACAGGATCAGGCCGACGCGACTGGTCCAAGGCGTGACCTCCATCTCCATCGCTGGGTCCGGCGGAACAATGACCCGGGTCGTCCAGACGACCACCACGGCGATCAGGCACGCAATTGCCAGACTGACAACCAGTGTCGCCGCAAACAGGGGATTGTGGCTGGGGTTATCGCTGGGCAGAACCGACTCGATGATCGCCGTGATCAGCCACGGCACGCCGAGAATCGCCCACAGCGAGTCGCCAACCAGGGGATAGCCCGGAAGCCGTCGCGAATAGCGACGGGCCACGAAAAGAAATGGTCCGGTCGCCGTCAAGGAGACACACGCAAACATGAGGCAGATCATGACCCACCCGGCCGCCGACAGACCGCTGCGCATCACCCGTAAGATGTGAACCGACGCGATCGCCGAGCCCGTCACGAGGGCTAAACCATCCAGCACGTTCACGTCGCGCCCCGGTTGGCTCCGCCTCATGCAAGGTAGCTTCCGATCGTCCTCGCAAAATGCTTTGATTGCTTGATTTTGCGCAACTTCGATTTGCCCGAATCGCAGGGGATCTCGTATAATACGACAAATTCCGGGGCCGGAATGGCGCTGCTTCGATTGACGCAAAGGGCTCTGTCGTCAGGCTTTGTCGCGGCATCCTCCCTTTGTCATCCATCTTCTTCCTTCCATCCGCCGGCTCCTTCCCCTCTCGCAAGCTTCTAGCGGGGTGACTCTCGTGGCCCTCCCTAAGGTTGTTATCGTGGGCCGACCGAACGTCGGCAAATCCTCGCTCCTCAACTGGCTGGCTGGCCGGAGGATCGCGATCGTCGATGAGCAGGCGGGCGTCACCCGAGACCGGCTGGGAACCCTCGTGCAGATCGGCGATGACCAGAACCCTCGGTTCTTCGAGCTGATCGACACCGGAGGCATCGGCATGGTCGACCGCGACGATCTCAGCGAGCACGTCGACCGCCAGATCGAAACTGCGATGAACGAGGCCAGCGTGATTCTCTTCGTCGTGGACATTCGCGATGAGCTTATGCCCCTGGACGAAGAAGTCGCCCACCGCCTGCGTTATCTCAAGACACCAGTGATCCTAGTGATGAACAAGGCCGATACTCCCGAAATTGAACAGCGCGGCGGTGAATTCTACAAGCTCGGTCGAGGCAAACCGATTCCGGTTTCCACCCACCAGGACCGCAACCGCAAGGCACTCTTAGCGATGATCGACGGCATGCTGCCGGCCGACGCGGAGGACAGGCCGGCAGAGGCGGTCATGAAAATCGCCGTGGTGGGACGACCCAATACCGGCAAATCGACATTCATCAACACCCTTGCCAGCGCTGAGCGGATGATCGTCTCGGAACGGCCCGGAACCACGCGGGACTCGGTCGACGTACAGTTCGAGCTCGACGGCTTGCCCTTCTTGGCCATCGATACCGCCGGCGTGAAGCGGAAGGCCAAGATTCGCGATAGCCTCGACTTCTATTCGATTCACCGCGCGGAGCGGTCGATCCGCCGGGCCGACGTTGTGCTCATGCTTCTCGACCCCACGCAGGGCATCACCCGGCTGGACAAGCAGCTCGCCGACTACATCGCCAAGGAATACAAGCCCTGCATCTTCACGATCAACAAGTGGGACCTCATGATCAACAATGCAGACGACGCGTCCCAGGGGAACCAGGCCCGGTTCGCCTTTGTCGTGAAGCACGCCTTCCGGAACATGAGCTACATGCCGCTGGCGTTCATCACGGCCCAGACCGGCAAGAACGTCAAGGCACTTCTAAACCTGGCTCAGTCACTTTACAAGCAGGCTGGCCGCCGCGTCGGCACCGGCACGCTCAACCGCGTCCTTCGCGAAGCCGTCGAGGCGCATCCGCCGGCCATGCGTGAAAACCGGACTCCCCGCATTTACTACGCGACCCAGGTGGGCACGGCGCCTCCGACGGTCGTCCTGTTCGTCAATAGCACTCGCCTCTTCGACGCGACCTATCAGCGATACTTGCTGAACGTCTTCCGCGAGAAGCTGCCTTTTCATGACATACCCATCAAGCTTTATCTCAGGGCGCGCAAGCAGACCGAGCCCGGCGCCCGGCGAGGTCCCGCCGGCACTGACGATGCGGATTACGACGAGGATGCCCCGGATCACGCCGCCGCAGCCAATGAAAGCCCCCTCGAGGGGATGCGGTTCCTCGATAAAGAGGTCAACGAGCTTCTTTCCGACCTCGAAGGCTAGGAACTGTTACATCAATGAATCAGACCGGCCAATGCCGAGTCCGACTGCTTGATTGTCGAACCCGAGTCTGATCGAATGTCTGTGCCTGGAGGCCGGGCTGTAAGATGTCCGTCCATGGCTGGCCTGGCCAGATGGTCGGGGAGTAGCGGCGATGATTGTCGGGGTTCCCAAAGAGATCAAGGCCGATGAGTACCGGGTCGCGCTTCTGCCCGTCGGGGCCGAAGAACTGACGATCGCTGGCCACCAGGTTCTCTTCGAAGCCGGCGCAGGGCAGGGCAGCGGGATCGTCGACGCCGACTATGCCGCGGCGGGCGCCATGATCGTCGAAAACGCCAGCGAGATTTGGGCCACGGCCGACATGATCGTCAAGGTCAAGGAGCCGCAAAGCTCGGAGTGGCCAGCACTTCGACCGGGCCAGATCGTCTTTACCTATTTCCATTTCGCCGCTGACTCGACGCTTACGCGCGCCATCATCGATAGCGGCATCACGGCCATTGCCTACGAGACCCTGCGCGATCCGCGGGGTGGCTTGCCGCTGCTGACGCCGATGAGTGAGGTCGCCGGCCGGATGAGCATCCAGGAAGGCGCCAGGTTCCTGGAGCGGCCCCAGGAGGGCCGGGGAATCCTCTTGGCCGGTGTGCCGGGCGTTGCGCCGGCGGAGGTCGCCATCCTGGGCGGGGGCGTGGTTGGCTCCAATGCCGCAAAGGTTGCTGCCGGACTCGGGGCCAATGTGCGCATTCTTGATATCAACCTTGAGCGTCTGCGCTATCTGGATGATATCATGCCTCCGAACGTCACGACGCTCTATTCCGACCGGCACACGATCCGTGAGTCGCTCGAGCGGGCTGACTTGGTCATCGGTGCGGTCTTGATCACAGGCGCTCGGGCGCCTTGTTTGGTCCGTCGCCAGGATTTGGGCCTGATGAAGACCGGCGCGGTGATCGTTGACGTGGCCATCGACCAGGGAGGCTGCTTCGAAACGAGCCGCCCGACCACGCATCTCCATCCAACCTATCTGGTAGACGGAGTCGTACATTACTGCGTGACGAACATGCCCGGCGCCGTGGGAAGAACAAGCACCTATGCACTTTGCAACGTGACGCTTCCCTATGTGTTGCAGCTTGCGAAGAATGGGTGGAGGCCCCTTGCCGCCGCCCTTCCGGGGGTGGCCGAGGGGGTGAACATCGACTGTGGGCACGTGACGAACCGGGCCGTCGCCGCGACGTTCGGACTCGCTCACGTGCCCTTAAGTGAGCGCCTGAAGGAACGCTGACCGGAACTCGATTGCGGGGCGTAAAATGCATGCACGAGGCAAACTCGTCCCTTCCCGCGATCGCCGACCGCCGGCTCCAAGACCTGACTTTCAAAGACCTTGACCCTCAGGGGGAGACACTCCGATGGCCCACGAAGAACACGAGAACAACCACGGTCACGAAGATCCGCGCCCGCACGATCACGATCACGATCACGATCACGATCAGGACCACAATGTTGAAGAAGCGCTGGAAGAGGCGCTTGAACTCGATACCCATAGTCAGATCTTCCTCGAGATGCGGCGGCAGAATCTCGAGCTCTTGCGGATCGCCACGGAGGTCGCCGGCTACACCGGAGAACACGGAGTCCTCAAGCCCGGCGATCTGCGGAACGCACTTCGGAACATCTGGGAGGTCTTTGCTGAGTTTTACACCTGGGTCGATCCGGAAGAAGCCGAAGGCGACGATGAAGAAGGCGAGGATGAGGACGAGACGTGAGACGCTCGACCAAGGTCCCAACCCTCACGCGTGATCTCTAATCGAGCGAGGTGCGAGAAGCGTATGTCCGGCCCGGAAGATGCTGATTCCTTGGCGACACTGGCCTGGGCTGGCGATGCGGCAAGCGGCTGTTTGCGGCTCATCGATCAGACCAGGCTGCCGACGGAGTTGATACTCCTGGACTGTCGCGACGTGCCGGCAGTCTGGGAGGCAATCAGGGTTCTCCGGGTTCGCGGCGCGCCCGCCATCGGAGTGGCGGCAGCTTATGGTGCGGTGATCGGGGCCCGATCGCAGGGGCTGGCCGACGGTCCGACCGTGCGGCGGGCGCTGGGCGAGGCGTCGGCTCACCTCCGCACCAGCCGGCCGACCGCCGTCAACCTGTTCTGGGCTCTGGACCGAATGGAAGCGGCTGCTGCAAATGCAATTGCGCCGGCCGACGACGGTCTTCCCCTGCTCGAGCTGCTCCTCGCCGAGGCTCACGCAATCGCTCGGGAAGACCGAGCCATGTGCCGGGCAATCGGCAGGAATGGCGCTGCGCTTCTGGCCGACGGCGAGGCAATCTTGACCCACTGTAACGCCGGCGGGCTGTGCGCGACCGGTTACGGCACGGCCTTGGCCCCCGTTTATTCGGCCCACGAGGCGGGCAAGCGGCTTCGCGTCTTTGCCGACGAGACCAGGCCCTTGCTCCAAGGGGCGCGGCTGACCGCCTGGGAGCTCCAGCGCCGGGGCATTCCGGTCACCTTGATCTGCGACAGCATGGCCGCTCAGGTCATGAAGGAAGCAAAGGTGCAGAAAGTGATCGTGGGTGCGGACCGGATCGCCGCCAATGGCGATACGGCTAACAAGATAGGCACTTACGGCGTGGCCCTGGTGGCCCGTGCACACTCGATCCCCTTTTATGTCGCCGCACCGTCGAGCACGTTTGACCTTTCCATCGCCGACGGCTCGCAGATTCCCATCGAAGAGCGCGCAGCGTCCGAGATCACCCACGGTTTCGGCCGCCAGACAGCGCCTTCAGGAATCGACGTCTACAACCCCGCCTTCGATGTCACGCCGGCCGAGCTTATCACTGGAATCATCACCGAGAAAGGCGTGATCCAGCCGGTCAACCGAGAAAACATCCGTAGTTTGATCCCAGGGTAGAAATTCCCACTGTTGAACGAGGCGCGCGATGCTAGCCCATTGTGTGTACTTTTCGCTGCACGACAACTCCCCGGATGCGATCGCCAGGCTGATCGAAGCATGCAAGAGAGATTTGCGGGATCACACGGGGGTCGTTCATTTCTCCGTCGGCACCCTGAATCGGGAACTTGACCGGCCCGTCAACGAGCGCGATTTCGACGTGGCTCTGCACCTGTTTTTCGCTTCCAACAGATGGCACGACGCCTATCAGGTCTCAGCTGTGCACCAACAGTTCGTCCGTGAAAACGAGTCCAACTGGAAACGGGTACGAGTCTTCGATTCCGACGTCGAATCGATCTGACGAGCGGCCAGCTCAGCTCGCAATCCGCAACCGCGGGAAAGAACGCGCGAAATAGGGTGCGAGATTAAATCACACTGTAATGCACCCGTGGCTGCATTCTGAAGCGAGTATTTTTCTCTTAAGATTCAAGATCGCGAGAAGTGTTGCCGATCATCGAGATTGGTACGGGCCCCACGAGACCCGTCGTGCGCCCGCACATGTCGGACACGATGGTAGGGACAGCCTTGGAAAACACACTGAGTAGAAATGTTCCGTGCTGGGATGAGGTGCAGCCGCGGAGGCCGCCGCGATCGCTCCCGGCGCTCGAATGGCTCGAGCCACGAATCGCCCTGAATGCCGCCCCCATACCGGCGAGCAACCAACCGGCATCGTCGTCGATTGCCGCGCATCCATCCTATGCGGAAATCGAGGTTGACCAATCTTTGCAAAATACGACTCCAAACGAGTCGTTGCGGGAAGCTCCGGCGTCCGCCGCTTTGATCGCCGCCACGACGAATCCGACGGCAGCGTCCGGGGCCCCCGGTCTGACCATGTCGACCGCGTTAGCCGCTTCCGACCAAGACGCCGGTGCGGGCCTTCTTTCCAGCGTGGGCCCGGCACCCGATTCGACCGCTGCCGTTCCGGCTCAGTACGCCAGCTTACTTGCGCGATCGGGACTGCCTGTTCCGCGCAGTCTCGGGCAACTGCAGGCCATGCTGGCCGGGCTTGCGATTCCACTCGGGTACGGCCACGACACGATGAGCGTCGAACCCACCTCGACGCTTATGCCATCGCTGAAAGAATCGGCCGCTTCGCCCCATTTCAAACTGGTGACGGCCAGCGGACAGGTGCTGTCTCGCGACACTGATGCTGAGATGGCCATGCACGCGCGGTCCCTCTTGCTTTCGCGGCCGACCGAGAAAACAACGCCGGACGAAGCACTCGCCACCGCGCAGAATGACAGTCCGAGGGGAACGGCCGACACATTGAGCGAGATCGGGCCTGTGCCGATGCAGTTGCCGCTTGGGTTCCCGACCGGTACACCTCTTGACCACTTGGTCGACGCACCCGGCGGCGCTGCGGTGGCATGGGGTGGGACGACCGCAACGGACCAGGAGTCTCTCGCCTCCGCCGATGACGCGACACTTCTTCCGACCGGATCGGATTCCACCGGATGGATCGGAAAAGTCATGATCGATCGGGCTCACCCCGGCGGACCTTTGCCGCCTGGCTTGCAAGTCAGCGCTCGGACGCTTGCCGCCGTCGCGGTCGGACTGGCGCTTCCGAACGTCCTGATTCTCAGCTCGGGCGTCGTGCGCAAGAGCCGGTCATTGCGAGAGTGAAGATTCCCCGCGTGACCGGGCCAGAAAGCGGGGCCGCTCACGGGGATGTCGAGGACGAGGGGACGACCGGCTCGCCGGAGGCCCGCGGTCGCTCTGGTGGTGCCGGATCATCCTGCCTCCGAGTGACCTCGGCGATCTCGACCTCGACACGCTGGCCTAGCTTCAGTGGCGTCGGCTCGCGAAAGGCGATCCGGACCGGCATGACTCGCGTATCTGTCGGCTTGCCGGGATCTTCGGGGCGAATCCGCCGGCCCGTGACGGTGTCGGCTGTTTCCTCGACGGTCCCTTTCCAGCTCTTACCGCGGTAACCTTCGGCCGTTATGGTGACGGGAGCTCCCTGGACGCAGCGGCCGATATCGTATTCATCGACCTCGGCCTCGATCCGCAGCTTCTTCAGATCGACGATCTTGACCAGCGGCGTTCCGACGTTGACCGTCTCGCCGGGATGAGCCATCCGCAAGGTGACGATGCCCTCGATCGGCGCGGTGATCCGGGTCTTCGCGAGCGCCGCTTCGAGCCGCTTGTACGTCGCCGTCGCCGCGGTCCGCCGCGCGCGGGCGACGATCAGCCGCGATCGAATCCGCTCGCGCTCCTCGTCCGTCCCCGCCTTGCGCTGGATGAGCCGATCGGTCCGCGCCAGCTCCCTTTGCTGGAGTTCGAGCTCGGCGTCGGTTTCCGACACATGCGCGGCGGCCTCGTCGAGCGAGGCCTTCAGCTCGTCGGCCTTGAACTCGACCAGCAATTCACTCGCGCGCACAATCGCTTTTTCCCGGACCCGAACGGCGACGATCGTGCCGGGGGTCTCAGCACCCACGACGACCTCCGCCCCGGGATACGCCACGACCCGTCCCTCGGCGGCAATCTTGGGAGCCGTCCGGGTCTTGGGTTGCACGTTCGCCGGGGCCCCTGTTTCCTCACGCGAGGCGGCGTTACTTCCGGGAAGTCCATCTTGAAGCCACCGGAGCGGTCCGGAGGCAGTCGTGCCGGTGAGCTCGAGCGAGCCGGTGCGGACCACTTGCCAGACAAGCACGCCCGCAAGCGCCAGTCCGATCGCCGGCAGGATCACGCGACCGAGAATCATGGTTGGGGACATCGGTCAGTTCTCCGTGCAGACGAGAGAGCCGTCCCGCATCGCCAGAACGCGGTCGGCGATCGAACGGACGCTGGGATCGTGGGTGACGATCATCAGGCTGCGGTTCTCTGATTTCGAGAGCCCGCGAAAGAGCTCGAGCACCTGGGAGCCCGATTCCGAATCGAGGTTGCCCGTCGGCTCGTCCGCCAGCACCAGGGGCGCCCCTCCGGCCAGCGCCCGGGCGATGGCCACCCGCTGCTTTTGGCCGCCGGAGAGATCGCGTGGGCGAAAAGTCCGGCGGTTGGAGAGGCCGACGGCATCGAGCATGCGATCGGCCTCGCGACGAGCCCTGCGGCCACGCCAGCCGCGAATATTCAGCGCGTACTGGACGTTCTCGGACGCGGAGAGCGACGGAAAGAGGTTGAACTGCTGGAAGACAAAGCCGATCGAGCGGCGGCGAATGGCCCAGAGCCGGCTGGGGTGCTGGGCATCGACCTCCTGTCCGTCGATCATCACCCGGCCTCCACTTGCGGCCAGCAAACAGCCGAGAATGCACAAGAGCGTCGTCTTGCCCGAGCCGGAGGGGCCTTCTAGCGCCACAACCTCGCCGCGGGAAAGCGAAAGCGAGACGCCCCGCAGCACCGGAACCGCGCGATGGCCGTCCGAGTACGTCTTGGTGACTCCCTCCGCACGTAAAACCACCATGCCGCGCCTCCTTGACCTTCCTTCCGCTCTAGCCTCGGAAGACGATGGCCGGATCCAGCGCCGCCACTTTCTGAAACGACAGAATCGACGCGGCCAGGCAAAGAAGCTGGGTTCCCAGGAACACAAGCGTCGCGACAGTCGGCGTGACGATCATCTTCATGTCGAGCATGACCAAGAGCGGTTCGATGCCCAGCGTGATTCCCAGCCCCAGCAAGAATCCGAGAACCGAGGCGAACATGGCCTGCTCGCCGATCAAGCCGTAAATGTCACGATCTCTGGCACCCAGCGCCTTGATCGTTCCAAACTCGGGAAGATGCTCGGTGGTCGAGGCGTAAAGCGTCTGGGCCACGATAACGACTCCCACCAGCGCACCCAAAAAGACGGTCAGGAAGATCGTAAGTCCCAGCCCGGTGCTCTCGATCCAGTACCGGCGCGAGATCGACGCCCATTGATCTTGAGTGTGGACGTCGTTGTAAGGGAGCCGACGGCGGATCTCCTCCCGGACCTCGGCGGCGCTCGCCCAGGGCTCGAGTTTCACAATGATGAACGTTGTCCGGCCGCTCAGCTCGTCGGGTGAGAGGCTCTGAGCGAGCTGGTAGTCGATGAACGCCATGGGATTGGTCGTGAAGGACCGCGCATCACTCGTCCGGCCGATGATCTTCAGCCGCCGCCCCTGAAACTCGCGATAATCACCTACCTCGAACGGTCCGAACCGGTGCTCGGCTGACTCATCGAGCATGACGAACCGCCCGCGTCTCAAGTTCGCCGTGTCGCCCTCGATGATCTTCCAGGGAAAGCCCCAGCGACCGAAATCTTCCAGGCCGTAATAAATTACCGATTCCTTGGCCCCGCTGGGCAGAGCAACGACCGCGTACCAGACAATCAAATTGTCGGCCCAGGCCACGCCCGGAATCGACCGCACCCGCTGCACATAGTTCTCCGGAAAAGGGTTCGCGAAATCGACGTTGGGCGTATTGCGGGCCATCACCCAGAGGTCGGCGTTGAGCTTCTCGATCGTGATGCTGGCGTTCTCGAGCAGGCCGAAGAACAGGCCCACCTGGATCAAGACCAGAGCCACGGCGAAACCGACTCCCAGCACGGTGACCAGGAACCGGTTCTTGTCGTCCAGCAGCATCTTGAGGGCCAGATCGACCATCGTTGTTCATCCCGCCATGGTGCGCGAGCTTGGCGGCTCGCCGGTCTCGTGGCTGACCAGCCGGGCGATCAAGGAGTCGGGCAGCCGGCGAAGGATCGCCATGAGCGCGGCCATCGGCCAGGGAAATCGGATTACGCCCTGCTCACGGCGGAGGATCGCCCGCGTGATGCGCCTGGCCGCCTTTGCAGCAGAGATCTGAAACGGCGTTGCCGCGGTATCCATGGGCGTGATCGTGGTGTCGACGAACCCCGGGCAGATCGTCGTGACCGTGATGCCCCGCTTCCGTACCGCGATCCGCAGCCCCTCGAGATAGACATTCACCGCGGCCTTGCTGGCGCAATAGGCCGACTCGCCGGGCAAGCCCTTTTCCGCGGCCAGGCTTGAGACAGCCACGATCTGCCCCGCACCACGGCGGAGCATCCCCGGAAGCACGGCCTCGATCGAGTAGATGACTCCCAGCAAGTTCACTTGGAATGTGGCCTCGACTTCGGCGATGTTCAGCGGATCGAGGCGCGTCGGCACACCGAGGCCGGCATTGGCCACCATCACGTCGATGGGGCCCAGCGACTCCTCGATGGCCCGCACCGCGCGATGAAGAGCTTCGCGATGACTCACATCAGCGGCAGCCGCGCACGCAGTACCCTCTTCGCCCTTGATCTGCGAGGCAAGCTCGTCCAGCGCGCCTTGCCGCCGGGCGATCAGTCCGACGCGAAGGTTTTCCGCAGCCAGTTGGCGGGCTAAGGCGCGGCCGATCCCGCTGGAGGCGCCTGTCACCACGGCTACACGGGCTCGCTCCCTGGCGCGCCGATCCGCACGACGTTCCGGCCGCCCATCCAGGTGATGCGGTTGCTCTCGAGTTCGCTCTGGCACAGTCATGATCACCGGGCTTTCCGTGCCTGACTAGGTGGACCGTCATGCTCCGAGCTCGAAGCCCGCGTCAGACCGCTCTCAAGACAACACAGGTGTTGCTGCCGCCAAACCCGAACGAGTTGGATAGGGCGACATCAACGCGCTGGGTTCTGGGCTCGCTGGTGACCAAGCACAGACCCACGTCCGGCTCATCGAGGTTGATGGTCGGCGGGATGGCCCTGTGCCTCATAGCCGTGAGGCAGGCGACAGCCTCGATGGCGCCCGCGGCGGTCAACAGGTTGCCGGTCATGCTCTTGGTCGACGTGACCGGAATGCGGTCGATCGACTCGCCGAAGACCTGCCGCAGCACCGAAGCTTCCGTAGCGTCGCCGACCGGTGTGCTGGTGGCGTGGGCGTTGATGTGATCAACGTCTTCCGGAGCGATCCGGGCGTCTTCCAAAGCCTGGCGAACAGCCGCCGCGGCTTGCGTCGGATCGGGGCTGGGAATGACGTGATGGTAGGCGTCGCTGCTGGATCCGCAGCCAGCAACCTCAGCATAGCCGACCGCCGACCTCCGCCGCGCTTGCAATTGACCTTCGAGCACGAAGGCAACCCCGCCTTCGCCCAGTACGAAGCCGTCACGCGAGCGGTCGAACGGCCGCGAGGCTCGGGCTGGCTCATCATTCCGACGCGACAGCGCCCGCAAGTTTCCAAAGGTCGCCAGGCCAATCGGCGTGACGGCCATCTCGCACCCTCCTGCAATGCAGGCGTCGACCAAGCCCAGCCGGAGCCATTTGCGGCCAATCTCAAGGGCAAAATTGCTCGACGCACAGGCCGCGGAGAGCGTCACGGCCGGGCCAGAGAGATGCATCGCCCGGTGCACGCGTTCGACGGTTGACTGAAAATCCAGCTCTGGCTCGCAGATCCTGCGGCCTCCCTGGTTCATGTCGGCTTCCCAGATTTCCATCCACTCGGCGCCGATTCCCAAGACCAGCCCGATCCGTTTGCCGCGGCGATCTTCGATATGCCACAATCCCGCGTCTCGCAGGGCCGCCTCGACACACCAAAGAGTTACCTGCTCGATCCTGGGCAACTTCGCGAACGCGGCCGGCTGTTGGCTCGGCGGGCAGGGAACGCGGTGGATCTGAGCCGCGATCCGGCTGGGGTAGTCGTCGGTTGGAAATCCCGTGACAGCAACGACGCCGGACCGACCGGAAAGAAAACTCTCGTCCAGCGCGGCCAGGTCGAAACCCAGCGGCGTGGCCAGCCCCACGCCTGTGATCCAGACCGGTTCCTCGAGATCCATCATGCCTCCTGGTTGATTCGATGCAGCTCGGGAGAGGTGAGCTCGACGTGGTAGCTTCCGGTGGCGTCGGTGCCCGCCTTGTGCAGCCTGGACCGGGATAGGGCGTGCGGAGCGAAGTGAGGTTCGGGAAGGGTTGAGCCTGCATGCGTCGCATGAGCGATAAGCCGGCGCCGGTTCGCCCCGTTTCGAGGCAGGTCGCCGGCCTGACGCTGGAGATTTTCGGCAAGCTCGGCGATGTCAATTGGGCTGGGTTCGGTCGCACGAAGGGACGCGACCAGCCGCATCCGAAAGCCCGAGGCCCCCTCGGTACCTGCCGGAACAAGCGCCAAAGCGAGGGACTCGCACTGGGCGTCTTCTCGGGGCTGGGCGTCGTCCTCTAAGCTCATCTCGGGTGACCATCCCGTCGCGACCAGCCAGACGCCCGGCACGATGCCGGAGCTTAGCCACGAGAGCGCCGTGAGCACTCCGTCGGTCATGCAGAAACGTCCGCCCCCGGTACCCAGATTCGGTCCATGAATGCCGAGCGCCAAACTCAGTGTCCCGGCCGGCGAGTGAAGGGCAAAATGCGGAATCAAGTGGGGCGAAACGCCCCAAACTCCCTCGGCCTGAAATCGGTTCATGGCCGCCAGTAAGTTCGACCGCCCCAGGAACCGGGAGGCGGCGACTACTCCCCAGCGCTGAAACGATGCAGGACTCGATCCACCGAGTTGACCGACCGCCATGACCAAAGCGGCAACGGCGCCAATTGTCTGTTCATCCGAATAGCGCAAGGTTGACGCCTGAATCCCTCCCCAGCCAGGCGGCAGAGTTCCGGGACGGCGGCGATACGCGGCAATCTCGCCGCGCGACATCCGGCAAAAGGCGAAAGCACGTATTCCCGCGTCTACGAGAATACGACGCCTGCTCGCCACTTGCCCTTCGGCGGATTCCATTCCGCGCTCGAGCATGACCTCGTCCCATCCATGTCCAGATTCATGCAATGTGCTCATCCCTGAGCAAACCTCGCCCGTCGAGCTGGTCGCCGAGTCAGGCACAGCCATTAACTCGTCGATTGTGAGGGTGACTGTTTACGGCTTTTTCTGTAATCTGACCAGACCGATCCCCGAATCATAAAAGTGTCACTGGAAGGGGACGCCCATCTCGGATTTCGTTTTTCTTAATAATACGGCATCGGCAACGTGATAAAGGCTGGGAAGAGTGCCTGCATCGGTGATGGAACTAAATGGCTAAAATGGAGTTAAGGAGAACTCATGGCCAACGACCTCCCTTTGGACCAGCTCCTACGTGCATTGCGGCAAAATACCATGATCCGCATCTTCGAGGAATTTGAGCAAACTTTTCCAGACGCGCATCTCAAAGATCTCGTGGTGGAAGCAGCCGGTCCCGGGCGTCAGATCGTGGTGCGTGGCCGTCCGATCATCAACTTCGGCTCTGACAGCTTCCTTGGGCTGGATCGGGATTGCCGGGTGATCGAGTCGATCCGCCGGGGGCTGGAAAGGTGGGGGTCGCACAACGGTGCTTCGCGCGCCTTTGCCAGCGTGCAATCGAACGTCGATGCCGAGACGAAGCTGGCGGCTTGGCTGGGGACCGAGTCGACTTTGATATACCCGTCGGTCACTCTGGCCAACATGGGTGCGATTCCGGGTCTGGTGGGTCGCAAGGACGTCGTGGTGCTGGACGAGCTCACCCACAACTCGATGCAAGAAGGAGCCCGGCTGGCTCAGGCCGGCGGTACCCGGGTGGCAACCTTCGCCCACAATAGTGCCGAGTCGCTTGAGAAGACGCTCCGGAAACTGCAGCCCTACCGCCTGGCGTTGATCTGTATCGACGGCGTCTACAGCATGAGCGGCGACATCCCTCCGATGACCCTCTTCCAGAAGGTCGCGCAGTCGGAGAATGGCGTGCTCTACATCGACGACGCCCATGGAACGGGCGTGCTGGGTGAACACGGCCGGGGCACGGTGCTCGAGGCCCTGGGAAGCTACGACAACACCTTTGTGGTCGGGTCGCTGTCGAAGGCCTTCTCGTGCGCAGGCGGCTTCATCGGCTGCACCGCCGCGTTCCAGAAAATGCTCAAAATGCGGTCCAATAGCTATATCTTTGGCGGACCCGTCGTTCCCGCCTATCTCGACGCCGTCTGCACGGTGATCGACATCCTCCAATCCCACGATTACCAGATTCTGCGAGCGCGGCTGGATCGTCACGTCGCGCGGCTGACCGAGGGACTGAATCAGCTCGACCTGATCGTAAGCGGGGGGGCAACCCCGATCATCTCTGCCCTCGTCGGCGACGAAGCCGATACTCTCCGCGCGGGCAAGTTCCTGTTTGATCAAGGCTTTTACGTTCAGTCGGTACTGTTCCCGGCCGTTCCCTATCATGGAGGCGTCATTCGGGTTCAGTGTAACGCCAACCACACGGAAGAGGCCGTCGACGGGCTGATCGATGCCTTCCGGGCGCTCAAAGGCGCAATTAAGATGCCCACTCGATCGACCCAATCGCGGCTCAAGACGATGGTCGACAAGTTCCTCGACGAGCGCACGAGTTGGTGGCTCGAAGGACGCGCCGGCTGAGCCCTTTATGAACTGCAGAGGGCGGCGAGAGGGATTGTCCGTGCGGCGGGTGCGGAGACGCGCGCCAAACGTGTCCGGTTCTGAATGCCGGGATAGGGGTAGGGAAGACCAAAGGTCTCCCCTCCCTCCGAACCGGACTGGCGGTTCTCCCGCATCCGGCTCTCTGTCAGATGGTGTTACCTCCGAGAGGATTGACGGGCCACAGCATGGGCCT